>DFEQ01000060.1 GCA_002368735.1 Christensenella sp. UBA3798
GTTGAAGTTGATGCTGCCGAGCTGCGCTATCTTGCCCTTCAAACTGGCGATAGCGGCGGGAGCGGCGGAGGGAACGAAGTTTTCCGCATCGCGCAAAGCGAGCATCTCTTCCTCCGACATCTCGTACTCACCGAGCACGCGCTCACGGAGGGAAGCGAGGTCGCCGTCGATCTTCTCCACCTTGGACTCCTCGCGGGCACGCTTATCCATGATGCCGTTGATGACGTCGGTGACGGCGGAACGCTCCTTCTCTATCTCGGTCAAAGAGGCGCGGAAAGACGCCTTCTCCATATCCTTGACGCCGAGCTCCTTCTCTATCTCGCCGAGGCGGTCTTGCTCCGCCTTGGTGAATTCGAGAGCGGGGGCGTTTGCCTTCTGCTTATCATACTCCACGCGGGCGCTCTCCAAAAGGGTGCGCTTCTCGGTGCATTCGCGATCGGAAGCGTTTTTTTCCTCTTCGAGGCGCTTGATATCCCCTTCGATGCGGTTGATCTCCATCTTCAAGGAGGAGAGCTCCACCTGCGCGTTGGTCACGGCGGAGGAGAGGGTGTCGCGCATACGGCGCATATTCTCCACGTCGGTCTTGGAAGCCGCCGCCACGCCCTGCACGCTTGCCTTCTTGCCCTCGATATCTTGGTTGAGGTCCTCCGCGACGGTTATCTCCTTGGAGATAGCCTTCAAACGGGCGGACATCTCATCGTATTCCTTTTGGTCTGCGGTCATGCGCTCGGTGGTCTCGGCGATGAGCTTTTCGGTATTGGCGAGGCGCTCGGTCTCGGCGGTCATCTTCACGTCGATATCCTGCAAGTCGTCGCGGAGGGAATATACTTCCTCCTCTGCTTTCTTGGCGTCTGCCTGCATGGCTTCCACCTTGGCGCGCAGGGTCTCGCGGCGCATAAAGAGCTCCTTCAATTCGGCGCGGGCATCCGCAAGCTCGCGCTCCTTGCTGAGGTGGAGCGAGCTCTTTTGACGGCGGCTACCGCCCGTTATCGTCCTTCTCGGGTCGATGATATCGCCGTCCAAGGTGACGATCTTCACGCCGTAATCGTAGCGGTCCGCCATCAGGCGTGCGCATTCGAGGTCCTCCGCGATGACCGTCCTGCCGAGGAGCTGTGCGATGACCTCGTAGTGACGGGGGTCGAAGGTGATGAGGTCGGAGCAGATGCCGATGGCACCCTGCATATCGAGGACGCCTCTGTACTCGTACGCAAGGGTCTGCGGGCGAGCCTTGTTCGCGGGTATCATGGTGGCAACGCCGTACTCCATCTTCTTGAGATAATTGACGATATAGACGGCGTCTGTATCGGTGGGGGTGACGACGTGCTGCACCGAGGCGCCGAGGGCGGCTTCGATGGCGACTTCGTACTCCTTGGGCACCTTGATGAGCTGCCCTACGACTCCCTCGATGTGCCTAGCGAGCGAGGGGTCCTTCTCCGCGTCGTTGAGGAGCTGTTTGACGGCGGGTTGGTAGGTGTCGTGTTGACCCACGATCTCCGCCATAGCGCGCACGCGCCCTTCCTTGCCCGCGTACTCGGCGTTTAGGGCGTCAAGGTCGCGGTTCATCTGATACAAGGACTGACGCATCTCGCTGAATTCGCCCACGCGGATGGCGCGCTTCTCGCGGATGGCAGCCTTTTTCTTGTTATATTCCTCGATGCGGGCGCGGCATTCCTCCGCGTTTGCTTCCTCACGCTCGACGGTGAGCGCGGAGGACTTGATGGCAAGGTCAAGGGAGGCAATGCGCTTCCTAAGAGAGCCCGCCTCGGCATACAGCCCCGCAAGGGAGGATTTGACGTCGGACAACCTGCCGAAGACGTCGAAGACCTCGCTGTTGGAGCGCTCGATGTTGCTTTCGTTGCCCGCGATCTCTTCCGAGATGGCAAGGTATTTCTCATTCAAAGTGTCGAGGCGCGCCTCGGCGACGTAGAGCTCCTTGGAGCGGATCTCGAGGATATTCTTGGCTTCCGCAAGGGTCGCCGTCGTTACCTCGCTTGAAGCGGATATCTCGGCGAATTCACCCTCCAAACGTTCGATATCGGCGACGAGGTGGGCGATCTTGTTTTGATACACAGCCATGAGTCCGCTGTTCTTCTCGCTGCTGACCTTTAGGCGTTCCCTTTCCTCCATCAGCGCGCGGACTGCCTGTTCGTTCTTATCTATTTCTTCAAGGGTGGTGTCGTGCTTCGCCGCCAAGCGCAGAGATTCGCTCTCCTTGGCGTAAAGCTCCTCGGTAAAAGCCTTGACGTTCGCGGCTATCTTCTGCTTCTTGACCACGCTGTCCTCGCGCGAATAGAGGTAATAGTTGACCTCCTGATAGCGCATCTGATCCTTATATTCAAAGAACTTTTGCGCCGCTTCGCGCTGCTTGGCGAGGGGGGCGAGCTGACGAGCCAGCTCGGTAGTGATGTCGGTGAGGCGCTGGATATCCTCGGAGGAGCGGGCGAGCTTCCTTTCGGTCTCTATCCTCTCCGCCTTGGTCTTCGCAATGCCGGCGGCTTCTTCAAATATCTGACGGCGGTCGATGGGCTTGGAATCCATGATCTCGGCGACCTTGCCCTGTCCGATGATGGAATAGCCATCCTTACCGGCGCCGCTGTCGCGCATCACGTCGAGGATATCCCTCAAACGGCAAATATTGTGATTAAGATAATACTCGCTGGTGCCCGAACGGTACAGCTTACGCGTGACGACGACCTCCTCGCGGTCGGTCTTGAAAACATGGTTGGAATTGTCAAAAACGAGGGAAACTTCACAATAAGACATCTGCGGGCGCTTCTCGGTGCCGTTGAAAATGACGTCCTGCATCTTCGCGCCGCGGAGCGCTTTGGCGCTCATTTCGCCGAGGACCCAACGAACAGCGTCTGCGACGTTACTTTTGCCGCAGCCGTTCGGACCGACGATGCCCGTGAAATTATTCTTAAAATCGATCACGGTCTTGCCGGCGAAGGACTTAAATCCTTGCAGTTCGAGTCTCTTAAAGTTGATCATGCGTCTCCCATTGAAGCGTATAATAACACTTATACTATGTAATGATATCACATAATATAGGGTCTTGAAAAGCGTTTATCCGTGATTGGGAAAGAAATTTGTCAAGCGAGCACGCCGAGAGCGGTGAGTGCCGCCTTGCAAGCCTCGTTTTCGGCGCGAAGGACGCTCTTGCCCTTGCCCACGCCAAGGCTCTTGCCCGCGACGTAGACCTCGACGGTAAATATGGTCTTATCCGCCCGTCCCTCGGAGGTGTGGGGAGCGTGGTAGGAGAGTTTATTCTTCTCGCAATACTCCTTGAGCTTGCTCTTGTAATCGACGGAGGCGTGCGGGGCGAGGAGAATGGTGCGCTTGACGAAATCGACCGCCCTCTCAAAGCCGCCGTCCAACGCTATCGCCGCCGTGACAGCCTCGTAGAGGTCGCACTTCATCTTGACCGAGAGCGCGCAGTTGCGCCTTCTGCACAGAGCGGAAAAGCCCAGTTTGTCCGCGAGGAATGCAAGCGGCTCCTTGGAGACCATCGAGGCGCGCGTCTTGGTCATCGTGCCTTCGTCCGCTTCGCCGGAAAAATACAGTAGTTCGCTGACCGCGTATCCCACGACGCTATCGCCGAGGAACTCCAACCTCTCGTAGTGGCACGTAGTATCAAAGGAGCTGTGCGTGAGGGCGCGCAGGAGGAGCTTATCGTCCTTGAAGGTATAACCGATATTAGCGTATATCGCGGAAAAATCAATCATTTTGCATATCCTTTTCGAGGCGCTGTGATACCTCGCCCACGATCATATCCCTGACCTGCAGGATGGCGCCGCAAATGGACTTTGCCTTGGAGGAGCCGTGCGCCTTGACGACGGGTTTCTTGAGCCCGAGGAAGGCGGCGCCGCCGTGCTCGTTATAGTCAAGGGTATGCTTCAAGCCCTTGAAGACGGGCTTCAGAAGGAGTGCGCCGAGCTTGGCACGAAGTCCCCCGCCGAGTACGCCCTGCTTTAGGAGGGTCAAGACGGCGTTTGCCGTGCCTTCGGCACTCTTTAGGGCGATATTGCCGTCAAAACCGTCCGCGACCACCACGTCCACGTCGCCCGAAAGAATATCGCGCGCTTCGACGTTACCGATAAAATTGATGCCTTCGGCGGCTTTTAACAGTTGATGACACTCGACGGAGAAGGCGTTACCCTTGCTTTCCTCCGCGCCGTTATTGAGGAGCCCGACGCGCGGGTCGGCTACGCCGAATACCCCTTTTTGATAGGCGGACGCCATACGCGCAAACCCTACGAGGAAGGTAGGCTTGCAGTCCACGTTTGCGCCGCAATCGCACAAGATAACGTTCCCCCCTTTCACGGTGGGAAGCGCGGGAGCGAGAGCGGGACGCTCCACCCCTTTTACCCTGCCGATCTTTAAGGTGGCGCCGATGAGCACCGCACCCGTAGAACCTGCGGAGACCAAGCCGTCCGCTTCGCCGTCCTTGACGGCGTCCAAAGCTACGACGAGGGAGCTGTCCTTCTTCGTCCTTACGGCGACGGTGGGAGTCTCGTCACAGGAGATGACCTCGCGCGCATCACGAATGGTGAGGCGTTCGTGCTCTCCCGCGAGGGCGGAAAGCTCCTCCGCCTTGCCCGTCAAGAGCACTTCGACGTCCTTATCCTGTTCGAGCGCGGCAAGCACCCCTTTTACAACTTCGGAGGGGGAGTAGTCCCCGCCGTAACCGTCTACTGCAATACGCATAGAAAAAAGCTCCTTTACGTTATGGATATATTATAACCGAAGAGAGGGAGGAACGGCAAGCCTTTGGTCAAATTCGAGAAGGGAGGCTTGGTGAATTGCGCTACGCGCGTGAATTGAGGCATTCGCCTCGTGAATTGACGCCCATAGCGGCGTGAATTGACGGCTACGCCGTCGTTGCGGTGCCCTGCCGAGCGGGAATACAAACGATGCGGAATTGCCCGCAAAAAAAAGAACGCGGGGTGCCTTTTCGCTGACCCCGCGTTACTTTTTCAGTCATTCTTCTTAGCTTTGATTTCCACGACTTTTTCTTTGTCATAGTAGCCACAAACCGGGCAAGCTCTATGACTCTTGATAAGTTCATGGCAGTTGGGGCACTCCACAAGGTCGGGCGCCTTGATCTTCCAATTCGCCGCGCGGGAATCCCTCCTGGACTTAGACACTTTACATTTAGGTACTGCCATATCATACACCTCCTATTCCGTGCGTTCTATAACACTTTCACGATTATTTATTATATGGGAAAGGTATCGCTCTGTCAACGATTTTGACGAATAATTTCTATATTTCGTTATTTTCAGAGAGATTCCACTATCGCCTTGGTATCGCGGGCGATGACGAGCTCCTCGTTGGTGGGTATCACGAGCACCTTGACCTTGCCCCCTTCCGCCGTAATATCCGCGAATTTGCCGCGAACGTTATTCTTGGCGGGGTCGAAGGTGATGCCGAGATAATCGAGGTCTTTGAGGATCATTGCGCGCACGTCCACGCTATTCTCGCCGATGCCGCCCGTCATGACCACGGCGTCCACACCGTTCATCGCCGCCGCGTAGCTGCCGATATATTTCTTGACCGCGTAGCTGAACATATCCAAAGCGAGCCTTGCCTTATCGTCGCCCTTGGAGGCGAGGTCCGCAAGGTCACGGAAATCGCTGACGCCCGCAATGCCGTACACGCCGCTCATCTTATTGAGGCAGAGGTTGACGGCGTCCGAGATATTCATACCCGTCTTGTTGCAGATGGCTTCGAGGAGAGCGGGGTCGATATCGCCGCACCTCGTGCCCATCGGCACGCCCGCGAGCGGGGTATAGCCCATCGAGGTATCCACACACTTCCCTGCCTTGACAGCAGCCATAGAGGAGCCGTTGCCGAGGTGGCAGGTGATGATCTTCGCGTCCTTCTTCCCAAGGTACTTTGCCGCTTCGCCCGATACGTACTTGTGGCTGGTGCCGTGGAAGCCGAACCTACGCATGCGCCATTCGGTGTAATACTTATCGGGCAGAGCGTAACGGAAGGCATAGTCGGGCATGGTCTGATGGAAAGAGGTGT
>DFEQ01000067.1:0-10530 GCA_002368735.1 Christensenella sp. UBA3798
CGCGTACTTCTCGTACGTAACTGCGGTTCTTTGAGTTGGAACAATGTATAAGCGCTGCTATACGCGCTCTCATTCAAAGAAGAGGGGGAGGTATTGCAGATATATCACATCATCGCGCTTCGCCGCATCTCCCTCCGCAAGGACGAACGCCTTGCCGACCACTTCGCCTTCGGCGTGAGAGAGGAGCTGTTCCAGCGCGTGGAGCGACTCACCCGTGGACACCACGTCGTCCACGATCAGCACCTTCTTCCCTTTCAAACTATCCAGCTCGGACTTGTCCAAATAGAGTTCCTGCATCTTGGCTGTCGTGATGGACTTGACGTACACCTTGACGGGGGTCTGCATATACAGCTTGGCGCCCTTACGCGCGACGAGATAGGTCTTGCCGCTTTGGCGCGCCATTTCGTAGGCGAGGGGGATGCCCTTTGACTCGGCGGTCAGGATGACGTCGAAGTCGGGGCACTTCGCGAGAAGCGCCTCCGCCGCCTTCACGGTGAGCTCCACGTCCGAGAACATCACGAACGCGCCGATGTACAGATTGTCGCCCGCCTTGCAGATGGGAAGGTCGCGCTTCAGCCCCGCAATGTCTATCGTATAAAACTTATCCATAAATCAGTCCTCCGTCAATTCCAAGACGCACACGTCTTTCAGATTTCTGTATTTGCCGTCGTAGTCGAGGCCGTAGCCGATGACAAACTCGTCGGGGATCTCGAAGCCGACGTAGTCGCCCTTAAACTCCACCTTGCGGCGGCTGGGCTTGTCGAGGATCGTGCAGATCTTGATCGAGGCGGGATTGCGCTGTTCGAGGACCCTCTTCAAGTAGGAGAGTGTGCAACCGCTGTCGATGATGTCCTCCACGATGATGACGTCCTTGCCCGCGATGGGGTGGTTGACGTCCTTCAATATCTTCACTTCGCCGCTCGTGACGGTGCCGGCGCCGTAACTGGAGACGGACATGAATTCAAATCTGACGTCGAGGTCAAGCTCCCTGACGAGGTCTGCAAAGAAGACGGACGCGCCGCTCAAAATGCAGATCAAGGTGACGGTCTTGCCCGCGTAATCTTTGCTTATCTCCGCCGCAAGCTCCTTGACGCGCTGCTTGACGTCCGCTTCGGGGATCAACACTTTCTTTATCCTTTCCACAAGACGCACCTCCCGGAAAAAACTACTATAATGATAGTACGCCGAGCGTCAAAAGTCAACAAAATACGCGCGCAAGTCTTCCGCGCGATTTGTCCGAATTATCGAACGAAAAGCGATATTTCGACGTGCGCCTCGGGAATTTTTATGCATAGTAACGAAAATATAACGCAAAGTAACGATAATATAACGCAAAGTTTGCATAATTATATCAAAAGTATAACAATTATTTCGCTTTTTTAACTTCAAAAGTTCCTATTTTATGGTATAATATACGGGAGGTGATAATTATGAAACTCGGAGAAGCTATCGAACAAATTTTAGTGGAAAGCGGACTTTCGATCTCCGCTTTCTCAAGAAAGGTCGGCTACTCTCGTCAGTACATTTACGAGCTTTTGAAAAGCAAAGAGACCGGCTTTAACCGCAAGATACAGCTCGACACCCTAAAGAAGATCTGTGACGCGACGGGATACAGCCTCGAAAAGCTCCTTGCGGATATCGACTACATTCCCAAGCCGAAATTGGAGATCTCGCCCAATACGATCATCGTTGTCAACAAAGGCGGAGAGAAGACCTACTATTCTCTCGACGAGCACGACGCTATCCTGATCGATCAGCTTGTGAAGTCACTTTCCAAAGATAGACAAAGGGGTTGATCCGCCTCTTTTTGAACATCTTATATCTTCCAAACAGCCAAGGCACAAACGGACATCGTTTGTGCCTTTTTTCGTGTAATGTGCGGATATTTCTGTTATTTTGCCAAGATGGCGCCGCCAAGAAATTCGCCCTGCTATCATAAAAAAAGCCCCACCATGTGAGGTGGAGCCGCGGAATAAAGCATCTATCCTCTCCGTGAAGCGATCTCCTCGTCCAAGATATCCGCCGCCATGCCGACGAGTTCCACGCAGGGACGCTTTTTGTAGTAATTATCCGTGCGCGCCTCGGGGGTCGAGGTGATCGCGCTCTTGTCGCCGAGGAGTTCGCGACACACGATGGAGCCGTTTGTCTCGCGGAACTTCCCCGCGAGCTTCTGAATAAGGGCGTAATGCGCCTGTTTTGCCTGAGGGTCGCGCGCGTCCTCGTAGCCGTACAAGATGCCCGCCACGATCGCCATACCGCTGACCGTGCCGCACACTTCGCGCATCCTGCCGAGCCCGCCGCCGAAAGAGGAGGCCATCCTTGCGCCCTCCCCTTCCGTGAGCCCGGTCACGTCGCCAAACGCCATCACGACGGCTTGCGCGCAGTTGAAACCTTGCTTAAAGTAATCTTGTGCGATAGTGCGATGGGACATGGGGACCTCCTTTAATAGTGAAGTTTGCTTCGCAAGTGAAGTTGTGCGCTTCGCTTACAGTGAAGTTATTTGCTTGCGCAAATAGTGAAGTTGCTCTCTTCGGTCGCAGTTGCGGATGAGTTGATTTCGTGAAGTTTGCTTCGCAAGTGAAGTTGTGCGCTTCGCTTACAGTGAAGTTATTTGCTTGCGCAAATAGTGAAGTTGCTCTCTTCGGTCGCAGTTATGGATAAATGATCAAGAGAATTTGCCATTACTCAGTTTCTTTTGCAGTTGTGATGGCTTTTACGAGCATTCGGCGAATCGCTCCGTATTCTTGTAACAATTCTTTCGCAGTATCGTCCTCGATAGCCTTTATCCCATTGAGCATATCGATCCAATACTCTGTTTCGCAACATTCTTTCAACGCAATATGCATTTTGTTGATAAAATCAGACTTGCTCACTGCATAATTTGCTTCGTGTAAATTTGCTCCAACGGAAGTTGCGCTTCTTATGACTTGATTGATTAGCACGCCTCTACCGGTGTGGGCATCTAATCCATCACAAACCGCAATAATGCGTAACGACAGGCTTTTTGCTCTTGTGCGTAAAACAGATGTTTTCATTATTCCTCAACTTGCGCCATTGGCGCAAACTTCACTGCCTGCCGCAGCGAGATTTCCCCCTGAATAGTCGATCTCTCTTGAGAAATGACGGCGGCAGGCAACTTCACTACGAAGTAACTTCACTTGTCGACAGACAAACTTCACCGAAAAAGGCAGCCTAAGCTGCCTTTTTTCTTACGCCATTACCTGCTTATAAAGAGCGATCAGCTCCTTCTCCGAGAATATCTTCGGCACGGGGTAGAGCGGGTTGATCTCGTCGTAGGCGTGCTTGGCAAGCGCGGGGAGGTCTTCCTCCTTGATGACCCACTTACCGCCGATCTTGTCGGGGATGTCCATCTTCTTGTTGAGGTCCTCGATGGCGGCTATAAAGGCGTTTGCCTTGTCCGCTCTGGTCTCGCCGGGGAGACCGATGAGGTCGGCAAGCTCAGCGAGCTTCTTATGCGCCGACTTGCCGTATGCGCGCAGGACGACGGGGAGCAGGATGGCGTTGGCAAGTCCGTGCGGCACGCCGTAGAAGCCGCCGAGCGCGTGCGCCAAGGCGTGCACCGTGCCCACGTAGGCGCGAGTAAAGGCAAGACCTGCGCGGTAGGACGCCTTCTGCATTTCCAAACGAGCCTCCTCGTTGTGTCCGTCTTCGTAGGCGGCGTATAGATACTTAAAGACGAGGTCCACCGCCGCAAGCGCGTTCTCCTTGGTGCGCTTGGTATTGGCGCTGCCGATGTACGCCTCCACCGCGTGGGTCAGAGTATCCATGCCGGTGGTGGAAGTGACGGGCTTCGGGAGGTCATAGGTAAGGGTAGGGTCGAGGACGGCGTAGTGCGGGATGAGGTGCAGGTCGTTCATCAAGTACTTGTCACGATTCTCGGGATTGGTGATGACCGCGGTCACCGTGACCTCGCTGCCCGTACCCGCCGTGGTGGGCACCGCAAAGAGGGTGGGGATGTCCTTGCCGACCTTCAAAAGTCCCTTCATGGAGGCAAGGGTGCGATTTGGGCACGCCACCTGCGCGCCGCAGCCCTTAGCGCAGTCCATCGAGGAGCCGCCGCCCACCGCGATCAAGCAGTCGCAGCCTTCCTCGGTATAGATCTTATACGCGTCCGCAATATTGTGCACCGTGGGGTTGGGCACCGCCTCGCCGTAGATGGAGTACGGAATGCCCAAACGATCCATCTCGTCGGTCAGGGGCGCATAGATACGAATGCTGTGAAGGAAGCCGTCGGTGACGATCAAGGGATGCTTGAGCCCCAGCTCTTGGAGCTTATTGGCTACGGTCGGGAGGCTCCCTGCGCCCATGATGAGCTCGGGCTCACGCCACTTCATCACGGCGAGACCGACGTACATGAACTTTTGGAAAATACGATTGAACAATTTGCACTTATTAAGACACATAGAAATGTTCTCCTAAAAAAAGATGGTAATATTATACTACCGCGCGCGCGATTTGTCAATACGGCGAATGAGTTGCCACATTCGAAGGACGGCAAACTTTCATTAAAAAGCGAGCATCCCTCTTTAGGGAGATACTACGTAAAAATGGCGCTTCGCGTGTTGGCACTTTTCTTTTGAAGAAAAGTACCCAAAAGAAAGTGGGGGTTGCGATTCCCCCAAACCCCTAAACGCTTTTAAATTGGTGCTCGCTCCGCGAGAAAGAACACTAATTAAGTGAGTGCATCGTGACAATAACTGCGTAGCAAAGTAATACGGGGAGCACTGCTCTGCAGGTCGGAGACTATAAAGGGGGAAAGGTGCAGAGCGTTCTTTAAGAACGACGAATAAATTCACTTGTGTGCGTTTTTCGAGTTTTTCACCGAGTGCGTTTCAATTATCGCTATTTCAATATTAGAGAGCATATTGCACGGCGAGCTCGGAGAAAGCGGTAGAGACGAGCGCTCCGCATCATACAAAAGCGGCGGCAAAGAAGGGTTGCAGATGCGAGGCTCGACAAAAGGCGGCGAATGAGCGTACTTATCGTACGTGATTTCGCCGCCTTGCAGTCAGAAACAAAGCAGATGTGCCCTAATTTGCCGTCGGTTATAGGGCGCGGATCGCCTCCACCGGCGACTTGCGTGCCGCAAAATACACCGGGAAGAATGTGGCGATCACAGACACCACGAGCGAGATACCGAAGACCAAGCCTATATTCACGAGCCCGAAGTTCAGAAGCTTCATCGACACCACTTCCACCATCGTCTGATTGAGGAAGAAGCAGAGAATGTAGGAGCCCACGCACGCCAGCACGAAGCAGATGAAGGCGATGATGAAGGCTTCCGCATAGAAGATCTTGAAGACGTCCGAGCCCCTCGCGCCCACCGCACGCAGGATGCCGATATCCTTCTTCTTAGCGGCGATGGAGACCGAGATGAAGTTGAGGAGGAAGAAAGCAGCCAGCACGCCCACGCCGAGACCGACGTAGAGGAAGATATCCTCCAGCTCCTCAATGAGCTCGAGGAAGCTTTGGAGTTCCTCATACACAGAACTCTCGACCGAGATCTTGGTGCCCTCCTCGGTAGAAAGGATGGCGCTGATCTGCCCCATCGAATTATCCGTCGGGGTGACGAGATAATTGTACTTGGCGTCGGCGGGAACGGCGTAGCTACTCTCGGTCACTTGGATCTGACGCTCCCCTTGATAGGGCTCGTAAATGGCGTGTGCGCTCATAAACGCGGAAGAGAGGAAGTAACTGCTCGAATAGCTGCCGCTCATCTTGAAATATCCGAGGATGGGCAAAATGCCCTTTTCGCCGTTTTTATCCTTATAATACATATTCTCGACGATCTTGACCTCTGCTTCAAAGATCTTGTCGTCAAGGAAGAACGGCGAAGCGCTGTCGAGGAGTCCGATGCCCTTCTCCGTCATGAAGGATACGATCTTGTCCTTGCTATCTGCAATTTCCTTCGCCGAATAGCTTCCGTCACGCATCGAGTTGATCACGGACCAAGTATCATCGAAGATTTCATAATAGTTGAAGTCGTTATACAAGGTTTCCAAGAGACAGGAATACTTTTTCGCCTCGGAGAGATCGCTGTTTACGGTGTCCGCCAACGCATCCCATTTAGCATCGGACGGAGCGACTTCGGTATTATTATTGAGATAGTCCTCGATCACCTTATAGTCGTCGTAGAAGGCGCCCGATTGATACGCGGCTTCGCCCGACCAAACGAGCTGCTGCGCCGCGCGGAAGAGGTAGCGACGATATGCGTAGGTGGCGAACCACTTTTTGACGAAGGCGAGCTTGATCGCAGATTCTTCGTCGTAGTCCATATCCTTGTCGTCCCCTCTCAGGCTATCCACGGTCTCGGACTCCGAGCCGGGGATATAGCGGAGATCCCACGCCATCTTATAATAGAAGTTGTCTATGGCGGACATTCTCTGAGATTCGGCTTGATTTATTTGATTTTGACGCATGTTATCGTATCTCTCCTTGGAAAGATAAACGCCGTTCGTCGCCGCGTCATAGGTGACGGCGGTGCCATCCTTATCGAAGAAGGAGAAGCTGTCCTTGCCGAAGATCTGCAGAGTCTTGTCTGTATAATAGCTTTGCGCCCACTCGTTGGGCTCCCAATTGATCTCGGACTCGGCAATTTCGAAATTCTTGTAGTTTTCGCCCTGCACGTAGGTATAGTAACCGCCGTTCTGTTGGATCTTTTCCTTATAGGCTTCGTAGAACTCGGGCGTGACGAAGACTATGAGATTGTAGCTATTGCGCAGGTAGTCCAAGAAGGAGTCTTTGATCACCATTTTGTCCTTTTCGTTGATGCGCTCGGCAGCGGCGCCGCTCGCTGTATTTCCCTTCAGGGCGGTATACTTGTCGGGGACGGCGCCCACGTTGTAGATGCCGCTGATCGTGAAGGGAACGCCGTTCACGGCGTTATAGGAGAACTTGATCTTCTTGCCGATCAAGGTGTCGTATGCCTTGAGCGTGCCGTTCTCCTGAATGAGGAAAGGCTCGGCGAGGTGGGCGGGGAGCGCCACTTCGTCGGCGGCGGTAGGATATGTCCCCGCAAGGAGGGTAAAGCCGCTGCGCGTCATATAGTCGGCGCCGCAGTCCGTGAAGCCCACCGTGCGCATACTCTCACTGTAATAATAGTCCTGCGCGGCGGTCGGGATGGTGGGGGTGGTGTAACTCTCCCCATCGCGCAGCGTGAGTTCTGCCGTTTCGTGGTTATTGTAGCTGTTGTCGGTAAAGTTGAATACGCCCGCAAAGTCCAAGCCGTCCTTGCTCCTCGACGCAACTTCGGAAGCGCCGAAGCGGGTGGCGATGTTGTTGTCGTAATCGTAGTCGAATTCGCGGGTGCCGGTCTCGTCCACGCGGTAGGACTTGACCTTCATCGTGTATTCCTTGCTGATGGTCGCGGCGGGGTAGTTTGCCTCGCGCATCGCCTCCGAGACCGAATAATTGGGGTCGTAGAGCATAAAGGTGGACGCCACGCCGAAGAGAACGAACGCCGCCACCGCAAGGAGGATGGTGAAGATCAAGCGGAAAGGCTTGCTTTTGAGGCCGCTCGCGCCCATCTTAATGGCGTGCCCGAGGGGGAGGTGCGACTTGATGAACTTGGTCTTCTTGCCGTCGTACTCCTTGGCTTCCACGGGTCCCGTCTCCTTGAAGGACTCCTTGTTGCCGTTATTGTTGATCTTACAGGCGCGCTTGACGCCGGGAAGGTCGTTTTTATCCGCCGTGATGATGACCTCGCCCTTCTGCTTGCGAAGCATCTCCGCGATGCTGCGCACTTCCGCGTCGGTCAATTCCCCGCCGTCGCGGATGGCGATGGTGTTATCCGAGATCACCGCTACGTTGGCGGCTTGCTCCACGACGTCCTCTCCGTCACTCTTCTCCGAAAGGTTGATGCTGTTTCCCGCGAGGTCGGAGGGGGTATTATATACCTTACTGACGTCCGAGATGATCTTGCCGTCCTTGAGCTCGATGATCCTGTCGCCGTAATACTCGGCGAACTCCCTGTCGTGCGAAACCACGATGACGAGCTTCTTCTCCGAGAGCTTCTTCAAGGTGTCCAAAACCTGCTTGCCCGTATTGGAATCCAAGGCGCCCGTCGGCTCGTCCGCCATGATGATCTCGGGCTCCTTGATGAGGGCGCGCGCAATGGCGACGCGCTGCTTTTGACCGCCCGAGAGGGTATTGGGCTTGCGCTTGGCGTAGCCCGCGAGGTCCACCTGCTCGAGGAGCGCCGCGACCGCCTTTTTGTCGCTGGGCTTGCTTTGGAGCTGCAAGGCAAGCTCGATATTTTGCTCGATGGTGAACTCGTTTAGGATGTTGTATTCCTGAAAGACGAAGCCGATAAAGGTATTGCGGTAACTGTCAAAATCGGAGCCCGAGAAGTCCTTGCTGCTCTTGCCCTTCACGATGACCTCGCCTTCGTCCGGCTTGTCGAGGCCGCCCGCTACGTTCAGAAGCGTGGACTTACCCGAACCGCTCTTACCGAGAAGAAAGACCATTCCCGTTTCGGGGAAAACGACGGACACGTCGTCAAGCGCCTTGACCGTCACGCCCCCCTTGCCGGAGTAGATCTTGGTCAGATTTCTTACTTCAAGCATAAAATGTCCTCCTTATAGAGATAAATCTATTATATCTCTTTTGCACCGTTTTATCAAATCCTTTTACACGAAAAAAGGCGGTGAAGCCGCCCTTGATCTTACTTCTTGTTTTTATCACGCTGCGCTTCTTCGATGCGCTTCTTGCTCGCGAGGTACTCCTCCACAGCCTTCCTCTTGATCTCCGCTTCCTTCTCTTTGACCGCCTCCGCCTTGATCTCCTCCGCCGACTTCTCCTCGGGGAGCTTGCCGTCCTTATCCATGCGGCATGCGCGACGGAAATTGACGATCTGTACGATGAGGAGGATGATGAGAGGGATGAATACGATGAATAAGAAACCGTACTTGCTGGTAAAGACCGCGTAGGCAGTCGTTAGGACTGCGGAGGTCCTGACGTACCTGCCGATCACGTCGTTATACGTAATGGGCTCATCCGCGATGCCGTGGTTGGCGTCGCCGCAGGTGGTGATCTTCCCGTCCACGACGCCGTCGCTGACGATCCTATGCGTGACGATCTTCCCTTCGAGGCTACCGCCCTTGCCGTGGAAGGTGATGATATCCCCCTTTTTCAGCTCATCGGGGGAGTTTACCCTCTCGATCAAGATCACCTCGCCCACGTGGATGGTAGGCTCCATCGAGCCCGAGACCACGTAAAAGGTGGCGTAGCCGAAGATAAAGGGCATATTGGAACTCTTGACCTGAACGACGAGGATCACGGCAAAAATGAGCGCCAAGACGAGGAGCGCGGTCAAGATCCACCCCGCGACTTTTTTCCATTTCTTGGGCGGCTTCTTGCCCTTTTCGCTCTCGGGCGTTTCGGGGTTTTTAGGTTGATCTTTGACGTCTTCCATAGCCTTTTTTTACTAAGAGGCGGTCTGCACCGCCTCTTTATGTCTGTTTACTTCTTTTTCTTCTTATCGCCGATCACGTCATGCACGTTGTCGGGTGTGATCGAGATCGGAGTGTAGGAACGGGGGATAAAGGTACGCGGACGCGCGGCTCCGCCGGACGTTCCTCCCGAAGTGTTGATCTGAACGTCGGGGGTCGCAGGCGCGGTGCGCTCGGGTGCGGGATTGTTCTGCGGAGCAAGGATCTCCTGCGCGGTAGGCGTATAGGGATTGGTGGACTTCTTGGGCGCGAAACTCGCCGCGGCAGCCGCCTTGTTCTCCTCTTCCAACTTCTTCAAGCGCTCCTTTTGAGCTTTCTTTTCCTCTTGGCGACGGCGCTTTTCCTCCGCCTTCTGCGCCTTCTTCTCGGCGCGCTTTCTCTTCCAGTTCTCCCATCTCTCCTTGAAGGTGGTGGGTCTGTTCTCGCGATCCTCCTCGGTGGAGAGGTTCACCACGGGCGTGGGGGTCGTAGCGGCTCCGTCGCTCGCCTCCAAGGAATCGATAAAGCTCCATTCGTCGGTAGCGGGGGCGCCGACATCCTCTTCGGCGGGGGTATCCGCCGCGACGGGGGTCTCCTCGGGCGCGGGTTCTTCCACGGGGGTCTCCTCGGGCTCAGCCTCGGGGACGAGTTCAAAGACGACGTCCTCCGCATCCTGTCCGAGCTCGGTATATCCGTAGTCGCCCACTTCGGGGGTGGGTGCCACGGCGTTAGCCTTATCCTGTTCGAGCTGTTCCTCGGTGCGCTGATCGTTGAGGATATCGTTGATCTCCTCCATACCATAGGTAAGGGGGTTAATGTCCTCCGCCGTCATGGCTTCCGCCCTTTCGGTCTCGGTCACGGCAACGTTATCGAAGTTGATGATCTGCGCCAGCTCTTCCATATCGATGATCGCCTGCCGTTGCTGCGCTTCCATATCGGAATAGTGGGTAGCGATGAGGGTCTGCATCGTGTTTTCCTGTTCGCGACGCATCTCTTCGATCTTGCGGATCTCTTTCTTACGCAAGAGGAGCAGGGCTTCGCCCTCGATGGGGGCGATGTAGGTCATCGCCTTCTCTCTCTC
>DFEQ01000067.1:10668-12831 GCA_002368735.1 Christensenella sp. UBA3798
CGACGGATGGCGTCCAAGCGCTCCTTTTCGGCGGCAAGACGCTTCTCCATCTCCGCCTCTTCCTGACATAGGCGGAGGCGCATCAAGCGCTCCTCCGAACGCACGATCCTGTCGTGCATCTCGCGCTTCTCGCGACGGATACGCTCCGCTTCTTCCTTCTGCGCTTGTTTTGCTGCTTTCTCCGCCTCTTTCTGAGCGCGAATGCGCTCCTTTTCCTCTTGTTTACGGCGGATCTCCGCTTCCTTGGCGTCCTTCTTGGCTTGGCGAAGCGCTTCGAGCTTGAGCTGCTCTTCCTCCTTCAGTTGCTGCTTGAGGAGGGCTTTTTGACGAGCGCTGTCTTCCTTGGCGGTATTGATCTTATACTGACGAATGACGCGGTCTAAGGCGGCGTTCATCTTCCTGAGGTCGTCCTGCGGGACCTCCCCCTTGTCGCCGGGCACCGTGGTGTACAGCCTGCGGATCTCATGGAGATCCATGTGGAGCTGCGGGAAGTCGTCGGGGACGAAGTCGTCGATGTTCTTGGTCAGATACTCGTTTTCGAGGTTCTTTTGCTTTTCAAGCTCTTTCTCCTCTACGAGACCGCCTTCGGCGCGCGCCGCCATCGACTCGATGACGAGGGTGTTTAAGTAGATAAGGTCGCGATATTTCTCCGCCACGGCGGGGGCAAGATCGCGCGTTTCGGTGACGGTCTCCACCTCGAAACCGACCTTGTTGTAGGACTCGATGAACTGCCACAAAACGAGGGCCTTTTTGAAGTTCGGGTCCTTCAAGATGACGTTCGTACGGGTGATAGGCGGGCGCACCAGCGCGCAACTCACCATTTCCTTTGCGAAGGGGCTCGCAAGGAAGCTGCCGACGATGCTGTTGATACGCTCGACGCGCTCCAAAAGGGAGTGATTGTCCTCGGTGCCGACGACGCTCTCGACCGGCATATTCGCCGTCGTGGACATCGTGTAAGTGATATTGCTGTTTTTATCAAGCCCGAAGTCGCTGGTGACGTTGACCACGATCTGGTCGCTGTTCGCGCTCGACTGCTTGATGAGGTTATATCTTCTGCCGATGAAGTCCTTGGTCTTCAAGAGAAGCGTGTAGATAAAGCGGTTCTCGTAGATCTCGTAACTTTCTTCCTTGGACGTATTGAGGATCTTGCTCGGGATGACCATGCCGTCCTTGGTAACGGAAGAGATGAAGTTCGTGTGCTGGGCAAGGTGTTTGACCGATTCGACGGAGATGGAACGCGCAAGAGAGATGTCGACGATATCTTCTTCGACAACGATGAACTTACGCGGGTTACGCACGATGGTATCCAGCGCGACGATACAATCCTCAAGGGTATCTATCCAACTTTCGTCAAAGATCTGCTTTTGGAAGCGCTGCGACACTTGGAAGCTGTTCTTCCCCTGCATGATCTGATCGGAAAGATCGGAATAGAAATCCTCCTGTTTGAGGATCGTACTCAAATAATATAAATATTCGTCGTACCTTTTCTTGTCTGCCATTCCCTATCGATCCCTTATATTAGAAGAGTTTCTTCAACCTTTCGAGATACTCTTTGCACTCGGTCATATTCTCCTCGCCGAAGTGATCGGAGAGGTACTGGATATAGTCGTCCACCTCGTCGCGGATGTAGGCGAGGTTCAAGGACTCGAACTTACGGAGGATCTTGTTACAGAGGACGTAGTCCAAGCCGTCGATCTCGGTACCGCCGCAAGCGACGTACACGGGGACGAACTCACGGAGCTGCTTCACGATACGGTTACCAAACGCGAGACGGAAGTGCTCGATGACGTAGTCGTCCATTTCTTCGAATTTTTTGAGGTTCTCGTCACTGACCTTGTGCTCTTCCTGCGCCTTCTTGAAGAGCTCTTCAAGGTGCTTGTAGGAGAGCGGCATTATGTCGGTCAGCGGCGCGTCGAAAGGCTTCGCCTTGCTGTTGATGTTGATCGGCATACCACGGTCGTAAACCTTATCGGAGATAGCGAAGGTCGAGTCGTCGTTGTTCGCCGTGCCCACGAACCACATATTTTCGGGGAGGCGGAAACGTCCCTTCTCGACGTGTTTCGGGTCGGAAGGCCATCCGCTCGGGACGAGGTCGACGATCCACTGATCGCGGCTCGGCATTTCGAGAATGGAGAGCATTTCCGCGAAGTAGTACTCGACACG
>DFEQ01000043.1:0-6757 GCA_002368735.1 Christensenella sp. UBA3798
GACGATGCCCATCATTGCCAATCTCGTAAGCGTGATATCCTCTATGCTATGAAGCGCGGTTTCTTGTGGTGTTTTATCGCTTTTATTGTCCTATTTTTCAGCGTTAATTGTAACGTCACGCTTGCCGAATCACGCACTAAGGAAGAGGTGGAAGAGCAGCTCGGCAACGAGATACAAAGGTATATCGATAGTTTAGACCTCGGTGAGTTCGAGCGTTTTATCAAAGATTTAGAAGCCCCCGATGAATTGACGGAAGGCGGCGCGAAAAACTTGATAAACTCCTTCGTGAAAGGGGATATCCCCATCTCGGTCAGTGGATTATTCTCATACCTCGGAGAGCAGGCTCTCGGCGCGTTGACAGGGACCCTTGCCGCGCTACTCACCGTAGTCATCATTGCTGTGATGAACAGTATATTATCGGGTTTGACGTCGGGGTTTGTGAAAAAGCAGACCATCGAGATCGTGCATTACGTCTGTTATACCCTCGTCGTATCCATTGTGATGGCGAAGGTTGGCGGCATCGTAATGGAATGTAGGGATTTCTGCAAGGGGGTCGAGCGCTTTACGCAAGGGGTATTTCCCCCTTTGATAACTTTGATGAGCGCCCTCGGCGGCAGTGTTTCGACATCTATCTATAAGCCGCAACTCGCGCTTTTTTCCATGGTCATCGGGAAGGTATTCGGAACCATTATCCTGCCCTTATTTATCGCGGCGATAGCCTTTTGCTTGATAGGAAATCTCTCTTCCGCTGTAAAGATGGATAAGATACAGTCGGCGATACGCTATTGCTCTACCTTGATAGTCACCGCGATCTTCGGTCTCTTCATGACCTATCTGACCGTCGCCGGGATCACCGGAGGCATGGTGGATGGGGTGGGTATCAAGGCGGCAAAATTCGTTCTTTCGGGATACGTACCTATTCTCGGCGGATATCTTTCGCAGGGATTTGACCTCATTTCGGCGGGGTGCGTATTGATAAAGAACTCCATCGGAATGATAGGCATTATCGCGGTCATCTATATGATAATCAAGCCCATTCTCCACGTGACGATATTCTCCTTAGCTTTAAAAATCGTTGCCTCCATCGTCCAGCCCATCGGCGACAAGCGCGTTTCCGATTTTTTATACTCTGTATCTAACGCCACCAAGATACTCGTCACCACTATCCTCGGGACCGGTTTTGTACTCATCATCACCTTGCTCCTAATGATAGTTACCTGCAACGTGGGGGTTCTGTGATATGGCGACTTGGATACTCAGCATCGTAGGCACTGTGCTCACCATCACATTAACGGAAGTGATGCTTCCCGAAGGGAATACGGCAAAGTTTATAAAGGGCGTGATATCTCTTATGGTGATATACGTGGTGATCGTGCCCATCCCCGCGCTACTTCGCTCGGAGATAAATATAAATTCCTTTTTCGATTTTACTTCATCGAGTTATGAATCGGACAAAGCCTTCATAGGAATTATTAAAGAGGACAAACAGTCCGCGCTCGGTGAAGATATCAACGCATCGTTTGCCGAAAGGGGACTGACGGCGGCAGTCACCGTTGTCCTCGACGAAAACTACGAGGTCGCACAGGTATTCCTTACCGCGACCGACAAAGATCTCGACGAGGCGTATCGCCTGACGGTGAAGGCGCTTGCCGTAAAGGAGGATAAGATAGTGATCAATGAAGTTGTTACGTGAAGCGAAAACGAAAATTGCTAACAGTAAATGGTTCACTCGTTTGAAAAGCGTCAAGAACCTCGAGATAGTCGTCGCCGTCATACTTGCCCTCATCGCTATCGTCGTATACTTTGTCATCGCGGGGGGGAGAAATGGTAAGTCGGCATCCGCAAGCGCCGAAATGACCGAGAACGAAAAGAGGGTCGCCGAAATGATATCCGAGATATCGGGCGTAGGCGATGCACGCGTCTTGATAACCTCGGGCGCCGACAAAGAGATCGTCGGGGTCGTCGTGGTGGCTGAGGGCGCAGGCGGGATGGACAACCGGGTCAAAATCATTCGTCTTATTGAAAAAGCCACCGGCGCAACGGTGGATAGAATAGAAATCTTTGAAATGGAAAAGGGAGGATAACTTTATGTCTAATAAAAAGAAGATAATCATCATTTGCTCAATGGTCGTTTTGCTGGTCGCGGCGGCATACCTGAACGTATTGATAACCAAGAAGAATACCGAAAAGGTCAGCGGGACGATAAGCGACGACTCTTCCACCGTAGTTTCGTTCTTTACGAGCTACAGAAGCGCGCGCGACGCATCCAGACAGGAGAGCTTTATGTATTACGACTCCATCATCAATTCCGAGACTGCTTCCGTTGCGGCAATAGCGGGCGCCGAGGATAAAAGGGCGGAACTCGTAGGATTCACCGAGACTGAGCTCGTTCTGGAAGGACTCATCAAAGCCAAGGGATTCGAGGACGCCGTCGTCACGATCTCTACCGCGAACGTTAACGCCGTGGTAAAGAAGAACGGAGAATTGGACGCCGAGGACGCCGCGCAGATACTGTCCGTCATCACAGCGGAAACGGGCGTTACCGCAAGTAAGGTAATTATCACGCCGTATTCTGTTTGAGACAGAAGGAGAAAAACCGGGCAACTCTCAACGAGAGTTGCTCTTTTTTTATTAAAACCGATTTTTTTCAAATAAAAACCACTTTGCGCGTACGATAAATATTCTATGTACTTGAAAAATAAGTATTTTTATGCTATAATTCAGTCGGAGGAAATATGATAGACGACAATAGGTATGAGGAGATAATCGCATCCATTGCCGCCGTTGCCGCTTTCAAGGTGGACGGCGTGGCATCTTTGTCTTGCGTTGCGGGCATGAAAGGGAAGTCCCCGCGCAAGATGCCGAGGAGCGTGGTGGTGGCGATAGAGGAGGACAATGTCACCATAGACATATACGTCAACGCCTTTTCGGGCGTGACTGTCCCCGACCTCGCATACGACTTGCAGAAGAGCATCTCTTCCGAGGTGGAAAAGTCCACTAAGTTCAAGGTAAAAGCCGTCAACGTCAACGTGGCGGGCGTCGTCTTCAATCAATAACTATGAGCAGGAAAAACGCAAGGGAAACACTATATAAACTCGTCTTTGAATATCTCTTTTCCGGGTCTATTAACGAGCAGACCGAGGGACTTCTCCTCTTGGATGCGACGCTCTCGGACGACGATAAAGAGTATATCGCTAGTTGCTATCGCGGTATCGCGGAGCACTACGACGAATTGACGGCGTATATCGTAAAGTATGCTACCGGTTATGCTTCGGTCGAGCGTCTTGTCAAGGGGGATCTGACGGCAATGCTCATATCTTCCTACGAGCTCGCTTACCTCTCGGATATACCTGCGAGCGTATCCATCAGCGAAGCGGTAGAACTTGTTAAGCAGTTTAGCACAAGCAAGAGCAGCGGCTTTGTGAACGGTGTGCTGGCGAGTATAAATAGGGAGGTTAGAAATCATGGGGAAGATAATTGACGGTAAGGCGATCGCGACGGCGCTTCAAGATCGGCTCAGAGAGCAAATTGCATATTTCTCGATGACGGTCGGCAGAAAACCCAAACTCGCGGTCATAATGGTGGGGGAGGACCCTGCAAGTACTATCTACGTGCGCAATAAAATTCGCGCTTGCGAAGCAGTGGGCGTCAATTCCGAGGCGTATCGTTTGGCGGAAAGTACCGAACAGAGCTATTTGGAAGAGCTTGTCCGCAAACTCAACGAAGATAGGAGCGTGGACGGCATTTTGGTTCAGTTGCCCCTGCCTTCGCACTTAAATTCCAAAAAGATCATCACATTGATAGACCCCAAGAAGGACGTGGACGGCTTTTCCGAGGTCAACCTCGGGTCTCTCCTGTTGGACGACAAGAAAGGACTGTATTCCTGCACCCCTCTCGGCATCATCCAACTCATTCGCAGTACCGGCGTAGAGCTTGCAGGGAAGCACGCTGTCGTGGTCGGACGTTCCAACGAGGTGGGTAAGCCCATCGCGCTGATGCTCCTTCAGCACAATTGTACGGTCACCATTTGTCATAGTAAGACGATGGACCTCGCATCCTATACTCGTACGGCGGATATCCTCGTCGTTGCGGTGGGAAAGAGCAAACTCGTGACCGGAGATATGGTCAAGGAGGGCGCTATCGTCATCGACGTTGGGATCAATCGCGACGCGGAAGGCAAGCTGTGCGGTGATGTCGATTTTGCCTCGGTAATGCCCAAGGCGGGCTATATCACTCCCGTCCCGGGCGGCGTAGGACCTATGACCATCGCCATGCTCATGGCAAATACCTTGAAAGCGGCAAAAGGGAATGTTTAAAAAGACACTTTCAGTAGAAGAACTCAACGGATATATCCATAATATCTTCGACGCTGAGGAGATGCTCCACGGCGTAACTGTTTTCGGTGAGGTATCGGGTTTCAAGATAAGCGGCGCGCACGCCTATTTCACGATCAAGGGGAAGGACGCCGCCATTCCTTGTAATCTTTTCAGTTATCGTCGTACCTACGTTCCCAAAGAGGGGGAAAGCGTGCTTTTAAAAGGGACGCCCGATTTTTACGTCAAGACGGGGCGGCTCTCCTTTAACGTTCAGACCGTTCAACCGGTCGGAATGGGGGACTTGCACGCGCAATTTGAAAAATTAAAAGCTCAGCTTCTTGCCGAAGGGATATTTGCTCCCGAGCACAAGGTGATCGTCCCGGATTTTTGCCGCGACGTGTGCGTTATCACCAGCAAGACGGGCGCCGTGATACGTGACATCTATCGAACGGTCAGAAACGTGAATAAGTCTATCAACTTGCACGTTTACAACGTGCGAGTGCAGGGTGAGGGCGCAGAATACGAGATCGCGAACGCCTTAAAGCGGGTGGACGGCAGATACGACGCCATCATCATAGCGCGCGGCGGTGGCTCGCTTGAAGACCTTGCGCCTTTTAATACCGAGGTGATCGCTCGCGCTATCTACGATGTGGAAACGCCTGTCATTTCTGCCGTCGGTCATGAGACCGACTTTACCATATGTGACTTTGCGGCCGATCTCCGTGCCGCTACCCCCACTGCGGCGGCGCATCATATAGCTTTTGATGAAAACAAACTGATGGAGGAGATATTCGGTCATCTCACAAGCATAGGGAAGCGTATTCAAGAAGACTTGATCAAAGGACAGCGCGACCTTGCCGTCCTCGCAAAAACACTGACGCATTCGGCTACTTTGATAACCGAAAAGGCGGCGAATAAATATAAGATAGTCGAGGGCGCTTTGACCTCTGCCGCCAAAAGTTTTATCACCGCAAAAGAAGCTTTGCTTGATAAGTCGCTCATTGCCTATAACGCGGCTAACCCCCTTGAAATTATCAAGAAGGGCTATTTCGGCGCGTCGAAAGGGGGGCGACGTATCACGTCCAGTGAAGAAGTTGCCGTCGGAGACGACCTGGAACTCATTGCAAAAGACGGCACGATATACACCAAAGTAAAGGAGATAAAGAAATGACGTTTGAAGAGATATTGAAGCAGCTCTCTGAGATATCCGCATCGCTGGAAAACGCTTCTCTTCCATTGGAAGAGGGTATTACTTTGTACGGCAAAGGATTGGAGCTTGCCAAACAAGCGATAGCTGCCCTAAAGGACGCAAAAGGGAAGATAACCTTGCTTACCGACGAACTCGGGAAACTTGCGGATACCGCATTTTCGGTGGATGACGATGATTGAAGATGTGCTTAAAAAGTTTGCCGAAAAATTCAATGCGGACGTAGAAAAGGAGATGAACTCTCTGCGCGGCGGTACCCTCGTCGCGGCAATGCGTTATGCTATGCTCGGCGGTGGAAAGAGGCTTCGCCCCTTCCTGGTCCTTCTTGCCGCGGAGATGGGTGGTTTGACCTACGACGACGTATTCCCCCTGATGTTCGGTATCGAACTCGTGCACACCTATTCTCTCGTACACGATGATCTGCCGTGTATGGACGACGATGACTATCGCAGAGGGCGCAAGTCCACGCATGCCGTCTACGGCGAAGCGATGGGCGTCCTGGTGGGTGACGCGCTATTAAACTATGCGTACGAATATATGCTCGCCAATGCAGTAAAGGCAAAGAACGTCGGCGGATACATAACTGCTATCAGTTGCATCATGGTGCGCGCGGGGTATATGGGGATGCTCGGCGGTCAGAGCTACGATATCGATGAAGAGATAAAAAAACAGTTTAAGCGCGACGACTATATCAATATGTATTCGGGCAAGACGGGAGCTTTGTTCCAAGCGGCGCTCGGCGCGGGCGCCTTTGCCGCAAATCTCGCAGAAGATACCGTCATGGCGCTGTTAAAGTGCGGCAATTACCTTGGAGTAGCCTTCCAGCTGAAAGATGACCTCGACGACCTTATTCAAGATGAAAAAGGCGTGGACGGCAAGGAGAAAAAACCTTGCTTGACGATGCTTTCCACCATTTCGCCCGAAGCGGCAAAGGAATTTGTGGAACTTGACCGCGACGTTGCGATGGATACCGTTCGCGATATCAAAGGGAGCGAGAACCTCGTCGCGCTGATCGACTATCTCCTCACTATGCCAAAGGCAGATAGCGCGCCCGCCGCCACCGCAGACGGCTCGGAGCCCAAGGGGGAGTAAGGGGTGCTCGAATGGGGGCACATTCCACTTGTAATTTAAAAAACTATATGATAATATAAATATACGGTGGTGCAGTATTCTAGTCAGGACACATACGTATGAGGGCGTGGTTAAAAGAACGCCGTAGGGCACATCGATGAAG
>DFEQ01000043.1:6830-13035 GCA_002368735.1 Christensenella sp. UBA3798
TTGGCTCGTTTTGCCCAAATTCGGGCTGATGCTGGGAGTTAAGGATCGTGGGCGTTTCGTAACGGCATACGAAAGCCGTCCCACCTTCCGTGGAGACCTGTCTCGGTGGTCGTTTACGGGCACTGTACAGGATTAAACCTGCAATGCGGTATCAAGCTGTGTGCAGAGTAGCCTGCCTTGAGTGAAATAGGCGGATTGGGAACCACACCGATTGCGTCGGCAGACGCAGCCCGGTGATTGCCCATGAAACTTAAATTGCAAAAGAGGATAAGTCGTATGTGGCCTGTTAAGGAAATCTTCTAGACTGTATTCGGCAACGTAGGGATTATAGTGCGACCTGAGTGGCGATCCGGTTTTGTGAGGGGTAACTCCACGACCTGCGGATGAAAAGGAAACTGCGCGTTCGGCGACGGCGCGTTCCGTGGGGGGAAATCCTACCGGACCTATGGCGCAAGGTTTACTTACATTGCCACCACCGATCTTAAAGGAGCAAGCGCTTGAAAAACGACGCGGAAAATACAGAGCCTCTATCCGAAGAAGAGGGCATATCACAAAAGGAACACCCAAAACGCAAGGGGCAAAAGCGCAATCTTTGGCCGCTGAAAGTGACGATGATCACACTCGTGCTTTCGGCGTTTTTCAGTTTTTCTACCGAAATAATATCCAGCAAGAGCAATCTCGTCGTTGCGCTTTTGATATGTATTTTCCTGATACTCATCAGTATCATCTTCGATGGCATCGGCGTGGCATCTACCAACTGTGATATCAAGCCATTGACCGCAATGGCGGCAAAAAAGGTACCCGGTAGTCGCATTGCCATTAAACTTGTCCAAAATTCCGAAAAGGTCAGTAGCATCTGTTGCGACGTTATCGGTGATATTTGCGGCGTTATTTCGGGCGCGTGTTCCGCGGCTATCGTGCTTCGTATCGTCTCGTATTACGGAGCAGACTCTCAGCAACTGTGGATATCCATCGTAGCGAGCGCCCTTATCGCGGCGATAACCGTAGGTGGCAAGGCGATCGAAAAGACTATTGCAATACGCAATTCCAAAGAACTCGTGATGCTGACCGCGCGCTTCTTGTCGCTCTTTAGCCGCGAGGAAAGAAAGGGGAGGAAAAATGCTTCTAAAAAAACTGACTCTTCCAAATGACGTAAAGAAGCTTCCTCTCGACGCATTGAAAGAGCTATCGGAGGAGGTCAGGCAGAGAATTATCGAGGTGACCCTTCAAAACGGCGGGCACATCGGTGCGTCTCTCGGCGCGGTGGAGCTCATCGTGTCGATTCTTCACGTCTTTGACGTGGAGCGTGACAAGGTGGTATTTGACGTCGGACACCAAGCCTACGCATATAAGATTTTGACGGGGCGCAACGACAGTTTCGATACCTTGCGTACCTTTCGCGGCATCAGCGGGTTCCCCATGCCGTCCGAAAGTAAATACGACCATTTTACCGGCGGACACGCAGGCAATGCCGTCGCTGCCGCTTGCGGCTATGCCAAGGCGCGTGCGTTGATGAAGGAGGACTACGAGATCATCTCGGTCGTCGGCGACGGCGTGATGGTCAACGGAGAGACGGCAGAAGGACTGAATATCCTATCTTCCTGCGGAAAGCAGATAGTCATCATCAATGACAATACTTATTCCATATCGGCGGGGGTGGGCAGTATCCCCGAATACCTTGCCGCGCTGAGGCGCCTCTCTTTTGACGGCAAGATAAAGGAGGGTGATGACAGCCCCTTCGCGATGTATCAGGCTGACTATATCGGGCCGGTGGATGGACATGATATTGCCGCGCTGACGAAGGCGTTTACCCTTGCGAAAAACTCTTCGAGGTCCGTCATCGTTCACGTGGTGACCAGTAAGGGGAAGGGATACGCCATTGCCGAGAGTAATCCCTTGAAACTTCACGGTATCTCGCCGCGCGGCGAAAAAAGCGGAGAGGGATTCGGAGCTGTATTCGGCGAAGAGATAATCAAACTTCGCGAGAAGGACGATAAGGTCGTGGCGATCGCCGCAGCGATGGCGATAGGTACGGGTCTCAGTCGCTTTATGGAGCAGTTTCCCGATAGTTTTATCGACGTCGGTATCGCGGAGAGCACCGCTGTGACGGTGGCGGCGTCGCTTGCGCGCGCCGGTTTTAAGCCATACGTCGCTATTTATTCCACTTTTTTAAACCGCGCATACGATCAGCTTTTGTACGACGTGGCGATGGACGGACTGGACGTCACCTTTATGCTTGATAGGTCAGGCATTGTGGGTGAAGACGGCGAGACGCATCAGGGGATATACGACCTGAGCCTCTTATCCTCGGTACCTAACGTTATACTGGCATCTCCCGCTTCTTATGATGAATTGCGGCTGATGATGTCTTGGGCGCACGAGAATCAAGGGGTAAAAGTGATCCGCTATCCTAAGTCCGGTTCTTCGGTGAGCATTCCCACGGACGGCAGGTTCCCTTACTGGCAAATTCTCTCCAATGGAAGTGAAGGCTATATCGTGGCACACGGAGCGCCAAACGTAGAAACCGCCCTTAAGGTGGCGGAGATGCTGAAGGATAAAGGGAAAGACTTCGGCGTGATAAATGCGCGCTTCCTATTTCCTGTCGATAAAGAGACTTTATCTTTGCTCGGCGGCGCTAAACTCTACGTCATTGAGGACAATATCTACGCGGGATCTTTATCCGAACACTTGGCGGCAACGGGTGCGAACGTTCGGGCGTTTACACTTCCCAATACATACGTTACCTTTGGCAAAACGTCCCTTCTTCGCAAGCATTACGGTATAGACGCGGAGAGCATTGTGGAGGCGATATTGCATGAGGCTTGATATCCTCGTCTCGGAAAAACTCGGCGTTTCTCGCACGCGGGCGCAGAATATCATCAAGACGGGCGGCGTAAAGATATCGGGAATAGTAGAGGACAAGCCTGCTGCCGATGTGTCGCCCGATGCATGCCTTACCGTCACAGACACATTAAAATACGCTTCGCTCGGCGGCGTAAAGATGGAAAATGCGCTGGACCACTTTCACCTCAACCTCGAGGACAAGATCTGCCTCGACGTAGGTGCGGCAAACGGTGGGTTTACCGACTGTATGTTGCGAAAGGGGGCAAGGAGAGTATCTGCGCTCGACCTCAATATAGCATTTTCCGAGGAGCTGCGTTCCGACCCTCGCGTTAGAGTCTACGACAAGACGAACGTCAAGTCGATTGGCGACATCTTTGAATCCGATTCCTTCGATTTGATCTCCGTTGACCTCAGTTTTATCTCTCTTGAAGGGCTGTTCCCGCTCTTTTTCCCGCTTATCAAGGTAGGTGGGGCGCTTTTGGTTCTCTTTAAACCGCAATTTGAAGTAGGGCGAAAGAATTTGCCGAAAAGCGGCGTTGTTCATGATAAAAAAGCAATAGAGCGCGCCTTTGAAAGGATAGTATCTTCCGCACAAAACGTCGGATTTCATATGGTAGGATATTGCCCCGTTCCCGACTTTTTCCCCGATAAAAACAAGGAACGCACCATCCTTTTTATAAAAAATTCCAATAAATAAATACACTGATCTTACAAAAATCTGCATAAAATAGTTGTATTCTATGAATAAATGTTTTATAATTGCAATATGAAGTTCTGTTTGATCGTCAACAATACCAAACCTCTTGCGAAGGATTTCGCCGAGAGTTTCGTCGCCGAACTTGAAAAGCGCGGTTTCGGCTATTATTATTTCGGTGGGGACATAGAGGATTCTACCGATTTTGCCGTTGTCTTTGGCGGTGACGGCACGATTTTGAAATTTATTCGCGGTACCAGAGTAAAGATACCCGTTCTTGGCATCAATTGCGGCAAGAAAGGTTTCCTTGCAGAGTCGGGTAGGAGCGCCGCGGAATATCTGGACGAGCTTACCGGTGGGAATTATCACTTGGATAAGCGCTGTTTCTTGCAGGTGGATTGCCTCGGTGAGACGTTCTACGCCTTAAACGAGGTTGTCATCGGGCGCGCCGATACTATCAACCTGATGGATATCGCCATCGATACCGCAGACGGCTCCCTTGACGATTATCGCGCTGATGGGGTCATTGTTTCCACACCAACGGGGTCTACGGCATATTCGCTTTCGGCGGGAGGTCCTGTTCTGAGCCCAAAAGTACCTGCCTACGTGGTCACGCCGATTTGTCCGCACAGCTTGCAATCTAAGGCTATCGTTTTGCCGCGAGAGGAAATACTCGATATTTCAGCGTCTACGGCGGGAAAGTGCGTTGTTGTCGTTGACGGCATCAACGTTCTGACGGTGGACGGCACCGTTCACGTACGCGTGACGGGTAGTTTGGAAAGCGTGGATTTCGTTCGTATCGACAAGAGGAGCTTTTATTCGATAATGCTCAGCAAATTTGCAAAAGGAAAATAATACTATGGCTTGTGATAACAGAAGATTGCGCATTTTGGAACTTATCAAAAAGAACAGCGTCGGGAAGCAAGAGCAGCTTGTGGAGCTTTTAAATGCCGAAGGATTCAACGTTACACAAGCTACCGTTTCACGCGATATCAACGAGCTGAATTTGAAAAAAGTAAAAGAAAACGGCTCTTTCCGCTATGTACAAACGACGAGAGAGGAAATTGTCGGAGACGACAAAACGGCAACTATTTTCAGACAGACCGTCTTGTCGGTAGTTGCGAACGGAAACCTCGTCATCATCAAGACGCTTGCGGGCAGTGCAAACGCCGTCTGCGCCATCATAGATAGCTTTGAGCTTGCGGGCGTATTCGGTACTATTGCGGGTGATGACTGTATCTTTATTGCCGCCGATCCTGCCGTTGCGGTCGATATCGCCACGCGTTTTTCCTCCTATTTGACTACAGACGCATCAGGCGCGCGTAAATAAATGATTTTACATCTCCAAATCAAGAATATAGCTTTAATAGAGGATTGTTCGATAGATTTCGGTCCCAAACTTAACGTTTTGAGCGGTGAAACGGGCGCGGGAAAGTCTATCATCATAGATTCTTTGGGGTTTGTACTCGGCGCTCGCGCCGATAAGGGGCTCATACGCCATGGCGCCGCTTCGGCGGCCGTTGAGGCTGTTTTTGACCTGGCGGATTCTCCAACTGCAAAGAAAAAGATGCTCGAGATGGGCTTTGAGGAAGAAGATACCTTGGTATTGTATCGTTATATGACCGAATCGCGCGGTGAAGTGCGCATCAACGGTCGAATGGCTTCCTTATCCATGCTGAAGGAATTGGGTTCGGCGCTCGTCGATATTTTGGGTCAGCACGAAAATCAGTCCCTCTTGAACGTGGCGTCGCACGTTGAGCTCTTGGATAAATACGGAGAAAGCGCCGTTTCTCCCTTAAAAAACAAGGTTTTTGACCTCTACGCGCGATACAAAGATATCGAGAATGAGCTACGGCGCTATGGCGACAAGTATGATCGCGCAAGGCGCATTGACCTTTTGAAATACCAAATAGATGAGATAAAAGCGGCGGAGCTTGAGGAAGGCGAAGAGGAAAGATTGCTTGCCGACCGCGAGCGCTATCGCAATGCGGAAAAGATATTGACGGCAGTCGGGACGGCGTCTTCTGCACTTGAAGGAGGGGACGCATTCAGTATCCAGAGTGCGCTCTCTGCGGCGATGAATGCGCTTAGACAGGCGACGGCGCACGATGCTTCTCTTGAACAGCTATATGAAAGGCTGGATAGCGCGTGCGTGGAAATAAAGGACATTTCCGACGAGCTTATCAACTATACTGAATCATTCGATTTTGACGGTGCTACTGCAGAACGTGTGGAGCGCCGTGTGGACCTTATCCGCTCGATGAAAAGGAAATACGGATCTACTGTTGCGGATATTTTGTCCAACTTATCCAAATACGAAGAGGAATATCAAGTTCTCTCCGATGCGGATGAGCGCATTGAAGCTTTGACAGAAGAAAAGGAGAATGCGTACTCCAAGCTCTGTGACGCCTGCGCCTCGCTAAGCAAGGCAAGACGTTTGGCGGGGGAGAAATTAAAGGAAGAACTGGAATGTGAACTCTCCCAGCTCGGGATGGGCGGCAGCGTTTTTGAGGTAAAAATGATCTCAGGCGAGGAATATCTCTCGCAAAACGGATACGATAAGGTAGAATTCTTGATTTCTCCTTACCCGGGTGAGCCTGTGAGGAGCCTATCGAGGATCATTTCCGGAGGTGAGATGTCGCGCTTTATGCTTGCGATGAAAGTCAT
>DFEQ01000094.1 GCA_002368735.1 Christensenella sp. UBA3798
AATTTACTAAGTGTTCATACCGTTCTGAGACGTAGCGGACCACCCGAAGTCTATGATATACTATCATATCCGCTAAGCGATTGCAAGCGTTTTTGCGGGGTGATAATATATTTTTTTATTATTTAGAATATTTCGCCGCGTCGGCGAGGGTGAAAGCGCTTTCGATATGCTCTATCTCCCCGCGCAAAACCGACACGACGTCAAAGCGGACGTCCTTTCCAAGCAGTCTGTGCTGCACGAGGTACTGCTCGGCGGTACGGCATATCTTCCGGACCTTTTGCGGGGTGACAGCTTCGATGGGATAGCCGAAATCGGTGTTTTCGCGCGCTTTGACCTCCACAAAGACGATGGTCTCACCCTCCCTCGCGATGATATCTATCTCCCCGATCTGCCCTGCGTAGTTCTCCTCGAGGATGGCGTATCCTTTGGCGCGGAGGTAGTCGCGCGCCGCCGTTTCGCCTCTGACCCAGACCTCTCGCTTATTCATCGTCATCCACAAAATGGGTGATGAAGCTGCGGCGATGGATAGGAGAGGGGCCCACCGTGCGGAGGGCGTCGATGTGCTCCTTGGTGCCGTAGCCCTTGTGCTTGCTGAACCCGTACGCGGGATAGATGATATCGTACTCGCGCATCAGGCGGTCACGATACACCTTGGCAAGGATGGAAGCCGCCGCGATGGAGTAGGACAAAGCGTCCCCTTTTATGATGGCTTTCGTAGGGACTTCAAGGGTGAGTTTGACCGCGTCCACAAGCACGATATCGGGGCGTACGGACAGCCCCATCACGCACTCCGTCATCGCCTTTTTTGTGGCGCTCAGGATATTGATCTCGTCGATGACCTTCTCGTCCGCGAGGCATATCTTGTAGGCGATGGCTTTCTCGATGATCTTGTCGTATAAGATCTCACGCTTCTTCTCCGACACCTTCTTGCTGTCGTCTATCCCCTCGATGATATCGTCGAGAGGCATGATGACGGCTGCCGCCACAACGGGTCCCGCGAGGGGGCCGCGCCCCGCTTCGTCCATGCCGCCGATGAGGCGCGCTCCCGAAGCCAAAAGCTGCTTTTCAAAGGCAAGATTGTCTATTTCACCGTTCATCGTCAGGCATCTCCAATATTATTTTTCCGAGGCGCAGTTTACGAAAGTCGTCTATCAAAGCGAGCGCCGCCTTGTCGATATCCTCCTCTCCGCCCTTTTTCATAAAGCCGCGTTTCCCCGCGATGCTTGTTAGCACTTCGAGGGGAGTCCCCACCTCCTCCGCGCCGTAGCGGGATAGGATGGTCGATGGGTAATTTTGTCGTAAAAATCCGATAAATTCAAGGGACAATTCCGTCGTATCCACGACGGCGTCGCGCACCGCGCCGATAAAGGCAAGGTGCAGTCCCACGACCTCGCTCTTCATGCTGTGACACAGCGTGCCGGGCGTGTCCAGGAGGGACAAGCCGCCCTCCAAACGCACCCATTGCTCCCCTTTGGTGACGCCGGGCTTATTCCCCGTCACCGTCTTTTTGCCACGGCAGAGCGCGTTTATCAAGGTGGACTTGCCTGTATTCGGCATCCCTATGACCATCGCTTTCAGGGCATAATTGACCCCTTTCTGCCGATTTCTTTCGAGTTTTTCGCGGTTGATATCGCGGAGCGCGGCAAGCACCTTGGAGGCGTCCTTCCCAACCGTACTGGATATCGCAAGCGCCGTCATCCCGCGAGAGCGCAGGTAAGAGAGCCAGGCGTCCGCGGCAGATCTCTCCACGAGGTCGCACTTGTTGATGACGTATAAGACGGGCTTCATGCCTATCAGATCGTCAAATTCCGGGTTAATACAGGAAAAAGGAGCGCGTGCGTCGAGTACGTAGACCAGACTATCCACCCGCTTGATGCTCTCCTCCATTTGGCGCTTTGCCTTCGCCATGTGTCCCGGAAACCACTGTATCAGCATTATTTCTTGTCCTCTTGGAGTAGGTCGGGGCGCAGCGCGCGCGTCAGTTCTATCTGCTTTTCGCGCCGCCATTTCGCGACCTCTCCGTGATTGCCGCCCACCAAAACCTCGGGCACCTTGAGCCCCATGAATTCCTGCGGGCGAGTGTATTGCGGATATTCGAGCAGCTTAGACGCGAAGCTCTCCTCCTCGGTGCTCTCCTCGCTCCCGAGCACGCCGTCCAAGTAGCGCGCGATGGCGTTGACGGTGACCATACAAGGGAGGTCGCCGCTCGTCAAGACGTAGTCGCCGATGGAGAGTTCCTCGTCGATGCAGAGGTCGATGACCCGCTGGTCCACCCCTTCGTAGCTGCCGCAAAGGAACAAAAGGTCCTGCTCCTTCGCGAGGGATACCACCCTATCCTGCGTGAGGGTAGCGCCTTTCGGCGAGAGGTATATCCTACGACACTTATGCTCGGGGTCTGCGTCCTTTATCGCGTCGTAGATGGGCTGCGGGGTCATCAGCATCCCCGCCCCGCCCCCGAAGGGTGCGTCGTCCACCTTCTTGTGCTTATCCAAAGAATAATCGCGGATCTGATATAGTTCCAGCGAGAACTTCCCCGCCTTGAGAGCTTTGTCTATGATGCCGACCGTCAAGCCTGCGTACGCCTCGGGGAAGAGGGTGAGTACCTTAATGCGCATAGACAGCCACCTCGTTAAAGACCTGCTCGTCCACCGTCATCTTTCCCTCTTTGAGAGAAACGACAGCGTTGAGGCGCTTCAGATAGGGTATCATGACCCCCTTCTCGCCACCGATCTCGATGACGTCGGCGGTCTTGCCGCCCTTATATATCTCGGTGATGACGCCAACCGGCTTATCCCCCGCATAGAGGGTCAAGCCCACGAGGTCGTCCACGAAATACTCGTTTTCCTTGAGTTTGTCCGCGTCGGCGCGCTCCACGTAAAGAGTCTTGCCGCGGAGGAGCTCCGCGTCGTCGCGCGTCAGGACGTTCTCTATCTTGGCGATGGCTCCCTCCCCGCCCTTCCTGGCGGAGATCTTCACCTTCATATTCTCGAGATACGCCGTTTTGACACGGCAAAAAAGTTCGGGGCTGTCCAATAGGACCGTGACCCGAACTTCGCCTTTGATGCCGTGGGGTTTAGTTATCTTTGCGATCGCTATCCTCATCTCTTTCCCTGATCTCCACGTCGTAACGCTTGTTGCGCTTCGCCGCAGCCGCCTTGACGATGAGGCGGATGGCCTTGGCGGTCTTGCCGCCGCGACCGATCACCCTGCCGATGTCGTCGGGAGAGAGCGTGATCGTGATGCAGCGATCCTTCTCGCTGATCGCGATGTCAAAGTCCGAGTTCCCCGTGAGGGACTCGACGATGTAACCAATGAGCTCTTCCATTTTACTTCACCTTATTCGCCGAAAACGCCCGCTTTCTTGAGGATCACTCTGACGGTGTCGGTGGGCTGAGCGCCGTTGGCGATCCACTTCTTTGCCTTTTCCACGTCCACCTTGACGGTCTCGGGGTTGGTCATGGGATCGTAGTAGCCGACCTGCTCGATGTACATGCCGTCCCTTGCCTTTCTGCTGTCGATAGCGACGATACGATAGCAAGGTACGCCCTTAGCGCCGATCCTAGTGAGTCTGAGTTTAACCATTTGTGTATACCTCCGTAGTATATAATATCTTTTTAAAAGGGGAAGCCCCCTCTTTTTCCGTTTTTCATGCGACGCATCATCTCGCGCGATGCCTCGAACTGCTTGAGGAGCGAGTTGACGTCTTGAAGTTCCACCCCGCTGCCCGCCGCAATGCGCTTCTTGCGGGATGCCTTGATGATATCGGGGTTGTCCCTCTCCTCCTGCGTCATGGATTGGATGATCGCCTTGGTGCGGGCGAGCTTGTCTTCGTCCACGTTGAGGTCTTGATTACCGAGCTTGGCGGAAAGCCCCGGGATCATCTTCAACATAGAGGTCAAAGAACCCATCTTCTTCATCTTATCCAGCTGATCCAAGTAGTCCGAGAGGGTGAAGGACGCCTCGCGCATCTTTTTCTCGAGGGCGCGCGCCTCCTCCTCCGTATATGCCTCCTGCGCCTTTTCGATGAGGGTCAGGACGTCCCCCATGCCGAGGATCCTCGACGCCATGCGCTCGGGATGGAAGGGCTCGATGTCCCCCATCTTTTCGCCCGTGCCGCAATAGCGCACGCTCTTACCGGTGACCGCCTTGATGGAGAGCGCCGCGCCGCCGCGGGTGTCGCCGTCCAGCTTGGTCAGGATCACGCCCGTGATGTCGAGGAGCTCGTTGAACTTCTCCGCCACGTTGACCGCGTCTTGACCCGTCATGGAGTCCACGACGAGCAGGATCTCGGTGGGCTTCAAGTAGGCTTTGAGCTCCTTGAGTTCGTCCATCAGCGCTTCGTCGATGTGCAGGCGACCCGCGGTATCCACGACCAAAGTGTCGTAGCCGTTCTTCGCCGCCACATCCAAGGCGTGCTTCACGATCTTTAAGGGAGCTATCTGTCCCTCTTCGATGACGGGCACTCCCGCCTTCTCGCCCACGCGCTGGAGCTGTAGGATCGCCGCGGGACGATAGACGTCGCAGGCGACCAAGGCGGGCTTTTTGCCCCCTTTCTTCAGCATCATGCCGAGCTTGCCGCACATCGTGGTCTTACCACTGCCCTGCAAGCCGCACATCAGGATAATTGTGGGAGGTTTATCCGCCACCGCGAGCTTGGTGTGCTCCCCGCCGAGGAGAGCGATCAATTCTTCGTTGACGATCTTGATGACCTGCTGGGTGGGGGTGAGGCTCTTCAAGACCTCCTCGCCGACCGCCTTCTCGGTGACCTTGGCGATAAAGTCCTTGACCACCGTAAAGTTGACGTCCGCCTCGAGGAGAGCGATGCGCACCTCTCTCATTGCCTGCTTGATCTCTAGCTCGGTCAATGCGCCTTTGTTCTTCAGCTTGCTGAATATGTGGTTCAGCCTCAGTCCGAGACCTTCAAAAGCACCCATTTATCCCTCCAATAGAGCGTAAACCGCCTTGAGCTTCTCGCGAAGGGTGGCGTCCTTCGCCGCCGCCTCGTCGAGCGCCGCCGTGATCTGCCGCTTCAGAGCGACCTTTCCGACTGCGTCCTCATACTTTTGCAGGGAGTCTGCGCCGTGCTTGACCGCGTCCAGCACCGCCTGACGCGTCACACCGAACTCCTCCGCTACTTCCAAAAGAGACATATCCATCTCGACGTACATCGAGAGCATCTCGCGCTGTTTATCGGTCAATAGCGCGCCGTACTCCGATAGGAGCGAAGCTATCTTGACCCTGTCGCGAATGTCCATATCTCCCCCCTGTAAAGCAATATTACTTTACACATTATACACAGTAAAAAAAGCGCTGTCAAGCGTTTTTACTTAACAGTGCGAATTTTATCGGTGAATTGCGATCTGTGATCGCGTGAATTGACCTTACGGTCGTGAATTGCACGCGACGCGTGCGTTTTGGTGCTCTGCGAGGCAATGAACATTATTGTCCTTTTCCTGCTTTCTCCACCTTATCTTGCGCCTCGGCGAAGTAGCGGGCGTAGGCTCTCTTGCAGTACCATCCGTGATGATGTTTCGGCTCGGGCGCGGTTTCGTCCATGGGGTTATCCAACGGATAGGCGCCGTTGACGCGCCACGAATTCAAGATGCCTATCTTGAAAGCGTCGGTCGGACAGTGGAAGGAGCAGCGGGCGCACATGAGGCAGTTTTTGCCAAAGGTAAACTTGCCGTTTTCATCAATGCGGATATTGCCCTCGGGACAGGAGTTTTCGCACTTGCGGCAGAGGATGCACTTTTGCTTATCGACGCGGAAGAACCTGCCGTTTACCCGCATCGCCACCTGCTCGATGCGAAGAAGCCACGCGATAAAGCGCCCGAAGAAAACCCCCGGGAGCTTATGCATTGCGCCCGCCAGCACTTCCCTCGCCTCGACGGCGGAGAGCGCCTTTGCGGTCTCCCACATCCTCATCGCTTCGCGATCGGTATGGCGGAAGATCATATTATAGGGCATTACGTAGTGATATTCGCTTTTCAGCGTAAAACCTTTGCGTTTTAAGAGCGAAACCAAACGCAGTGAGGAAACGTTGTTGACCTTGAGAGGTTCGCCCGAAGACTTGAGGATAAAGTATTCCTTATGCGGCACGGCTTTGATAGCCTTCGCCAAGGAGAGCATGATCTCGGGCGCGTTGAAGGCGTGGATGGGATAGGCAAAGCCCACGTAGTCGTACCCCTCGGGGTCGGGGAGATCGGACATATCCGAATGCACGGGGTAAAGGGTGGTGATGACGCCGCTTTTCTCGAATTCTTCCTTATAGAGGGAGGCGATACGCATCGTATTGCCCGTCCCCGAGAAGACGTAGATGATCGCTCTCACCGTCTCACCTCCCAGCGCGGGGTGTGATCTTCGTCGTACCAATAGAGAGTATTTTCCTCCTCGTCGTGGGTGTCGTACCATACCTGCGCGTAGAAGGGATTTTTCTTCGCAAGGAGGTCGTAGTTCCAGAGTCCCTCCTTCACACAATGCGGGCACCAATGCCCCGCCTTCAAAACGGTAAAAGCAGACGCGGTAAAGTCGTGTCCTTCGGCGCATCGCCAGTCCTGCGGAGCGTAGAGATCCCCCTTCTCGAAAGATCCCGCCCTGCACTCGCCGCCTCTGAAGCGTGCCGCCGCTCTAAGGTCCGCGAGGTCGATCTCACCGTCCGCCTTAGTATCGTCGTATCCGTGGGATAGTCTGACATTCTCTTCGTAAGCGGGATCTATCTCCTTTTCGTAGTCGTAACCCTCGATCTCTCCTTTGCACCATACGTCGAAGTGCTCCCAGTCCTCACCGAGCGCCTCCCACTTTCTCCTGCTGCCGAAGAAGGCGTTGACCCGTCCTTCCATCCCCTTTTTCACCCAATGGTAAGGGGCGTTCTCGTCCCTAAGGAGACGCTTGAATACCAAAGCGGTGATCCATGAGGAAGGGATAAGCTTCGCGAGGGAGAAATAGGGGTTTTTCCGCTTTATCTCAGACCAAAAGTCCGCCATCGAGCCGCTCTGATAGTGATAACGACGCTCTAAAATATCGCTGTCTGAAAACCACATACAATGAAAGTTTCTCGTCGCGTGCCAGTTTGGGCGCATAAACTTTTCAGTACCGCCGCCGATCATCGCAAAGCCCATATCAAAGGTTTCGTATCCCGTCGTGCGATAAAGGGCGCCGCCACCGATATTATAGACGCTTTTCCAAAAGTCGCCTGCGCCACCTTCGTGATCCTCTTTCAAGATATTTTTGATCAGGACAGCGCTGTCGTGGTCGGTCGCCCACTCGATGGGAACGTTGAAGGGTGTATGGAACATCAGTCCGTCCGAGATATTGGACATCAAAAGCTTCTCGTACAGCATCCCCGTCTGCCTGAGCACTGCCCAAGTATCGATCTTGCTATCCAAAACGGCGCGCTCGCCGATAAGCTTCCCCATACCGTACTCGTCATACACGCTCGGGAGGAGAGGATCACCCACTCTGCCCCATGGGTGATGGTAGTCACGATTGCCATAAAGAGCGACGGTGGAGATGTGGATCAGTTTAGGCTGACGGGATAGCTCTTCTATCGCCGCAACGAGATTCTTGACCCCCGTAACGTTGGCGTCATGCGCAAGGTCGGGCCTCTTATCCGCAAGGGGCGGGATGACCGCCGCCATATTCAGGAGGTAGTCCGCGCCCTCGACGAGCCGCCTGCAATCTTCTATGTTTTTGATATTTCCGAAAAAGATCTCGACCCGATCGCCGTACTCTTTCTCCCACTTTTTCTTTAAGCGGCGCTCGCGTTTCTCATCGAGAAAAAGCAATTTCAGTGTAACGAAATCCAGCGTCATCACTTCTTTGACGACGGCTTGTCCCATATTTCCGCTTGCTCCGGTCATCGCCAAGACTACGCTCATATTTTCCTCCGAAATGATATAGTAAGATAAAAAGAAGAAAAGCGCGAAACGCGCTCAGGGAACGATCGCCGAGATAAACTCCTCCGCGTTGAAAGGCAGGAGATCCTCCTTGGACTCCCCTACGCCCACGAACAGGACGGGGACCTCCATCTCGTTGCATATCGCGATGACGACGCCCCCCTTCGCCGTGCCGTCCAGCTTGGTCAGGATGATGCCGTCGATGTCGATAGCTTCCTTAAAGATCTCCACTTGAGAGAGGGCGTTCTGCCCCGTGGTGGCGTCGAGGACGATATAGCTCCTATAGTCTGCCTCGGGATAGTCACGGAGGACGACGCGGTTGATCTTCTTGAGTTCCTCCATCAAATTCTTCTTATTATGCAGTCTGCCCGCGGTGTCGATGAGAAGGACGTCGGTCTTCTTTGCCTTGCAGGAGGCGATGGCGTCGTACACGACTGCGGCGGGGTCGGCGCCTTCCTCGTGTTTAATGATCCTGACCTTACTTCTATCCGCCCAGACGGTCAGCTGTTCTGCCGCCGCGGCACGGAAGGTATCAGCCGCCGCGAGGACGACGGACTTCCCCATCGAGGTAAAATAATGCGCCAGCTTTCCGATCGCGGTGGTCTTGCCCACGCCGTTGACGCCCGCAACGAGGATACACAGCGGGTACTCGTATTCGGGGATATCGTAGTCGATCATTTCCTGCAAAATCTCGGCAAAGACGTCCTTGGCGTCCTCGGGAGCGGCGATGCGCCTCTCGTAGCAGCGCTCCTTGAGTTCCTCCACCACCTGACTTGCCGTTTCCACGCCTACGTCGGCGGAGATCAGAGCCATCTCGAGCTCCTCATAGAACTCGTCGTTGAGCGCCCTGCCCTTAAATATCTCGTAAAACTTCTTTGAAAAGAACTCCTTGGTACGCCTGAGCCCTTCTGCTATCTTACTGAAAAAACCCATATATTATACCTCCACGTGGCCGATATCGCCAAGCTTGACGGCGATGACCTTGGACACGCCGCGCTCCTCCATCGTCACGCCGAACAATTCGTCGGCAAGCTCCATGACGGGCTTCTTGTGCGTGATAACAATAAACTGCGTGTCACGGCTGTACTTCTTTAGATAGTTGGCAAGGAGTATCGTATTGCTTTCGTCAAGAGCCGCCTCGATCTCGTCCAGAATGGAGAACGGCATGGGGCGAAGCTTCAATATGGCAAAGAGGATGGCGATAGAGGTCAGAGCCTGCTCGCCGCCCGAGAGGGAATGCAGATTTTGATGAGCCTTACCGGGCAACTTCACGGCGATATCCACTCCCTTCTCGAGCTCGTTCGGATGCTCGGGATCGGGATCCACCAAGACGAGATCCGCACTGCCGCCGCCGAAGAGATCGGCAAAGGTCTTCTTGAAATTCCTGTTGATATTCTCGAATGCGACGTTGAATCGCGAGAGCATATCGCTGTTCATCGCGGCGATGAGCTTCTCGAGATCGTCTTTCGCTTTGATGAGATCTTCGAGCTGTGTGGAGAGCTCTTCGTGACGAGCAAGGACGTTGTCGTAGTCCTCGAAGGCATTGAAGTTGATACTGCCGAGCTGAGCGATCTTCCCTTTCAGGCTCGAGATCGCCGCGGGTGCCGCCGAGGGCACGAATCCTTCGGGATCGCGGATCGCGAGCATCTCTTCCTCGCTCATCTCGTACTCGCCGAGCACACGTTCGCGCAGAGAGGCGAGATCGCCGTCGATCTTCTCGACTTTGCTCTCTTCACGCGCGCGCTTGTCCATAA
>DFEQ01000049.1 GCA_002368735.1 Christensenella sp. UBA3798
TCGCCCTCGACGAGGAACAGCTCTGTCTTCGCAGGATCGCGCTCTGAACAGTCGCGCAGCTTGCCGGGGAGAGAGAGCCCGTCCATTATGCCCTTGCGTCGAGTGGACTCCCTCGCCGCCCGAGCTGCTTCGCGTGCGCGCGCCGCCAGAAGGGTCTTCTCGATCACCGTCTTTGCCACCGACGGATTCTCCTCGAAGAACGTCATCAGCTTGTCCGACACGATCGACGCCACGATTCCCTCGACCTCGCCGTTGCCGAGCTTGGTCTTGGTCTGCCCTTCGAACTGGGGATTGGTGAGCTTCACGTTGATGACGGCGGTGAGCCCCTCGCGGACGTCGTCGCCCGAGAGCTTCTCGTTGTCCTTCAGAATGTTGAACTTGTGACCGTAGTCGTTGATGATACGGGTCAAAGCCGCCTTGAAACCGTCGAGGTGGGTGCCGCCCTCCTCGGTATTGATGTTATTCGCGTAGGCGTAGATATTCTCGTTGTAGGTCTCGTTGTATTGCAGAGCGATCTCCACCTCGGAAGTCTCCACCTTCTCGTCGAAATACACGATCTCGGAGAAGAGCTTTTCGTGGGCGGAATTGAGGTCCTCCACGAAGTGGATGATACCGCCTTCATAGCGGAAGTCGTCCTCCACGGGGGTCTCGTGGCGCAGATCCTTGATATTGATATGCAGCCCCTTGTTGAGGTAAGCGAGCTCGCGCAAGCGGTGCTTCAGGATGTCGTACTTGAAGACGGTGGTCTCAAAGATATCCTTATCCGGGAAGAAGGTGACCTTGGTGCCCGTCTTGTCGCTGTCGCCCACGATGAGGAGCTCGGTCTGCGGTTTGCCGCGGGAATACTCCTGCTTATAGATATGTCCGTTTTGGCATATCTCCACGACCAGCCATTCGGACAAGGCGTTCACGACCGAAAGACCCACGCCGTGCAGACCGCCCGAAATGGTGTAGCCCGAGCCGCCGAACTTACCGCCCGCGTGCAGCTTGGTCAAGACGACCTCGACGGCGCTCTTCCCTTCCGACTTCTTGAAGCCGGTCGGGATGCCTCTGCCGTTGTCCTCGACGGACACGCTGCCGTCCGGGTTCACCACGACGTAGATATCGGTGCAGTAGCCGGCGAGCGCCTCGTCGATACTGTTATCCACGATTTCGGATACCAGGTGGTGCAGACCCCTCTCGTCCGTCGAGCCGATGTACATACCGGGACGAACGCGCACGGGTTCCAAGCCTTCCAAGACCTGTATGGCGTCTTCATTATAGGAATTATTGACTTTATCCATTTTCCCCTCCGATTTTATCGAAATAATAAACGCGCGCGCACACGCGCACATAATATATAATATATTATATATTAAAATATATTTTATTGTAAATACTTTTTTGAAAATTTTTTGGAGTTGTCCACAATTATTCGAAGTCTTTGAGGATATCTTTCAGAAAATCTTCGATCACTTCAGCGTCTCCTTCTATATCCGGAATGGGTTCGTACGAATAATCGGGAAATTCGGTCCAATAGAGCGCATAGTCTGTAGTCAAATCCGCATAGGTGTCGCCTTTGTTTCTGCACCACAGAAAATACCATCCTTTTGCCTTTGCTTCCCTTATCATCTCCACGATCTGTTCCCGCGAGAAGCGCTCGCTCGCCGTATCTGCGCTGTCTGAGAATAATAAGAACATCGGACAGATCTTTTGGTCGGGATGTTTGCGCTCTTCCTCCTTAAAAAGGAGGATCGCGGCGCCTATCGCATCGTAAAACGCGACGCCCTCGCCCGCTTTATACATCGCTTCGTGCAGGTTTTCAACGATCTCGCCGCGTATCACGTCGAAAAAAATCCTTTGGTTATAGATTACACGAGTTATTGAGTCGACGTTTGGGAGATAGTCTTTCACCATCCGGAACAAAAAACCGTTATAGCGCCTCCCTTCCGGGATATTCGGAGTGTTTTCTATGATAAAAACAAAATCGCTTGCTTTCTCATTGTATACCGAAATGTAATGTTTCTTGTCTTCTGCCCTTCTTCTCCTTTTCATAAATTCCGCCTCCCTCAAAACAAATTCAGTTTGTCGTCAAGAAACATGAACAACCAAAACCCGTCGATTGACCCGAAAACGATGGTTACTATCATACCCGCATAATAGAGTCCTTTATGTAAAGTAGTGACCTTGATCTCGTTTCCGCTTATTTCGCACGTTTCATTCTCCTCCAGCAGGTCTTCCGTTTTATCAACGTATCGTGCCTCGCGTTGTGACCGAAAATCTTTGAGGTCGTACGTCTCGGTCGTTTTGGCAGAAAGCCACAGCATGATACCGACGATCAGCCCGATGATACAGATAACTTTAAAGGCTGTCTTTACGTTGCTCTTTTTCTCTTTGTTTTCTTGTTTCATTTTTCTTCTCCTTTTTGAAAAAATGTTATTACATATAATAATTGCGACCGAAAATTCGGCGGAGAAGGCAAAAATAAAAAAATAACCACGATAATATCGTGGTTAAATAAATATTTTTTTAGATCAATTATTTAAAAATATAATCCAGTATTTTTACAACGATCTTTTCTGTCGGGTCTTTTGACATATTATAGAACCTTATTCCAAAATAGCCGGTCAATTGGCCTGTTTTGACAGGCGTAAAATTAAGATCTTTTCCGTAATGTTTACAAAGATCGATCCAGTGCGGCAATGCCATAAAATCTTTTTTAACATCTACAATAATACTCCACATCTTCCCTTGTCTAACACTTGATCCGCCTGCTCTATTTGAAGAATCGATACGTAAAACCTTAATATACTCGTTGCTATATGAAATAGCGTCAGACTTTTTCCAAGATTGAACCGTCCCCATATCTTTAAAGGTATCTAATTCTTTTATTAAATCGATTAGTAGCATATTATCATCCCTCCTTTTTTACATATAATAATTGCGACCGAAAACTTCCGGAGAACATCAATTCAAAAAAACTTAATGGTTTTTCTTGCGGCGGGTCTATTCTATCTCCTCGTAATAATAGGAATAGTCTATCCCCTTCATGATGATCTCGCGGTTTTGGATATCGGTCGTCAGGGCGCTTTTCAGTAGGGCAAAGATGTCGCTGCTATCCGCTACGCTCTTTTTCATCGCGGCGAGGTAGTCGGTTTTGTTTATCTTGCTCCAGTCCACGCACAGTTTGAGTGACCTTTTCAGCATGAGGTCGAGCCAAATGCGCGTACTTCTGCCGTTGCCTTCCATAAAGGGATGCGCGACGTTCATCTCCACGTACTTTCGAACGATCTCCTCAAGGGTGTTCTCGGGCATCGCGTCTATCGCGGCAAGGGACTTATCCAAGAACATCACGGGTGCGAAGGTAAAGCCGCCTTTGGAGATATTGAGGGTGCGTATCTGCCCCGCAAAGTCGTATAGCCCGCCGAAGATATAGCCGTGGATCTGCTGTAGCCCTTTCGTCGTCCCCACTTCGATCTCATTAACGAACCCACTTTCAAATAGTTCGTAGGCTTTCTTTTTACTCTTTTCGTCAAGCGACGTTTCGAGATTTTTCATCCAACGCAAAAAAACGTCTGTCTTTTTGCTCGGGATCAAGGCGATCACGAGGTTAAGGTCTTTTTCCGCGACGACGTCGGTGTTATAATACTTGCCGTCTTTCGCTTTTAATTTCAGTTGTTTGCAAATTGCAATCAACTCAGGATTTCTGCGCTTGATCGTAGCCCAATATACGCGCGGATTTTTGCTTTTCGTCAGCGCTTCCGCGATATCTGTAGCACAAAAATACCATTTTGCGCTCTCTTCTTCCCAAATGGCACGAACTAAGATATTTTCAAAAAATCTAATTGACGTTTTACGCATTTTTTTTCTTGCTCATTTTACGACTGTTCCCTTGGATATAACTATCTTGTTGTACTCAGCCACGTTCTCTGTGAACTCGGTGCAGGTCAGGATGGTCTGAGTGCCGGCGGTCGCCTCGAGGAGGGCGGTGCGGCGCTTTTCGTCCAGTTCGCTGAGGACGTCGTCGAGAAGGAGGACGGGCTTCTCCCCCGATTCCTTGTAGTAATACTCTATCTCGGCAAGTTTGATGACGAGGGCTGCCGTTCTTTGCTGTCCCTGCGAGCCGAACTTACGAAGGTCTATCCCCTTGCTGGTGATATTGAAATCCTCGCGATGCACCCCCACTGTGGTGTAGCCGAGCTCGTAGTCCTTTTCGTGCGACTCCTCGAGTTTTTCCTCAATGTTCGCCCGTATCGTTTCCCTATCCTCTCCCTCGACGCAGGGTTCGTATATCAGGGTGATGTCCTCCCCCTCCCCCGCGATGCGGCGATGGTATTCGTCCGCGATGACGCCGAGCTTCCTTATGAACTCCCGCCTCTTGATCACGATATCTGCGCTGACCTCCGCCATCTGCTTTTCCCATATAAAGGCGGTGGTAGAGAATTCGGCGTAGTCCACGCTCTTCATCAGTTTATTTCTCTGTGCCAAAAGGTGATTGTATTTGGTGAGCGCCACGTAATAGGGCTTACTCTCCTGCGAAAGAGACAGGTCGAGAAATCTGCGCCTTTCCTGCGGCGCTTCCTTAATCATCTTGAGTTCGTCGGGCGAAAAGTACACCACGGCGAGTAGACCGATGAGTTCCCCCAGTCTACTTACGCTTGCACCGTCGATATTGATCTTTTTCCCTTCCGACTTTGACAGTTCCACGTTGATCTTATGCTCGCGAAACTTTTTTTCAAGCAAAAGGTGGATAAAGGCTCTGTCTTCCCCCATCCTGATCATTTCCTTCTCGTTCTTAGTGCGTGGGGAACGGCCGATGGCGGCGACAAAAATACTTTCCATGAGGTTGGTCTTGCCGCTTGCATTCAAGCCGCAGATCACGTTTAACCCATCACGGAAAGTAATTTCTTGCGAAGTATAATTTCTGAAGTTTTCTAACGCTACCTTTTCAACTTTCATTATCCCGCTACGCGCATCGGAAGTACGAGGAACAGGTAGTCGTCGCGATCCACCTGCGTAAAGACGCAAGGCGCGCTCGAAGCCTTGATATTCATCTTGATAAAGTCGTCGTCAATGACCGCGAGGAAGTCCTGCAGATATTTGCCGTTGAAGCAAATGATATTCTCCTTACCCTCCACCTTGGCGGACAGAGACTCGTTGAGGTTACTTATCTCACTATTGGATTCCACGTTGATAAAGCCCTCTTTGACCTCTATCTTCACGAGATTATTCTTGCTGATCCTCGATACGAGGGAGGCTCTGTCGATATACTCGGAAAATTGACTCTTGGAAAGAGTGACCACCGAGGTAAACTCGCGATTGATGATATTCTTGTAATTGATAAAATCGCCTTTGATAAGACGGCTGACAAGCACGGTATTATCTATCTCCACGCGCAGTTTGTCCACGTCCAAGGTCAAGAGGAGCTCGTCCTCGTCGTTGACAATCATCTTGCTTATTTCATTTAAGGAACGCGCGGGAATGATACAGTTGAATTTCTCCTCTGTGCTGGAGATAATGTCCTGCTTGCAAAGCGCCAAGCGATATCCGTCGAGAGCGACCATCGTCGCCTTCATTCCCTCCACCTCGAATAAGCAGCCCTTCAAGACCTGCCTATTATCCTCTAAGGAGGCGCAGAAGACTGTCTTACCTATCAAGGTCTTCATCTCCTTATTGCCTATCTTTATCTCATAGGCGGGGGTCACGTCGCCCACGGCGGGATAGTCCTCCACGTTCAGACATTTGATATAGCCGTAGCTCTCGCCGTATTTGACCTCGAGGTTGGTGCCGTTGGAGCACTCAAGGGTCAAGGTCTCCTCGTTTAAGGTGCGGATGAAGTCGGAGAAGAACTTGCCGGGAACGAGGATATCGCCGTCGATAATGACGTCCGCCACCACCTTCTTTTCGATGGTGAGCTCCATATCCGTCGCCGTCAAGGTAAGCATGCCGTCATGCGCGGAAAGTTTGATGCACTCCAAGATAGGATTATTCTTCTTGGCGGAAATAGCTTTGATGACTTTGTTGACCGCTTCCGATAAAGAAAGGGAATCGACCGTTAGTTTCATATGCGCTCCTTTTTATCTCTTTTTGTAGATAACAATAATACTTAATAATAAGCTCGGTGGATAAGTGGAAAAACCGCTTAAACCACAATATATAGTATACCATGCCCCTCTTGAAAAGTAAATATATTATTATTCTTTGTGTAAAAGCAGGTTGAAAAGCGGTTGAATAAATGTGCGGCGCGTGGAATAACTCGGGGTTATTCACATAAAGGGCTTTTCAAGGGGTATTTGCCTGCTTTTTTACTTATTCAAGACGAGGTTTTTGATGTCCTCCACTCTCTTTTTATAGATGGGGTCTTCCAGTATTTTTTGTTGTATCTTATCCCTGGCGTGGATGACGGTGGTGTGGTCTCTGCCGCCGAAGAACTGCCCTATCGTAGCGAGGGGCACATCGGGCAGAATGTAGGTGACGATATACATCGCGAGCTGACGAGGCTCCACCAGTTCCTTGGTCTTTTTCTTACCGCAGATATCCGCCTTTTTGATGCCGAAATATTCGCAGGTGACGTCCACCACCTTGGATACCGATATCTCGCTAGATTGATTGTTGGCGCTGTCGCGCAGGGCTTCCATGACCAGTTCGATACTATCCGCCGCGCGGTTGTTCAAAGAGGCGTAATATCCTACCGTCTTGAGCATACCTTCCATCAAACGGATGTTGTACTTTTCGCGTTCCGCAATGTAGTTGATGACTTCGGGCGAAACGTTTATCTTATATTGATAGGCTTTCTTTTGAAGTATCGCCACCCTCGTTTCAAAGGAAGGAGGTTGGATATCCGCCACCACGCCGCTGGCAAATCGACTGGTCAATCTGTCCTCGATATAGGCAAGCTCTTTGACGGGTCTGTCGCTGGACAAAATGATCTGCTTTTCTTCGATATACAGATCGTTGAAGATATTGAATAAGCTCTCCTGCGAGCTGTTCTTCCCCGCCAGAAATTGCACGTCGTCTATCATCAGGACGTCGAGATTTCTGTATTTATCGCGGAACTGCTTCAAGAGCTCGGCGTTATTGCTGTTTCGGAGCGAATAGATAAGGTCGTTGGTGAAGTTTTCCGCCGTCGTATAATACACCCTAAGGTTGGGGTTATTGCGCAGTATCTCGTTGCCTATCGCGTGGAGAATGTGCGTCTTACCGAGTCCCGGTTTGCCGTAGATAAACAGAGGGTTCAGGTTGGTGCCCGGGTGCTCCGCAACGGCGCGAGCCGCGGCGGCGGCGTACTTATTGCTGTCGCCGATAACGAAGTTATCAAAGGTAAAATACTTTTGGAAGGTTATCTTTTTCATCGAAGGATTGAATTCTTCCTTCTTATCTTCCACCACTTCTTCGTCCCTATATGCAGCAATATCGCTTTCGAGAATGATGCTGACTCCCTCTATCTTCTCCATACTTTCCCTAACAGCCATATTGAGGTGCTCGGAGAAAGACTTCTTGATGCCGCTCTTTATCGAGGACATCGGCGAGGAAAGTATCAAAACGCCGTCCTTGACGGTGACTGCTTTGAGCTTACTGAAATAGATATCGTATACCGCCGTGGAAACGTGCGTCGTCAAGCGGTCCAAGACGGACGCCCATATTTTTTCACATTCTTTCATTCGTCAAACTCCTTATTAAACGGTAGCCTTTTTGAGCACCACGTAGCCCACGCCGTCGTTCAAAGCGCCCGCGTCTTTGTCGGCATTAAAGGGGATCATGGTCTCGGAGTAGGCAAAGCTCTCACCCGTCAGATGATATTCGAGCTCCGCTTGCACTCCCGCGACTTCAAAGCCGTTCATATGATCCTTGATCTTGACCGCGAGCTCCGCCGCGATGTCGTTGATGTCGAAGCTGGAATTATTACTCGCGATGATGTGCTCGAAGATAGCCATATCGTCGTAGTCCATATTATAGAGGAGACCCACGCTGTTTGCGGGCGTCGTGAGGTCCACGAGAACGGTGAAGCAGAGGGTGTTGCTATTCGGTAAGAGGTCGGCGTTGCCCGTGCCGTATCCGTCGAGAGCGACGACTACCGTAGCGATGATGTAGTTCTTATTATACACGAAGGGATCGCTCGTCGTATAGAACTTATTCGCCCACGCCGCGCGCTCGCCCGGATCGTCAAATTTGCCGATCGCGGAGAGAATGATGGTCTGACGGAGAGCGTCGTTCATCGAGATATCGCTGTTCAATGTCTGCGTGGATAAGAGTCCGTTCAAGACGAAAGATAGATACTTGTCGGAGTAGATCACGATCGCGCCGTCGAGCGAACTGCCCGTAAAGCCCTGTAAAGCATCGACGTGATAGGCGCCGGCGTCCTTCTCGTTGGTGACGACGTCATCTATATCGTAGTTCTTATGCAAGGAGAGGAGCATGTGCTGCAATTTCGCCTCGGGATCGTCGTAAGCGGGCCATCCGCCCTCCGCCTCGGGATAGAAGATATCGAGGAGATAGGAGTAGATGGAGGGGAAGGAGATATATCCGTCGCCCTCTTCGGGGAGGATATATCCCTCGGGATAGATCGTGGGAGCGAGCTCGGTGCTCGTCTGATAACTACCCGAAATATCGCTTGCGGTGAAGGCGCCGAAGGTCACGTTGGAGGGCAGATTGGTAAATGCGTCCCGGATCCTCTCGTTGATGGTATCGGTGATATCCGCCTTATTGAAGGAATCCGCCTTGATGCCCTTATTTTCCAGCGATTGGATGTTGTAGAAGAGTTTATCGGTGTCGGTGACCTCGAGATTATTAATCGTGAGGGTGGTCGTGAAGGTATAGGTATCGCCGCCCTCGTGGTGGCGCACCGTACGCGAAATAACGAAGAAGTAGGCGGGCATCGACACGTAGTCCGCGCTGTGTTCGCCGGTCTGGTCAAAGGCGATCTTGACGCCGCACTCTATGACGAGGTCTTCGCCGACCTCGGAGAGTTTCAAACTGACGATCTCGGGGGTCATGCCCGCGCCCGCAACGGCGGCGGTGAAGTCCTGTTTCTTCTTGACGATGACGCCGAGCGCCTTGTCGGAGATCTTCAAGGTCTTCTTTTCGCCGTCGTAGTAGAATAGACCGTTCTCGTCGTCCTTCAAATTGAAGTCAGAGGTCTTGATCTCGCCGAATTGATCGTTGAAAGCGCCGTCGCCGTAGATCGCGTCAAGAGTTATCTCATTCTTCATGAAGTAGGCGTCCTTCATATTCTTATAGATATAGGCGTCGGCGTCGTTACCGTCGTCCAAGTCGTCGGAATAGACGAAGGGATCGACCTTCGTGATCCAGGCGTAGTTGCCGAGGTTAGCCGCGTCGCCCGAAGCCTGAGCGCCGAAGCCGCGCAAGCGATCGGCAAGATCCTGCGGGTCGGTATTGGGGGCGGCGGCATACGCCTGCTTTGCTTCGTCCGAGGCGTCGTCCGCGGGCTTCTCGACGTCCTTCATATCGGTCTCTTTGACGAGGAAGGAGAAGACGTCGGAGATCAAGATGCACTCCTCGCTCCCTGCCCCGCTCATCAGGTAAGGCGCGCCCGCGTTACTGTAATAGAGGGGGATCTTGTCCTCCAAAGTGTCGAAGGTGGACTTGATGGAATCGCTGATCTTTTCCGAGATGGCGTCTTCCGACAGGTCGCTCCCGCCGAGGGCGCGGAGAAGGATGAACGCCTTTTCGGAGGCGTCGTCGTTGATGATGATATTCGTCTTATAGCGCGGCTCCGCCTCGGTGTAAGAGGGGGCGTATAGGAGGATCTTCGCCGAAAGCTTGATGTCGGAGGGGAAGGCTTTGCCGAATTGCAGTTCGGAGTCGTCCTCCTTCTTGACGAGTTTCATGTCGAAGGTGAGATAGGTCTTGTCGTCCGTGGTATTGAATTTCGCGCCGAGCACCTCCACCGTGCCAAAGTCGGAAGCCATGTCGTCGGGGATCATGTTGCTATCCTCCACGAGGGCGGCTACCGCCGTACCCGACAGGCGTATCCTGAGGGCGGCAACGCCCCGGTCGTCGGCGTACAAAGAGCGCTTGACTCCGTCCCAGAGGGCCGCTTCCGCAGCGTCGGGCTTGAAGTAGATGGAATCCGCGCCTATCTTAGAGGAGAGGTCGGAGGCGGCGTCGCCGAAGAGGTCGGATACCGAGAGGGCGCTGTCCTTCCTGATATAATATTTGTCGTTTATCTCGTCCATCAAGGCGTCCGCTTGCGCTTCGTCAAAGTAGACGGCGTCGTCCACGTCGTCGTTTTGATATATCTGCATGAGGACCGCCCTGGCGTCCGCGACGGTGAAGGTCTCGCCGATCTCGTTATCGAGCTTGGGCTCCACGACGCCGGCGAGGAGTTCGTACACGCTGGGCAGGGATAAGCCGCCGAGGCCACCCTCTGCGTCCTTCTTATATAAGCGGATGTCCACGTTGAAGTCGCTACCCGTCAGCGAGTCGAAGAGGTCGTTGACGCTGTCCTCCACCTCGCCCGTGATGGAACTGATGTCAAAGGGATCGCCCGACAATACTTCCATAAAGTTATTGAGGGCGTCAAAGACGCGATCGGTGTCCTCGTACGAGAAGTCGTTGATGCGTATCTTGGATAAATACGCAGAGGTCTCACTTTCCGCGGGGGAATCGATATTCTTGCCCACCTTGTGCTTCAGGTGACCGCTCTCGGCGTCGGTATATTCCGAAATATACATCTTCACGCAGAGGTAGGCGTCGTTTTTGGGCAAAAGTTTCTTGGAGAGGGTGCCCTCGATGCCCTCCGAAGGAAGGGTGTCTTCGAGGAGCTTTTCAAGGTCGACGAGAATGCCCACTTCAAAGGAGTAGACGAGCACGCCGCCCTCATCCGAAACGAGGTCTATGGTGACGTCGGTGATAGTGAGGTCCAAGCCTTCGAGCATGGAGGAGCCATCTTCTTCCGCCGCGGCGGTGGAGTCGCTTGAAATAAAGTCCGCCATAAAGGCTGCAAGTGCTTCCGCAGCAAGGCGCACTTTCATGGCGGCGTTGTCCTCTTTCAGCTCGATACCGCCGATGTCGATGTGTTCCGCGAGTTCGCCCAAGGCGTCGCCGGAGAAGATGTTGTTATCGTCAAGGAACGCCTTTTCCACGCCGTACTTGGCGGACATATCGGTCTTGAACGCTTCCATCGCCGTGTCGGTGTCTATCTTGGTATGGGTGGACTTTGAAATGTATAAACATTTCAACATCGTCAGCATATCGTGCGCGGAGAGCTTGCCGTCGTCGTCCAGCATAGAGAGGACGGTCTGCCAGGTCATGATCTTCATGGAAGAATAGGTATTGCCCTTTTCGTCCTTGAGCACGTTGCCATCGGCGTCCTTGGTGGGGACAAAGTTGATCTTCACCGTCTCGTTGATGGAGGCAAAGGTGGAGGATATCTCGTCGTTGATGGTCATAAAGAAGGAGCGGGAGGCGTCCTCGCCGTCGCCGAGAAGGGCATTCAGAAGGATGGCTAAACGCTCTGCGTTTTTCTCGGAAGGCTTGTTGATGGTGACGATGATCTCGCGCTCATCCTCTTCGGGGGCAAGCGGGAAGATGGTCACGTTCGCCGAGAAGAACTGCGGCACGAGGGTGGGGATAAGGTTGACGGCAAAGTCGGGCACGCCAGAGAGCTTGGACTTGAGTTCGTCCGTAGCGAGCGCCGCCTTGACCACGTCGCGCAAGCGGATGGAAACGGCGATGCCGAGCGCGGTGTCCTTTTGGTCGTAGATAGCCTCGCCGTTCTTGGTGGCGAGCGGGGTGTTCATGATCTCCACCGACGCAACGGTCACGTAGTCCGCAAGGGGGATTTCGACGGGCAGGGAATCCTTCAAGAAGGAGGTCAGCGGGCTGCCTTCCGCCGTCAAAAGGTAGTCGATGGCGTCGTTGATAAATGCGGACGCCTGGTTGCTCGTCACCGAGAAGGTGGTGAACTTCTCGTTCTGCTCCGCGGCGGCGTCGTAGATGTCGTAATCGGCAAGGGAGTCGAAGTTGAATTCGAGGGAGGAGAGCGTCTTCTCCATCGCCTTGCCCGCGTCAAAGTCCTCTGCGCCGAAGTCCATATCCTTCATCAGGGTTTCGATGGATAAGCGATAGGTCTTTAGCCCTACCTTGTCCCTTGCGGCTTTGGCGCCGTCCGTCGCTAAGGCGAGGGCGGAATACTCCTCAAGGGTGAGGAGGGCGCGCGTTTCGTCCGAGAGAAGCGCGTAGCGCTCGGCGGGCGTTTTCAGGCAAAAAGCGTCGTAGGCGGCGTCCTCGTCGTAACCGTCCTCTTCCGCCGCAGAGAGCTCGGAAGACGCGGCAAGGGTCATGCGCTTATCCTCGGGCACGAGCTCGTATTCCAGCTCGTTTTCCGACTTATCGGATAAAAACAATGCGTCCGACAGCCCCGAATAGAAGGAGTCGAGGTCGGCCTCGGTATAGGTGGTCTTCGCCTCCTTGCCCGAGAGGACGTTGGTGGCGAGCGCGATGGCGTCGTTTAACTCCAAGCCGCCGATGTGCGGACTGACGTATTGCTTAAAGAGAATGGTGCCGCCGACGTACAGCGCGACGACGAACACGATGAGCAAAACGAAACAAATGACGGAACAGGTCAGACAACAATTGCGTTTTTTGAGCCTTCCTTCTCCATTCGTTCTTGACATACGCACCTCACGTTTTATATACGGATATTTCCCTATATAAAATAATAATATAAATTATACTACACGCACGCGAAATAAAGCAAGAGAGAAAGGACATTTTTCCTTGGGAAAAAGAGGAATATGCTCTTTACGGGCAGAAATAGCGCGCCGATAGGGGCACATCATATCACGTGGCATAGCCACATATCGCACGGCGCAGCCGTATATCGCATTGCCAAAGGCAATATATCGCGTGGCGGTAGCTACATATCGCGCCGAAGGCATATCTCATCCAACGGATATATCGCGCCGCATTTGCGGCAATTCCCCCGACTTTAAACGGCTCACCTTGCGCGCAACGTCCCTCCGCCGATGTGAGCGGCGCGGGAAAAGATCGCGGAAAGATTGTCAATAAGGCGGCTTTTGTGGTAATATTATCGTATGAGATTGGATAAATTTTTAAAGGTCAGCAGACTTATCAAACGGCGCACCGTGGCGGCGGATGCGGCGAAAGCCTCGCGCGTCCTCCTGAACGGCAAGGAAGCCAAGCCCGCCAAGGAGGTCAAGGTCGGCGACGTCATCGAGATAGTATACGGCGCAGGCACCTTGAAAGTGCGCGTCACGCAGATAGAGAGCGTGCAGAAAAAGGAAAGCGCCGCAGAGCTCTACGAGGTAATAGATTAAAAATACGGATATATCCGTATATAACGAGGAAATGAAAGGGATAGCCATCATTGCCGCCGCAGGAAAGGGCGAACGCCTCGGCGCGGACAAAATATGGATAAAAACGGCAAAAGGGACGATGCTCGAGCGGGCGGTCGAGCCCTTCTTTGAGAGTATGGCGGTGGACGAGATCTGTTTGGTCGTTGCGCCTGAACGGGTGGAGGAAGCAACCGCCCTCTTTTCGGGACGGGAAAAGCCCTGCCGCGTCGTCGCGGGCGGGGAAACCCGCACGAAGAGTATCCGAAACGCCCTTGACCTCTATCGTGCCGAAAAAGAGGACGCAGTCGTCGCCGTGCACGACGGCGCGCGCCCTTACGTTACCCGCGCCCTCATCGACAGGACGATGCTCGTCGCTGCCGAAAAGGGCTCTGCCGTCCCGGCTCTACCCTGCGTGGACTCTTTGCGGAGAGTGACGGCGGAGGGGAGCGCCCCGCTCCCGCGTGGCGAAGTATATCGCGTGCAGACGCCGCAATGCTTTTATCTCCCGGGCTTGTTAAAGGCGTATTCCTTCGGGGACGAAGCGACGGACGACGCCACTCTCTACGAGAGGCACGTCGGCGCCGTGACGCTTACGGAAGGGGACGAAAATAACGTTAAAATCACCTATTTATCCGATATTTATAAGGATATTTACAGCCGTGTCGGCGTGGGGTTCGACGTGCATCCGCTCGTCCTCGGGCGCCCTCTTATCATCGGTGGGATCTCCATCCCCTTTGAGAAAGGGCTTGACGGGCACAGCGACGCGGACGTCCTCGTGCACGCGATCATGGACGCGATGCTGACGGCGGCGCACCTTCCCGATATCGGACACCTATTCCCGCCGACGGACGACAAGTACAAAGGCGCGGACAGCGTGGAGCTTCTGAAAGAGGTCGCTTCGCGCGTTGCCGCCGAGGGGTACGTCGTCACCAACATATCGGCAACCGTCATCGCCGAGGCGCCGAAGATGGCGCCCTATCTCTCCGCCATGGAGGAAAGAGTCGCGCTCGCCGTAAGCATTCCGACGGGGGCGGTCAAGTTTGCCGCCACCACCACGGAAAAACTCGGTATCGTGGGCGAGGGAAAGGGCATCGCGGCGCAAGCCGTCGCCCTCCTATCTCACCGCGAACGTTGACTTTATGCGCGCCCGCGTGTTACAGTAATAAAAGAGGATAAACAATGACCATCATCAAATCGCACAAGATATGTCCGCTGAGAGGGCCGTTTCGCCGCCTTGCGCTTAAACGCATCGCCAAGGCGCTCGTGCTCGCCTCGGAGAAGAGTATGGTCGTCGGGGACGATATATTGTATCGCTTGCCCGGCGTATTCTCTCTGTCGATAAACTATCAGGGCGCTTCGGTGCGTTTGATCAAGGAAGGCAATGCGTTCCGAATAATGGAAAATGCGGAAAACTCCGTCATTTTGCTGTCCGTAACCATTACGGACACGGCGGCGCTGAATGACCTTTCGCACAAAAAAGCCACCTGGCAAAAGCTCTATGCCGAGGGCAGGATCGCCTTTGCCGGGAAGGAAAAGTTCGCTTCCCTCTTTCTCCGCGCGGCGGCAGAAGGGGATAAAGCAACCCTCGGCGAAAGGCAATATCGAGAGTTGTACGGAGAATAACTATGCGTAAGTTTTTTGAATTTCAAAACGCGGCAAAGATAAACTGCGGCGAAAAGGCGCTCGACACGATAGGAAAAGAGCTATCCGTCCTCGGCGCGAAGAAGCCCATCCTCATTACGTCGTCGAACGCGGCGAAGCTGGGCGTAAAGGAAAAGGTCGTTGACTCCCTTAAAAACGGGGGCGTTGACGAGATAGTCCTTGCGGACGTCGCACCCTCCGAGGTGGACGTCGAATTTGCCAAAACGATAAAAGAGACCTATATTTCTGAAAAATGCGACTCCATCGTGGCCGTCGGTGGCGACGAAGTGATGGACATCGCAAAGGTAGCAAAACTCCTTCTCTCGCAAGATTGGGACGATATCCTCCCCATCGCGCAAGAATGCGTTATCGCATCGAAAAACGTGCCTCTCGTCGTCATTCCCAGCGAAAACGGCTCGGGCAAAGAGGCAAACGGCTACGTGGAGGTCGGAGAATACTATCTATCCTCGTCCTCACTCGTTCCAAACGTGGTCATTATAGACGAAGACGTAGCGATGGCGGCTCCGACAAGGGAGATCGCGGCTTGCGGCGTGTATGCGCTGGCAAACGCCATAGAGAGTTATCTCGAGGCGGATGATGCGGATGTTTCGACCGTTTATGCCGAGAAGGCGATTCGTTTGCTCTCGGATAATCTGTTGATCGCAGTCACGGACGGTGACAATAAGGACGCTTGTCGCGCCACGGCTCTTGCTTCCACCCTTGCGGGCATTGCGTACGGCGCAAATCCCTACGGTGCGGCGCACGCGCTGGCGGAAGGTCTGCACGCCGTAACGGGCGAATTGCTCGAAGAGATGTTTGCTCTCTCTATCCTTCCCGCGGTAGCCATTGCGAGGAAAAAATATGAAAATAAGGTAAAAAACCTGTACTATTTGTTCGTCGGTGCGGACGAATATGCCGAAACACCGTCTTCCGAGCGCGCGGATAAGGCGGTATCAAAGGTCGAAGAGCTTCTCGCGAAACTCGGCGAGGTGACGGGGCTCGCGACAAAGATCTCTCAGACAAAAATAACACGTGAGACCTTTGGCAAGATAGCGGACGCGGCGGTAGACAAGCGCGCCTCCATTACCGCAAACGGACCCATCGGTAAGGACGTGTTTATCGATATGCTCAACCGTGTGTATTAATGTTCCACGTGGAACGTTAAAACGAATGCGGCGGTGTGTTCCACGTGGAACATACCGCCGCATTCTTTGTGTTCGCCTCTTTGTAATTGACGGATATCGCAGACGTTATTTCAAAGCGACATCGCGACATTTGCGGTGCATTTTGTCATAAAATGACGCGTTCCTTTGCGAACCCTTTGTGTTCTTGTTCGTGTTATAGATGGCGCGGTCGACTCTTTCTTGCGTTGGTTTTACCGCCCTGTTCCACGTAGAACAATTTCATTATCCTCTTGCTTGTTGGGTCGCTTTTTGGTATAATATTTGTAGAGGTGACCTTATGAGAATTGGTTTTGTTGTTGCCATGGATGCCGAGTACGCTCCCTTCTTGGACGGGCTCGGCGCCCTGCTTGAAACTACGATCGTTGCGGGTGTTGAGTTCTGCAAATACGATTACCACGGAAAGACGATTTTTCTTGCAAAATGCGGCATTGGCGAGATCGCGGCGTCTACCGCGACTGCGCTTTTGATCGGGCATTTCGGGTGCGAGCGCATCGTCAATTTCGGCTTGGTCGGTTCGCTGGATCGTGCCCTGTCAGGCGGCTCTCTCGTTCTCGTTGGTGACGTAGTGCACTATGATTGTGACGTCACCGCCTTCGGGCATGAGCTCGGCGCACCTGCTGATATGTCTTCCCCCTTTATCCATTCTGACCTCGATATGATTGCTCGTTTGTTTACCGATACCCCCGCCGGCGTGCTTCCTGTCGTTCGTCTTGCCAGCGGAGATAAGTTCGTTGCCGACAGCGCGTTTTCTAATAAGATAGGGTCGGATTTTTCCGCTGATATCTGTGATATGGAGGGCGCCGGTATCGCTATCGTTTGCGCGCGTGCGGGCGTCCCCTTTACGATGATAAAGCTCGTTTCGGATGGTGCGGATGAGGCTGCGACCGGTGACTTTGCCGTTAGCAAGAGCACCATTCTTTCGCACAGCTTTGACCTGGTCTTTTCCGTTTTTGACCTCGCCTAAGGTTTGTTTGCCCCTTAGCCCTCTTGCTTTTCGCGGAGGGTTTTTTGTGGGGATACGTGGCTATGTTGCCTTTGCGGTGTACCCGTTTGCTCTGCGTTTTTTTTTCTTGCTAATGCCTTTATTTTTCTGCTCTATTTATTCCCTCGGTTCGGTGTGCCTCTGCTTTTGTCCTATATTGCTTATACGTGTCCCATTTTTCCTCTTTTTTTGATCTTTTCTTTTCCCTTCCTTTGCCCCCGTTATCGTGGGCAATTTCGTCTTATACCTCATTAACTGTTCGCAAAATCACCGATTTTGGCGTTTTTATCCACAATTTGTTCACATTTTGTGAATAATTCTACTTGTTGCATATTGTTCTTTTGGCGTCTTCCCTTTGTTTTCATTCACACCTTTCGGCGGGGCGTTTTTGGGTTTTCCGCTTGTCAAAACAGTGCGTGGATAGTATAATTACGTCGTGAGGTGAATTTATGAAAATAACCAAGACGATACCTGTATTTAAGGACTATATTTGGGGTGGCACCAAGCTGAAAAGCGAGTTTGGAAAGGTGACCGACCTCGACCCCGTTGCGGAGAGCTGGGAGCTTGCCGCCCATAAGGACGGAACGAGCGGATTTGCGGGTGAAAGCTTTGACCTCGCCGCCCTCTTTAACGAGCATCGCGAGCTTATCGGCACCAACGCCGATAAGTTTGAGCGCTTCCCGATGATGATCAAGCTCATCGACGCCAAAAATAACCTCTCGGTGCAGGTGCATCCCTCCGACGAATACGCCCTCAAGAACGAAAACAGCTACGGCAAGACCGAAATGTGGTACGTCGTGGAGGCGGAGGAAGGCGCAGGTCTCTATATCGGCTTTGACCGTGACGTCACCGAGGCGGAATTCCGCACCTTGATCGCGGAGAATCGCCTGCAGGAAGTGCTGCACTTCATCCCCGTCAAGCCCGGCGAATGGCATTTTATCGAGGCGGGCACCGTTCACGCCATCGGCAAGGGCGTGGTGATCGCTGAAGTGCAACAAAACAGTAACCTGACCTACCGCTTGTACGACTACGGCAGAGTGGGCGCGGACGGTAAGCCTCGCGAGTTGCACGTCGAAAAGGGGGTAAAAGTCAGCAAACTGACCGCATACGCCCCCGATAAGCGCACTTCGTGCGAGTATTTCTCCTGTGAGAGCGTCGCGCTTCAGGGCGAAAAGACCTTCGTCGCGGGCAAGGAGAGCTTCGTTGCCTTCGTCATCTTGGACGGCACGTTCACCGTGGAAGGCGTGCGTTATGCAAAGGGCGACACCGTCTTTGTCCCCGCGGGATACGGCGCATTCACCCTTTCGGGCGAGGCGAAGCTGGTATCCGTCCGCATCTGATATGGACAAAGCGGAGGATAAGCTTCGGCTATTCAACCTGCGCTTTTTCCCGCTGTTTGCGGCGTTTTTGATCCTCGGCATATTTACCGTAAAGGTTTCTTTGCTTGTCGCGGTCATCCTATGGGTGGTCGCGATATTTATTGCTTTGACCCTGCTTTTTATGAAGCGCGTCAGGTGGTTTGTCGCGCTTGCTTTGGTCGTCACGGTATTCTTGGGATACGGGCTTGCTTCCCTCGAACTCCATTATCGCAACGATGTGGGGCTTCGCGGCTGGGGCGAGGTCACGTGCCGCGTGACGGGCGTGACGGAGTCGGAAGGGGGATACTTTGTCGCCGCAGACCACCTTTCCGCTGAGGGAAAGAGCTTTTCGGGCGGCGTCGCGTTTGCGACCGATACGCCCCTATCGTTGGGTGATCGCGTCACCTTCTACGGTGAAGTACGCATCAATATGCTCTCTGTAGAGAGCATTTTCTCCGCTCTCCAATATCGAAAAGGCTATAAGTACACCGCCACCTGCCGCGACGTGATACGCGTGGAAGAGGGCGCCGCGCCGCTTTCCTATACCGTGAAGCAGGGCGCGAAAGAGATCCTCAAAAAGTATCAAGGACAGCGCGCGGGAGGATTTTCCTACGCCATGCTCTTCGGCGACGGGGAGGAGATGCTCAAAGATGACAAGAGCGCGATGCGCGAGGTGGGCGTGGCGCACGTCTTTGCCATCAGCGGCTTGCACGTGGCAGTGCTCGCGGGGGTCATCTTGTTTATCTTGCGCAAGTGCAAGGTCAAGGACGGCGTGGCTCTCCTCGTCCTTCTGCCCGTCTTTGGTTTCTATGCCTATCTCGTGGGTTTTTCGCCCTCGGTCTTGCGCGCCGCCATCATGGTGACGTTGTCCCTCGCCGCGTCCCACTTCGGGCTTCGTTACGACGACTTGTCGGCGCTCGGCTTTGCCGCCATCCTTCTTCTCTTGACTCGCCCGCTGCTTCTTTTCGACGTCAGTTTCATCATGAGCTTCCTTGCGGTTTTCGGCATACAGTCCCTAGCGAGTCCCTTGAAGAAAGCCTTTACCTCGCACAAAATGAACGAGAAACTCGCAGGCGCCCTCGCCCTGTCCATCGCGGCGACCCTTGCCGTTCTTCCCGTCAGCGCCGTCGTCTTCGGGAGGATATCGCTCGTCGGGATCCTTCTCAATCTCGTGGTGGTGCCGCTGTGTTCCGTCTCCTATGTGATAACCCTTTTCGGGCTGCTTCTAACGGCGGCGTTCTCGGGCTTTGGCGCCATCCTCGGCGCGGTGAAATATCTGCCCCTCATCATCTGTGATATCAGCGCGTGGGCATCGTCGCTCGGACTGTCGGAAAAATACGATTTCGGCATCGCCGAGTTGCTCGTGTACTACGCTATCCTTGCCTTCACGGGCAAGTACAGCCTCGCCTCCAAGAAGGTCAAGCTGGTCACGGGCGGGATGGGCGCAGGGGTGCTTGCCATCTTGATTTTTGCGGTGTAGATTTCTGTATAATCCACGATCCAATACGTCTGATGATTCAAAAAGATCAACTGTAACCGCCTTTGAGGGCGGTGCTGCGAGGGGAGGGCGCTTCGCGTGTTGGCACTTTTCTTTTGAAGAAAAGTACCCAAAAGAAGGTGGGGGTTGCGATTCCCCCAAACCCCTAAACGCTTTTTGATCGGAGCTCGCTTCGCGAGGAAAAGAAGATTTGGGCATGGTGCATCGTGACAATAAGTGCATAGCAAAGTGATACGAGGAGCGCGGCTCCGCGGGTCAGGGGCTATAAAGGGGGAAATGTGCGGCGAGTCCTTTAAGGATGGTGAACAAGTACAGTTGGTGCGTTCTTTTTGTTTTTTCCTCATCTGCGCGCAAAGCGCGCAACTTCACTTGCCATAGGCAAACTTCACTGACTTCGTCAACTTCACTCGGCGGAGCCAAACTTCACCTTCTTTTTCCGCAACGCACACAAAGCGGGCAATTCACCGCACCCTTTGCGCGATTATTTTCAGGAAAGGTGCACCATTTTCCCCGATCCGTGATAAAATAATAAGTATGGAAACTACGCGATCGAAAAAATCCCCCACGGGGGATACATCCTTTGCCATCGGCATTCGCTCGGGCGTGTTCGGCATGATCTCCAACGCGCTGCTTTTTGCCGCCAAGATGACGGTGGGGGTCTTGATACGCTCCATTGCCGTCGTTGCCGACGCCTTTAATAACCTCTCGGACGGCGCGAGCAGCGTCATCACGGTGGTGGGGTATAAACTTTCCGCACGCCCCGCCGACCGAGAACACCCATTCGGGCACGCCCGCTTTGAATATATCGCGGCGCTCATCGTATCGGTGGTGATGCTGGTCATCGGCGCCCTCTTTATGAAGGAATCCATTTCCGAGATCGTGTCGGGCAGGGCGGCTCCCGACGTTCGCCCCTTTGCCTACGTCGTGCTCGGCGTCTCCATCGCGGTCAAGGGCGCGCAAGCCGTGGTATACGGCGTTTCGTATAAGAGGACCCGCTCCCTCCCCATGAAAGCGGCGGCTATGGACAGCGTTTCGGATATGCTGGCAACGGCGGTCGCCACCCTCTCCGCCGTCCTGTGGCAGGTGACGGGGCTGGACCTCGACGGCTATTTCGGCGCGGCGATATCCGCCTTTATCTTGTTTACTGCCGTCCGATTGTTGAAGGACAGCGTTTCGCCCCTTCTCGGCAACGCGCCCACCAAGGGACTCGTAGGGAGACTCAAGGAGAAGATCCTCTCCTACGACGGGGTGCTCGGGGTGCACGACGTGACGATACACAGCTACGGCGAAAAGCACTCCTACGCCGTGGTGCACATCGAGGTCAGCGCCGCGGAGACTCTGCTCCACGCGCACGAACTCGTGGACACCATCGAGCGCGACGTCTTGGCGGAGCTGGGCTTGCAGCTCGTAGCCCACGTCGACCCGCGGGTGGAGGACGGCGGGGACAGCGACTTTGCCTGCCTGATACGCGCCTATCTATCCGACCGCTTTGACGGTCTCGCCGTGCATGACCTCCGCATCACGCAAGAAGGGGAACGCCCCGCCGTCTATCTCGACGCCGAGATCCCGTGGGAGAGCACTTTGACGGGGGAGGACGTCGCTGCCGCTCTCCGCGCCTTCGACCCCGATCACGACTATTTCGTCACCGAGGATAGGAAATAAAAAAGGCGGAGCAAGCCCCGCCGTTTCCGGTTCTTATCTCTTTTTATACAGCAACAGTTCAGGATCTTTGCCGCCTTCTTCGTAGGTGCATATCAGTATAAAGTCCGCATTAGCCAGAACGCCGAAACATCTGTCGATCCCTCTGAGCTCGGTGCCGAGGTAGGTCGTGCCGTCGTTCAAAAATTTTGCTTTTGCGCCGCCGGGCAGGGGATATGCGAGGTTAACGTATGCCCCAACGAGGGCGTTCAATTTTTCCACGCGCGGCATTGCGGGGATCGCCAAGGCGTTTATCTCGTCGACGAGTTTTGCTTTCAGAGCCTCAAGCGCGCCGTCCGAAGCGAGTTCCTCATGGTTTTTCCAGTAGCCCAAGGTGGGGAGGAGCCCTTTCATATACTCACGCGCCGCCTCTTCGGTAAAGCCCGCGCCCGCCATATGTTTGACGCAGACGTCGATGAGGTCGTCCATGTCGTGATAGGTATATTCTCCATCCGCATAGCACCATTTGCAATACTCTTCATTGAGGCTACCATCCGCATTCCTGCCGATGAGGTCGTCCGTTATCGGCATCCCGCAGCACTGACATACGAGATGGCGAGGCGCTCCGAGCAGGGTGTTGATGGATATGTCAAAGAGCTTTGACAGCAGTTTTAACGTTTCGGAGTTTGGCAGGGTCTCTCCCGTTTCCCACCTGGATACCGCTTGCCGTGTCACGAAGAGCTTCGCCGCCAATTCTTCCTGTGAAAGCCCCTTTTTCGTTCTGAGTTCATAGATCACGTCTTTTGTTTCCATTTTTTACCTCCGACCGAAACAGTATACCACTTTGCGCAAAAAAAAGAAAGCAACGAGCGGTTGCCGCACGGCTTTTCGGACTTGTGTTTTTATGGGGCAGGCGTATCTCAATTCCGGAGAAGAACGCAAATAAAAGCACGCGCGGGGCTCTCGCTCGCGCCGCGTGCAATCACGCATTCGTTAGTTTGTTGTCAAAAAAGGAATTTTTATAGCTTGGTTCGCAAGGAAGAACGCCTCACAGTTTGCTTGCGAGGTCCTTGATGTATTTATGCACCTTGTCGCCCATGGGGGAGCGAAGGGCGTATTCGATATTTGCCTGCAGGAAGCCGAACTTATCGCCGATATTGTAGCGCACGCCCTCGAATTCGTAGGCGTATGCGCCCTCGGTCTTCAAGATGGCGCGGATGGCGTTTGCGAGTATCTTTTCTCCGCGGTCGTAGGGGGTGTTTTCCAGCACGTCGAACATCGAGTAGGGCAGGACGAACCTGCCGAGCGAGCACAGGTCGGAGGAAAGGGCGCCGATGGGCGGCTTCTCCACGATGTCCTTGATCTCGGCGAGCCTGCCGTCCATTTTGTCGTAGGAGATGATGCTGTTCTTGACGGCTTCCTCGGGTTCGCGCCGCTGGCAGCCCACGATGGTCTTGCCTCCCGTCCGGATAAAGGCGTCGATGAGCTGCTTGGTCACGGGGACTTCGGGCGCATACATCAGGTCGTCGCCGAAGAGGACGGCTACCGGTCCCTTATCCGCAAATTCCCGCGCAAGGAGAATGGCGCTCCCGTTGCCGTCAAGCACCGTCTGCGTGGCGTAATGGAAGCGCACGGAGGATAATAGATCGTTCAGCTCCTCGAGGGCGGGCTTTTTCAGCGCGTCATAGACCTTGCTCGGAGAGAAATACTTGGGGATCGCCTCCTTGCCCTCGTTGATGATGATGAGGACGTCCTTGGCGCCGGAGAGGACCGCCTCTTCCACCACATAGTGGAGGTTGGGCTTGTCCACGATGGTCAGCATCTCTTTTGGGACCGCCTTGGTCGAGGGGAGAAATCTGGTCCCGAGCCCCGCGGCGGGAATGACTGCTTTGGTTACTTTCATAATTGCTCCTACAATGTTTTTATCTGCAAACAGAGGGGTGTCCGCGCTCATTCACAAGGCTTTGTCCGCTCGTTTCTTATTGTTAAATTATATTGTAGCAGTTTTTATCGTGTTTGTCACCCTTTCTACATCGCTTTACGCAAACCTTTGCTTATAAAAAGGACGGTATATCGCTATGCAATATGATATACGGCGTGCGCCGCATGATATACTTCTGTATCCACAAGTTTGCGCGTTGCGCAACATCGTTTACGGCAAGCCGTAACATCATGTGCACAGCACACATCGTTTGCCGCAGGCAACATCGTTTTGTGTCCGAAAACGATGTTTTCTCTACATAAAAAAGTTATATTGATCATGCGGATCAGTTATATTGCCTCGTTGAGTCAGTTATATTTTGCGGCGAGCCGCAAAGTTATATTATATTCGCCCTCAAACCGCGCGAAGCGTAATATAACTCGGCATAAGCCGAATATCACTGCAACGCAATATAACTCGCCGCAGGCGAATATAACTGAAAGAAACCTGATTTGGTAGACAAATCAGGTTTCTTTCATGTAGCCGCGCACCACGATTGATACAATGCACCCAAGGGTGCAAAACGGGCGTTTTACGTGAAAGGCGAATGGATGCTTCGGGCGCTATGCCTTCGGCTACGCGGACCTGCGCTTCGCTCCGGTACAGCCGCTAAAATCGGCAAAAGTCAATTGCCGATTTCTTCACGCTCTTGTTCAAATTCTGCCGCAGGGGGAGGGTTATAAATGATATATCGCTCACGCGATATGATATACGGCGGTGCCGTATGATATACTTGCAAAGCAAGTATGATATAATATTCGTTCCGCAACACGCCATAGGCGTATATCACGCCCGAAAGGGCATATCACACGCGCAGCGTATATCGCTCGTTCCGCAAGGAACGAATATCATTAAAAAGAAGTGACCCCAAAATGGGATCACTTCTTTTTATGGTTGCGGGGGCAGGATTTGAACCATACGACCTTCGGGTTATGGGCCCGACGAGCTGACCAGACTGCTCCACCCCGCGACGGAACATTACATATAATACTCTTTTCCGAAAGGCGTTGTCAAGAGGAAAAACGGCTTTTTTATCGTTTTTTCGGTTTTTTTGAAAAAAGCCACGCCGATATCTGTGGCGTAGCTTTTTTGGGGTTTATGAGGGATAGGGCGCGGCGCTACTTCTTCTCGATGGTGAAGCCCAGCTTGGTGATGAGCTTCAGCGTCTCGAAGGCGGTGTTGCGGTCATACGCTTTTTCCTCCTCGGGCAGGTCCGCATAGGGGACGAGCTGCGGCGTTTGCTTTTTGTCTACGTCCTTGACGGGGCCGTACGTCCAGCCTTCCTTGATCCTCCCCACCGCCCACACGTCGTGGACGTTCTCCGCGATGACCTCGGTCAGCGATAGGAGCGCCTCGGGAAGGACGACGCATGACGTGTCAATGGGATGCGGCGTGTACTTTTTCATATCAGAAATCCCAGGGGTTGTTCGAGGTGTTCTTCGGCAACTTGTGGATAAAGCGCTTGTTGCTGTAAGACACCAGCGTGTAGGGCGCGCACTTCTCTATGCCGTCCGACTCGAGGAAATGCGGGAAATACCCGTCGGCCGCCAGAATGTAGCTGCGGATAAACTCCGACTTGATGACGGGGGTGCGGAAGCGCTTGATAAACATCTCTCCGGGGCACATCTCGTCCAGCTTGCTGCAGGGGATGACGGGCACTTCCACGAGGTCGACGGCGCTCGCTTCATACAGGGAATACTTTTCGATGGAGTGCTTGCCGCATTGCTCTGAGAACTTCGTTTTGGTATCGGCGTTTTGCGAGCCGAGGAAGATGAGTCCGTTGCAGTTGTCTATGATGACCTCGTCAACGTTGTCCGCATAGTTGACCTTGAGCTGCGCGTAGGACTGCAGCACCAGGTGGAACCAAATGTTGCGCGAGCGCGCCGTCGCGATCTTGTTTTCAAAGTCGGTGATAGCGGGAATGTTGCCGAATTCGTCGAGCAGATAGTGCAGAGGGCGGGCTTTGGGGTTGCCCTCGTTCCTCTTCAATATCAGGCGATATATCCAGTCGATGAATAGTCCCGCGATGCGGAAATCGCTCTTCTCGTAATCGCGCGTGATGAGGAAGACCGCGAAGGGCGTTTCGTCGGATTCGTCGATCTTGATGGTCTGCCCCGTCGTCATGGAGTAGATGTTGGCTTGGAACCAGTCCTTCATGGCGCTCTCAAACACACTGCAATAGCTACGCATCGTGCGGGGCGAGGTGTTGAGGGCGGTCGCCATCAGGTTGAAGGCCTTTTCGTGTTTGCCGTTCGCGAAGAGGGAATGTCTTTCCAGCTTGGAAACGCTGTCGCCGTTGGCGGAAAAGTTGCGGAGCGTGATGTAATAGGAATGCAAGGTCTGAATATTCATCATATCGCGGGTGAAAGCCTTGTCCTCCACCGCAAAATCGAGCATGAGGCTAAATAGACCTTTGAGCAGCTCCAAGGAGCCTTCCTCCCAGGTGGGATCCTTTTGGTTGCGGACTTGGATCATCGTGTTCGCGATCTCGTTGATGAGTTGGTCGAGTTGCGCGCGAATGGCGTCGGAGCGGATCTCCAAATAGACGTTATACTCGTTGGGGGAGGGGAACGCCTTGCCGTCGCAGGTGATATAGCCGCGTTTCGGATTGTACTTCTCGGGCGCAGCCACGAGGCTCAGGTCGGGGGTGGGCACGCCGCTTTGTACGACGTTCATATCCTTGCCCACGTCCCTAAGGAGGATGGCGGTGTCGTAGAGCTCCAAAAGGGGATTCCAACGGTCGGAACGCAGGAGGTCCTTAAAGTTCAAAACGTAGAGGCGATAGCCTTGCTCCTTGAGATGCTCCGCATTGTGGTCAAAGAGCTCGCCTTTGGGGTCGGTGATAAAGAGGTCGGGCTTGTTCTTTTGCATCGAAAGCGCGCGGAGCTGAGGCTCCATACAGCCCGTCGTCTTACCGCTGCCGGTACAGCCGAGATATATCTCGTGGCAGGTGGGCAGATAGTGGAAGCGAAGCTTGCATCCCTTCTTTTGTTCTGCGGAAAGCTCCACCCAATCCTTCATCCCGTACGCGACGCCCTTGTCGTTCACGAGGTCGGCGGCAAAGGGGTAGCCGTCCACGACGGTATTGGGCAGGTCGTCATAGAAGTAGGTCTTCGCCCCCGGCGCTTCGTTGTAGTCGAGTATCCCCGAGCGCTCCAAGTTTTCGGCGATATATTTCTTTTTCAGTTGTTCTGCAAGAGATTTCATTTTGGTGCCTCCTTAAAAGCCGAGTTTCCGCTTGGAAACGGTAAAGGACGGGTTGGTCACGTCGCGCCAATTGTCCTGAGAGCCTTGGAAATTGTTGATATAGTGCATTATATCCGTGAAGGAGAGGGAGGGCGAGGATATCGCCTCCACGAAGGAATAGTTGATGTTGGGGCGGCAGTAGCCGAGCACCACGTCGTAGAAGATAGAGGATATTACCGCAAAGGTCTCCTTGACGAAGGTGTTGGCTTCCTCGTTTTTGGGGAGCTCGGTCTTGCCGAGGAGCATGTACTTCTTGCAGAGGGTGTAGATGCGCTTGAAATCCGCGGCGCTTTGGTCGTCGCCGTTCAGCGCATACACGTGCGAGAGCAGCAGGATGGCGGGGGTATATCCCCACATGGCGCATTGCTTCAAACGTTCTATCGCCTTGCCCTTGTCCTCTTCGCAACCGATCCCGAGCGCGGTGAGCACGCCGGAGACCATCGCCGGCCACACCTCTCCCGTCGTGGCGGTTTGCAGCAGGACGTCGTAACGGATGATGGCGTTGTACGCCATATAGTGCGAGTAGTTGAACCATTCGGCATTCAAAGTCGGGGTCTGCTGCGGCAACCTCTCAAACTTCGACATCACGTTCGCCTTCATGTCGAAAAGGGCGTCGACGTCCTCATACGTATTCTCCGCACCCCTGCCGCGATACATGGCAAGGCGGTCGTTGGTCAAAGAGAGCGACATCAGGTCGCCGAGGATGACCTTTGCGCATTGACGGATGGTGGCGTCGTCCAGCGAATATGCCGCTCCGACGAAGGAGACGACCTTTTTCGCATCGGCGGTAAACGCCTTGGAGAGGGCGTTGGACATTGCAGTCGTGCAGATGAGCATCACCTCGAAAGCTTCGTTGTTTTCTATGATCTTTTCGTACATCTTTCACTCCTTGTATACGTCTGTTATTCAGACATAATACTATTGTATCATCGATTATGTTGTGTGTCAATAAGCGACAAAGTTCGTCTTGCGTTTTTGCCACAAAGCAGGCGTTTTGGGGGACGAAAAAAGCCCCGTCTGCGGCGGAAAAACCATCGCTTGCAAAGCGGGGCTTCAACCTACTTGTTCAAACTGTGCGGGCAGAGGACGATGCAGGTGCGGGCGGGGATATACAGGCGGAGGTTATTGCCCTCCTTGCCCGGGACGTAGGCGCTGACGGGGGCGTGCGCGATGCGACCGAAGCCGTCGTAAACGGGGTCGTCGCTCGTAAAGAGGACGTCGTGGTCCTCCCCCTTGGAAACGGGGATGACGTATCCCTCGCGGCTCACGGTGGGGGAGAAGTTGAAGACGAAGACCAAGCCGCCCCGCTCGAAGGCAAGGATCTTGTCGTCCTCGTGTATCCACTTGAGCTCGGGATAAGGGTTTTTAAACAGCTTGTGCTTCTTGGCGGCGGCGATCATATCGCGGTCAAAGGCGTAAAGCTCCTCGTACTTGAGGTCGTGGTTGTATAATAGGCTCCATTGACGTCGGCAATAGTGGAAGCTGTTACCGTTGCCGGGGCGTGGGAAGTCTATCCACTCGGGGTGGCCGAATTCGTTGCCCATAAAGGCAAGGTAGCCGTCGCCGCCCGCCGCAAGGGTCAGGAGACGTATCATCTTATGCAGGGCGATGGCTCTGTCTATGACGGGGGTGTGCGTGCGCTTCTCCATGCCGTCGTACATCGCCGCGTCCGCCAGGCGGAATATCAGCGTCTTATCCCCTACGAGCGCCTGGTCGTGGCTCTCCACGTAGGCGATGGTCTTGGCGTTGCGGAAGGTCAGCTCGCGCCATATATAGCCGAGGTTCCAATTCTCGTCGGGGCAGTCCTTGACCAGCTTTATCCACATATCGGGGAGCCCCATGCCGAGGCGATAGTCAAAGCCGATGCCGCCGCTCTTCACGCTTTCGCACATGCCGGGCATGCCGCTCATGTCTTCGGCGATGGTCAGGGCGTGGGGGGCTACCTCGCGGATCAGCTCGTTCGCCAGTTGCAGATAGGTCACCGCCTCCACGTCGGTATTCATCGTGAAGTACATCGACAGGTCGGTGAAGTTGGAGCCTAAGCCGTGGTCGTGATAGAGCATCGAGGTCACGCCGTCAAAGCGGAAGCCGTC
>DFEQ01000039.1 GCA_002368735.1 Christensenella sp. UBA3798
TCCGCTATGAGCTCAACGATCCGAGGATCCACGGGATGTTGACCGTGCTCGAAGTGAAGATCAGCGACGACCTTTCGCACGCTCGTGTCTACGTCAGTTATTTCGGCGACCCCTCGCTGAAAGAGGAGACTTTTGACGCCTTGAATAGTTGCACGGGTCATATGCGTAACCTTTTGAAACAAAAGGTAAAGATGCGTACCGTTCCTTACCTCCGCATCATTCCCGATGACTCCATCGAGCAGGCAAAGCAAATCACCGACCTCATCGAAGATGCAATGGAGAAGACGCACCAAACGGAGAAGAACTACACCGGAGATGACAATGGAGATAAATGACGTTATCAAATTGATAAAAAGTGCGAATACCATCGCGCTTTTTTCACATATCAATCCCGATTGCGATACCATCTGTTCCGCCCTCGCTCTTAAGGCTTTCTTGGTCAAGGGCGGGAAGGCTGTCTCGGCGTTTTGCGACGGCGATTTGAAGCGAGAAATGAACGACCTGTATTCCGCAGATAGCGTGAATGCCGACACTCCGAGCGCATCGTACGATTTGACTATCGCCATCGATTGCGCAGCTGAGGATAGACTCGGAAAGTATCGCACGCTCTTTAAAAAGGGCAGGCGCAACCTCTGTATCGACCATCACCTTCAAGACCGCAATTACGCCGCGTATAACTTTATCGACGCAAAAGCGGGCGCAACGGCTGAACTCATCTATTTGATAATGAAAAACTGGGATGAGTCTCTTATCGATAAGGATATCGCCTCCCTCATCTATACCGCACTTGTGACGGATACGGGCAATTTTGCATACTCAAACGTGGGCGTTCGTACTATGAATATCGCTTCTGCGATGCTCTCTTACGGCATTCCGAATGCGGATATCTCCTTTGAGCATTTTCGCGCCGTTTCAAGGGATACCTTCCTTCTGAAAACGAGGGTTTTTTCCAAAACTCGCTTCTTTGAGGATAATAAGATAGCGGTCGTTTCCTTTATGCAGGAAGATTTTCAAGCAACCGGGACGACTGTTTCCAATTCCTCCAACTTGGTCAGCGATATCGCTAATATCGCAGGGGTCGAGATAGCGGTTTCTATCACCGAGGTAAAACCGAATGCCTACAAGGTCAGCATTCGTACGCATAAGGACGCTGACGCCAATGCCATCGCTATGACCTTTGGAGGCGGTGGGCATAAGAATGCCGCGGGATTTATGACTAACGGCTTTTACGGCAACGTACTGGACGACATCTTAAAGGCTTGCAAAGATAACCTATGAACGGGTTTTATAACGTCGTCAAGCCCATCGACTGGTCTTCGAGCGATTTGGTCATCAAAATACGAGGGATATTGCGGCACCACCTTGGTCAGAAGGTCAAGGTAGGGCATCTGGGCACCCTTGACCCTCTTGCGACGGGGGTTTTGGGCGTTGCCGTAGGCTCCGGGACTAAACTCTTTGATTTCTTTTTGTCAAAGCGCAAGACCTATATTGCCACTTGCTATCTCGGCGTAACCACTTCGACGCTCGACCGTGGCGGGGAAGTGACGGGAAGAGCGGCAGTCCCCCCCATTTCGGATGAAGAAATACAGAAAGTTCTCTCATCTTTTATAGGAACTACGGAGCAGATCCCTCCGATGTATAGCGCTAAGTCAATAGGCGGCGTACGCGCCTATAAACTCGCCCACAAAGGAGAAGAGGCTGAACTGAAGCCATGTAAGGTAACGATATACGATTGTAAACTGACAGAGCGCATATCAGATGTGGAATTTCGCTTTTGCGTACAGTGTTCGGGAGGAACGTATATTCGCTCGCTATGCCGCGATATCGGAGCAAAGCTTTCCTTGCCCGCTTATATGTCATCGCTTGAGCGCACGATAAACGGAATGATGCATATTGAGGACGCTACGACGATAGAGTCTATCGAAAAGGATATCACAAGCGGCTTCGTATCGCTCAAGGCGTTTGGACAAACGTTAAAAACGCTTGATTTTTCCGAACAATTGAGGAAAAAGATAGACAACGGCGTTAAGCTCGAAACCGACGCGGAGGATGGCCTTTGCTCCGTATATATCGGTGGCGCGTTCTATGCTATTGGACAAGTTAAGAGCGGCACGTTGGAGATCGTGGCGAGGGAAAAATGAGAGTAGTCGATTTGTCAAATGTAATCGGGGAAGATGCCGGAGTGATGGCTTTCGGTTTTTTTGACAGTATCCACGTAGGGCATCGTCAAGTAATCGCCGAAGCCGTCCGTTTGGCACATGACATCGGCACCGTTGCCTCCGTTTTTCTTTTTAAAAACAATATCTATCCGTTGCTCGGCATGGCAAAATACCCGATATATACCTTTAATGAAAGGCTTGCTTTGATAGAGGCGCTTGGCGTAGACGTTGCCTATTACGTCGATGCCGATATAGCCTATCTTTCGATGTCGAAAGATGCGTTTTTATCGGAAATTTCCGCTAAACTTGATCTTAAAGGTTTCACCTGCGGCAAAGATTTTTCCTTCGGGAAAGGTGGATGCGGCGGTGTGGACGACCTTATCCGCGCTATCGGCGGCAGGTATGCCGTCCTCGACCTTAGGAAATCGGAGGGGGAAAAGGTCAGCTCGGAAAGGGTGCGCGCCGCTCTCCGCATCGGCGACCTGAAACATGTCAAGGAGTATCTCGGTAGAGATTTTTCCATCCTGCGCACGGTCGTTCGCGGCAGGAGTGTCGGCACGAAACTCGGGTTCCCGACCGTCAATACTCCTCTTTTGACTGTCCCCTTGCTTGAAGGCGTCTATTTTACCACGGTTACAGTAGATGGCGAAGTATACCGCGCGGTAACGAATGTCGGCAGTCATCCGACTTTTGAAGATATGAGTAGCAACATCGAGAGCTATATCCTCGATTTCCATCGCGACGTATATAGGAAAGAGATCGAACTGACCTTTCTAACCTATCGTCGAGGGATAGAGAAGTTTACGAGCGCTGATGCGCTAAAAGAGAAAATCGCGCAAGACGTGAATGAAAGGAGGCTTTATGATTAAGTTCGGACCATCGGGTACAGACGAAGCTTTTGCCGCAGCAGGGTACACACACACCACAGAGGTCCCCGAGTTTATCTGTGAAAACGGACTTGATATCTTTGAGTATTCCTTTGGGCGCGGCGTACGTATCTCGGAGGAAACGGCGGATAAGATCGGGCTCGCCTTCCGTGAAAAAGGGGTAGGGATATCCGTTCACGCCCCGTATTATATCAACTTTGCCGGTGAAGATCCCGAAAAGTTGCGCGCTTCCTTCGACCACCTATTTGCCTCGCTCGACGCCGTACGGCATTTTGGCGGCGATCGCGCCGTATTCCACCCCGGTTCTCCCTTAAAATCTGATAGAAAGGATGCGATGAAGCGACTTCTCGCCGCTATGGAGCGCTTTATGGTGGAGTTTTATGACAGAGGCTATGAGGATAGATACGTCTGCGCCGAAACGATGGGAAAGATAAATCAGCTCGGCGACCTTGATGAGATAATCGACATCGTCAATCTTGCCGACAATATCCTCCCTTGCATCGATTTCGGACACTTGAACGCGCGTACCTATGGTAGCTTGAAAAGTAAGGATGATTACAGGAAAGTCCTCGATACCTTAATAGACGGCGTCGGCGCGGAAAAGGTCAAAAAGATGCACGTCCATTTCTCTAAAATCGAGTACGGAAAGGGTGGCGAGATAAGGCATCTTACCTTTGCGGATGATACTTACGGGCCCGAGTTTGAGCCACTTGCCGAGCTTCTTGTCGAATATCGCTTGGAGCCTTGGATATTATCCGAATCGGCGGGAACGCAGTCTATCGATGCAAAAACCATGAAAAATCTCTATTTTAAGCATTGTAATGATAAATAAATCTTTACAATAACCGAGATTTTCGTTTATAATTACAGTATGGGATATCTTTCATTCCTTCGCGATTGTGACGTAGCGATCATCACCTCTCCGGCTGCCTTGTTCTACCTGAGCGGTTTCGACCAGCCCGACGCCACCATCGTCGTCACCGAGAGCGACGCATATTACATCACTTCCTCGCTGTATGAGATAGCGGTCAAGACGGCGGTTCGCCCCGAATTCACGATAAAAGTGATGACGAGGAAGGAGCAAGCGGACTTTCTTCGCCTTGCAGTTTCCAACGCGACAAAGGTCGGATTGGAATTTGACGATATGACGCTTTCGCGGTTTCGGGCGATAATTTCGGAGGATAAGGATGTCGTGGATATCTCCCCCCTCCTTGCGTCCATGCGCTTGACGAAGAGCCCTGCGGAAATAGCTCTCATCAAAGAGGCGGAAGCCATCGTTGACAGAGCCTTTGCCGCGGTCACGCCCCTTCTGAAGGTCGGCGTCACTGAGCGCTATATCAAGGAAGAACTGCGCCGCGCGATGTTTCGATCCGGTGCGGAAGACGTCGCTTTTGATACTATCGTCGCTTTCGGCGAAAATGCCGCTATGCCGCATGCCGTATCGTCCGATCGAGCCTTGCGCGCAGGAGACTGTGTCCTAATGGATTTTGGCGCAAAGTATAGGGGCTATATGTCCGATTTTACCAGGACACTGTTCTGCGGTAATCCGACGACAAAGTTCCTGGAAGCCTACGACGTAGTGTTGAAAGCACAACTTGCCGCTATCGACTATATTGAAAAGGGCGGTAGGAGCGCAAAAGAAGCGGACAGGATCGCACGTGAAGTTGTTGATAGCAGCGACTTTCGAGGTAAATTCACGCATACCTTGGGGCATGGGGTCGGCATACAGATCCACGAAGCGCCGTCGCTCTCGACTGTTTCCGACGACGTCCTTGCGGACGGGTGCGTGTTCACGGTGGAGCCGGGCGTATATCTCGAAGGGGAGTTCGGCATCAGGATAGAAAGCCTGTGCGTGATAGAAAACGGTAAACTAACGGTCATTGACCGTTCGGATAAACAAATTATTACAGTTTAGGAGGATACTATGGGTTCTACAGTTATGGCGGGTGATTTCAGAAAAGGCGTCACCTTTGAGATGGAAGGGAAGGTTTATACGATCGTAGACTTTATGCACGTTAAGCCGGGCAAGGGTTCTGCTTTCGTTCGTACGAAGATCCGCGACGTCATTTCGGGCGGCGTCATCGAGCGTACCTTCAACCCCACGGATAAATTCGACGCGGCGCATATCGAGCGCAAGACGATGGAGTATCTTTACACTGACGGCGAGCTCTATTACTTCATGGACGTCGAGACCTATGAGCAGCTTCCTTTGAATTTCGAGCAGGTCGAAGACGCTTTGAACTTTATCAAAGAGAATTCGCAGGTCACCGTGTCTTTCTACAAGGACAAGGCGTTCTCCGTTGAGCCGCCTAACTTCGTCGAGCTCTTGATAACCATCTGCGAGCCGGGCGTCAGGGGCGATACCGCACAGGCGGGTACAAAGCCAGCTACCCTCGAGACGGGTTACAAGATCCAGGTGCCGATGTTCGTCAACGAAGGCGACGTCATCCGCGTGGATACTCGTACCGGAACGTATATGTCTCGCGTATAATGATCCTTATCTGTTGAATAAGTGCCTCTTTTTGAGGCACTTTTCTTTTGTCTGTATAAAATAAAAAAGCTCAAACGCAGCTTGTTGCGCTTGAGCTTTTTTATGGGTATTTGTTTTATTTGATCACTACGCCATCCGTTTGTACAACGATGCCCTGGGTATATTCCTTAATGGACTTCGCCACGTTGAATAGGTGGTCGGCGATACGCTCTAAGTCGTTTAAGAGTGAGAGGAAGACCGCGCCGTTTTCTACCGAGCACTCATTTCTCTCCAAGCGCTCGATGTGCGCCGCGGAGAGCTTATCCTTCATGGCGTCCACGTCTTCTTCGTATATTTCCGCCTGCATCAGGGCATTGAGGTCTTGACCGTTAAATGCCTGTATCGCGGACAGATATAGCTTGGTGATGCAGTCGAACATCTCCTTGAGCTCCTCAACGGCGCTGGGGGAGAACTTGCTGTCGTCGTCCTTGAGCCTTTGGGTGTATTCCATGATGTTCTCCGCATAGTCACCGATTCGCTCAAGGTCGGTTATGACGTGGTAGTAGGTGGCGATGACTTGTTCGTCCTCGTCCGAAATGCTGGTGGTGGAGAGCTTGACGAGATACTTCGCTATCTCCTTATTGAGGAAGTCTATCTTGGTCTCTCTCTTTTCAAAGTCCGCTTTGGCGCTTAGGTCCACGTTGATGATGCTGTCGATGGAGAGGGCGAAGTTTTTATATGCGCGCTCCGCCATATAAGCTATCTCACGTTTGCATTCGCCAACGGCGATGGAGGAGGTCGCGAGAAACCTCTCGTCGATATAGTGGAGGCGAAGTTGGTCGTCCTCGTTCTTGGACTTTTTTTCGGGTACGAGCTTGGTGACGAATTTTACGAAGGGGGTCAAGAAGGGGAGCAGTATCGCCGTGGTAACGAGATTGAATATCGCGTGGAAGATGGCGATGCTGTACGCTATCTTGGATACGTCGTCTCCGAAAAGCACGCTATTGATGAGCCAAGTGCGCAGGGGGGTGATGAAGAGAAGTGAGAAGAAGATGATGGTGCCGATGAGGTTGAACATCAGGTGATACACCGCCGCACGAACGCTGTTGGTATTGGCTCCGATAGAGGCGATCAGCGATGTTGCACAGGTGCCTAGGTTCATGCCGAGAACGACGTATATTGCGCTCTCGAGCCCGATGAGCCCGCTCGTGGATAAGACTATCAAGATGGCGGTCATCGTGGTTGAGCTCTGCATGATCGCGGTAAGCACGGCACCGAGGAGGAGCAGGAGGAAAGGATTTTTGATCTGCCAGAAGAGATCTCTGATCTGCGGCGCTGTGTCGATGATCTTGCGCATGGAGACGTTCATCACGTTCATACCGACGAACAATAAACCAAAGCCGATAAGGATATAGGCGATGACCTTGACGAGGGTCTTTTTAGAAATAAGGAGTAAGGCTATCCCGATAAATGCAAGGGCGGCAAACAGCTCCGTAATGGGGAGCGACTGCAACGAGAGCATTAGTCCCGTCACCGTCGTACCGATATTCGCACCCATGATGATGGACGCCGCTTGAAACAAGGTTAGGATGCCGGAATTGACCAAACCGACCACCATGACCGTCGTCGCCGCGGAGCTATGGATGACGGCGGTGACCGTCCCGCCGATCAATATTCCTTTGAATCGATTGGAGGTTAGTTTCGAGAGTGCAACGCGAAGTTTTTTACCCGACGCTTTGGTCAGGTTTTCGCTGAGTACCTGCATGCCGAACATCATAGCACCGAGTCCGGCGAGTAATAGTAAAACGCTTTTTGCTATATCCCATCCCATATATACAAATTATAAATAATACTTTTTGACCTGTCAAATTATATGATAAAAAAAGATAAATAAATAAAGTTATTGTTTGATACAAATAAATAGGATATAATGGAAGTATGAAACTGCTTTTATTGGATAGTAATAGCCTTATCAATCGCGCATTTTACGCGCTTCCGACCCTTCAGGATCGGAGTGGGCGGTATACGGGCGCACTCTTTGGCTTCGTGTCGATGCTGTCGAAGTTGATCAAGAGTGAAAAGCCGACGCATATCGTCGCGGCGTTCGACGTGCATCAACCCACGTTTCGTCACTTAAAATACGACGGATATAAGGCAAAGCGCCATCCGATGCCCGAAGAGCTCAAGGCGCAGGTGCCTGCGATGAAAGAGCTTTTGAGTGCGATGGGGATCGCCGTCGTGGAGCTTCCGGGCTTCGAGGCGGACGATATTATCGGAACCCTTGCCGCGAGGAGCGAGATGCCCACCGTAGTGGTCAGCGGAGATAAGGACGTACTGCAGCTCGTTTCGGACAAAACGACCGTCTTGCATACGAAAAAAGGCATTACCGACGTCATACGCTATACTCCCGATACCTTGCGGGAAGAAGGTCTCACGCCGCAGGGCATCATTGAACTCAAGTCGCTGATGGGCGACCATTCGGATAATATCCCCGGTGTCCCCGGCGTGGGTGAAAAGACCGCGCTCGACCTCGTTGCTCGCTACGGCACCATCGCCAATTTGTATGAGCACATCGATGAAATAAAGGGAAAATTGCAGGAAAAGCTCATAAACGGGCGTGAAAGCGCGGAGTTTTCGCATTGGCTGGCTACCATCGTGCTCGACGCCCCTCTCGATAGCGGCGATTTTTCCAAGTATCGCTTCTCGGAAGTTTTGCCTTATCGCGCTAAGAGGCTGATGGAGGGGTACGATTTCCGCAAATTGATAGACCGATTTACCTTCGGCGAACCCGTTGCGGAGGAGGAAACACCTCGCACCGTTGAAACTCGCGAGCTCAAGACCCTTGAAGAATTGAAGAACTTCCTGTGCGATTGCTTTAAAAAAGGCTCGCTTGCCTATTACGTAGCGGAGGACCGCTTCGAGCTGGCGTATGATGAGGACGTGAATGCCGTGATTCGGTGTTCATACGACCTTTTCGGCGAATATCCTTCTTACGATGATATCTTACAGACCATCAAGCGCGTCGTCCGTGCGGGTGGCATTGATATCACTGTTTTTGATCTAAAAAATCAGTATCGACTGTTTGATTTGTCCGTTGAAGAGGTCTTTAGTGCTGAAGACGTGATGTTGATGGGCTATATCGGCGATTGCGGGAACTACTACGAGACCCCCGAGGCGCTTCTCCGAAGATACGAAATAGAGGATGATTTCATTGCGGCGGGGCTCATGCGCGCCAAAAGGCTGCTTATCAAAAAGATGATACAGTCCAATTCGCTCAAAGTGTATCGCGAGATAGAGCTTCCCCTCGTTCCCGTGCTTTACGACATGGAAAAGACGGGATTTAGGGTCGACAGGAGCACTCTCGACACCCTTTCCGAGCGTTATTCGTCCGAACTCGCTTGCGTGCGTGACAAGATATACGCTTTAGCGGGGCGGGAATTCAATATTAATTCGCCCAAACAACTCTCCGAGGTGTTATTTGACGATCTTAAATTGCCCGCAGGTAAGAAAAAGAGCACAAGCGCCGACATCCTCGGCGAAATAGAAGATCTGCACCCCATCGTTTCGGAGATATTGAGATACAGACAGCTCTCTAAACTGCTTTCGACCTATCTCATCGCAATGAAATCCATGATAGATGCCAAAGGGCGTATCCATACTGTATTCAATCAGGCGCTGACGACGACGGGAAGGCTCTCTTCTTCCGAGCCGAACTTGCAAAATATCCCTGTGCGCGAGACGGAAGGGCGTGAAATACGCGCCGCTTTTATCCCCGATGAAGGTAATCAGCTTATCTCCGCCGATTATTCGCAGATAGAATTGCGTCTTCTTGCCGATTTTTCGGGGGATGAAGGTCTTATCGACTCTTTCCGAAAGGGGGAGGATATCCATGCCGCCACCGCAGCAAAGATATTCGGCGTGCCCGAAAGCGAAGTTACCTCAAAGATGCGCCGTGACGCAAAGGCGGTCAACTTCGGCATCATTTACGGCATCAGTGATTTCGGGCTCTCTCGCAACGTCGGATGTACAGTTAGCGAAGCGCACGACTTTATCGCAAAATACTTGGATACTTACCCCAAAATACGCGATTATATGAAGAGTTCCGTTGATTTTGCCAAAGAACACGGCTACGTAGCGACGAAAATGGGGCGCATCCGCTCGCTTCCCGAAATCAATAGTTCCAATTATAACGTAAGGAGCTTCGGGGAACGTGCCGCGCTCAATATGCCTTTGCAGGGTACGGCTGCCGACATCATCAAGTTAGCGATGATAGGGGTGTATCGCGCTCTTAAGGCGGAAAAACTATCGGCAAAGGTCATTTTACAGGTACACGATGAACTCATCCTTGATTGTCCCGTTGTTGAAGTAGAGCAGGTAAAGTCTATTTTGCGTCGTGAAATGGAGAACGTCGTCCCTCTTGCCGTACCTCTGATGGTGAATATTTCTTGCGGCTACACCTGGAAGGAGGCAAAATGATGCGGGTTGCCATCTCGGGCGGCATCGGTAGCGGAAAAAGCCAGGTTACCAAGATATTGCGCGCTCTCGGCGCCTGCGTTGTGGTCGCGGACGAGGTGAATGCGGGGCTGCTTTGCGACAAAGAGTATATCGACCTCATCGAGAATACTTTTCCCACCGTTGTCCATAATAAGGTCATCAATAAAAAGGAGCTTGCCGACCTCGTCTATAACGATGAAAGTAAACGGGCACTTTTGATGAGTATAGCCCATCCTCGCATTTTTGAAAGAATGTTTTCGGCTTATCCGGAGGAGAAGGTCGTTTTCTATGAGATACCGCTCTTGTCAAAGACCGACGTTTCTTTCGATATCGTTTGGTTCGTCTATTCCGATAGAACCCTTCGCCTTCGTCGTATCGCAGAGCGTGATAACGTTTCCAAGGAGAGGGCTGCCCGTGTGATGTCGCTCCAAAGGGAAGAGGACTTGCTCCGCGAAAAAGCCGACGTCGTCATAGATAATAGTGGCACGATCGACGACCTGTGTCAAACTGTAAAAGCGCTTTATTATTCTATTTTAGAGCAACTTTCGTAATAATTACAGCAATTTTCCTTATAATTCCAATATCTTCTTGCGATATCGGTGCCAGGAAGTATGCCGATGTTATTTGTAATTATTCGCACGAATACAACGTAGAACCCGCCCTTGTATTTGCCATTATCGAGACGGAAAGCCACTTTAACTCACGTGCCGTTTCATCCGTGGGTGCCATCGGGATCATGCAGATAATGCCGCAAACGGGGGACTGGATAGCAACTTCTTTATCGATCAAATCATTTAACGATGATATGCTGTTTGACCCTGAATTAAATATTCGTTTCGGGACGTGGTATCTCGCCTACCTGACGACTGTTTTTGATGAAAAATGGCAAATCATTTGCGCTTATAATGCGGGGGAAGGCTCGGTAAGAAGGTGGATAGAGGAATTGTCCGTCACGCGTGACGGTATTCCTATCCGCGAGACTGCGGCATATTTGACGAAAGTCGAGAGGGCGCAATCACGTTTTCGCAGGAAAAAATATGCCTCTTTTGATTGACTTTGACCTCTATTCCTATTAAAATATAAAAACGTAAGCGGAAATGGCGGAATTGGCAGACGCGCAAGATTCAGGTTCTTGTGGTAGCAATACTGTGTGGGTTCAAGTCCCGTTTTCCGCACCAAGGCACTTTTTTTAAAGTGCCTTTTTTAACTGAAACCACACTTTTTGATAAAAAAAGAGGCGTAAACGTATGGATAATACGAAATATAAGGATAAATTCTTCTCCATTATGGGGGACTCGATCAGCACTTACGAAGGGATCAGTCCCTCTTGGTATAATACCTTTTACACAGCTGAAAGGAAGTGTGAGGCGGACCTTTTGTCCCCTGACGATACTTGGTGGGGCATCGTTATCAATGCTTTAGGTGGCAAACTGCTCGTAAATAACGCTTGGTCTGGTAGCCTCGTCAGCAAACTCCCCCAATGCGAGATAGAATCATACGGCGCCAGCGACGAACGCACGGCTTTTCTTGGTGAAAACGGCACCGCCCCCGACGTGGTAATGGTGTATATCGGCACCAACGATTGGGGGTGGAATATGCCCATTGACCCCGAAGATGGGCAGGAAGAGGACCTAAGCGTATTCAAGACTGCCTATCGTATGATGCTTCGCAAGATCCGACGCAATTATCCAAGTGCGGAAATATGGTGCTTTACTCTAACGAACAGCGACAGGATGTCGGACTCGGGCTTTTCGCTTCCTTTTACCAAGGATGGACGCCCCTTGACCGAATACTGCCGTGCTATACGTGAATGCGCGGCGCAAGAAGGGTGCAGGTTAGTGGATATCTATCGAGCCGCGCCGGGCTATGAATCTATGGATGATCTTCATCCCGACAAGCAGGGGATGGCGACCCTTGCCGGATACGTACTTGAGGAGCTAGCACGGTTTTCGGATTGAAATTGGCGCCGAACACTTAGAAAGTTGCTCTTTTTTCACTTTTCATATATAATAAATATATGATCAAAACGATTTTTCTCGATTTGGACGATACTATCTTTGATTTTAAGGCTTGTGAAAAACAGGCGCTTTCCGCCGCGCTTGCTTCCAAAGGTCTTGTGTTTACCGAAGCGGATCTGTCTTCGTACAGCAAAATAAACGACGATATGTGGAAAGCACTTGAAAGGGGAGAGATCACCCGCGAAGTATTGCGCGTCAAAAGGTTCGAAGTATTTTTGAGCCGTTTTTCTACCCCCGTTGCCCCCGAATCCTTTGCGAATATTTATATGGACGCCCTTGCCAAAACAAACGTGCTGATCAAGGGTGCAAGAGAGTTATTATCCTATTTATCCGAACATTACGAACTTTATGCCGTGACCAACGGATACGAGTATACCCAAAATGGTCGTATCAAGAGCGCGGATATCGGTAAGTATTTCAAGCGTATTTTTATCTCGCAGTGTGTGGGCACCGTTAAACCGAAAAAGGAGTTTTTCGACTATTGTGCGAGCGCCATTTTGGGCTTTGACGTCAAGGCTACCGTCCTCATCGGCGACAGTCCGACCTCGGACATCTTGGGCGGAAATGCGTATGGACTCACGACTATCCGATATAATCCTATGCATTTACCCAACCCGGAAAACGCTATCCCAGAGCGGGAAGTGTACTCGCTTGATGAGATCCCGCCGCTCCTTGCTTCGCTATGACCCTTCCGGAGCGGTTGTCAATAAATGAAATATTTATTTGCATTTTTTGTAAAATGTGATAATATGGATTAAAATGAAAAAGATCTATTTGATCATGACGCATACTGGGACCACGATCTCGCAATTGATCAGACGCCATACCGGTAATACCTACAATCACATCTCCATCGCCCTCCACGAGGACCTTGAGGAAATGTACTCTTTCGGTCGCTTGCATCCTTATATCTTTTTCATCGGTGGCTTCGTGATAGAAAACCCACGGAAGGGCACCTTCAAGCGCTTTCATAAGACCATCGCCAAGGTCCTCGAAGTGCCTGTAAGCGACGAGTCCTATGCCATCATCGAAACCTATATCCGTCAGTTTATTTCGGATAAAAAGACTTTCGGGTATAATTTTCTCGGCATTTTAAAGGCGAGAAACAACGTGGACTATCAAAAGTCCTATCGCAAGTTTTATTGCAGTCAATTCGTCAATTATCTTCTCGTCTGCGCGCACGTTATCCCCGAGCATTATTTCGGCAACGTAGTGACGCCCGAGTCCTTTTGCTCTTTGGAGAACGCCACCGTGCACTACGAAGGGCTTCTTCGCGACTACGATCAGCGAATTTTTGAATCCAAAAACCTCTTGGATTAGTAACTTTTTCGTCAATTTATCATATAAATCATTATGAAAAGCAAGAAGTTCGGGCGACTCCTCCTGATCGTTTTTCTTGTAGCGGCGATAGGTGTCGGCGCCTTTCTTTTGTCCTGTCAAAGCAACGTTAAACCCGTTGTATTTACTTATTGCGACGCCTTGATCGCCTCACTTGGTATGGAGGCTATCAATAAAAGCAGCGCTGACGTAGTATCTCTTTATGAATATTCCGATTTTATCGAGATAGCGCGGGATGAGAAGGGGAGTATCCTATATTTGGGTACGAATACGCCGATGGTCAACGGTTTTACGAGGAGTCTGGCACTTCGTTGCGAGAATGCACTGAACGCTATCGGAAAACAAACCGCCGTTATTCCGACGGGCGCTTTTACGGGCTCGGCACTGATGTCCAATTCCGGACCGAAAGTAGAGGTGGATATCACCTTCTTTTCCACCGTTAATTGTGATTTCGTCACTTGTTTTGAAAACGTAGGCATCAATCAAACACGTCACAGTATATACGCCAAGATAGACGTACTCTTTAATACCGTCCTGCCCATTGCCGAGCACGAGATATCGCTCACCAATAACGTTCTCATTGCGGAAAACGTCATCATCGGGGAGATACCCGGCGTATACATATCCGGCGAGAGCTCCACGAGTTATTTGGACCTTATTCCGTAGCGCATTTTACTATTCAAAAAGTAACGCTCATTTCTTGACACTTATTTATATAAGTGATAATCTTTTACTATAATTCTTTTTTAACGGGAGTCGTTATGACAGAAAAAATCAAACAATTGGTAGATAAAGTGAAAGAACTTCTCGAAAAAGCCTCTTCGGTCGCCGAGATCGGCGATATCCGGGTCACTTTTCTCGGTAAAAGCGGGGAATATACGGGGCTTTTGCGCGGATTAAAGGACGTGGCGCCCGCAGAGAGGGGCACTATCGGCAAGCTCATCAACGAAGGTAAAGTCCGCCTCGAAAACATGATAGCCGAGAAGGAAGCCTATTTCCGCAAGAAGGAAGAAGCGAAGAAACTCGCTTCCGAAAAAATCGACGTCACACTTTCCAAAGGCTACTTGATAGGCTCGACGCACCCCATCACCAAGGTGAAAAACGAGATACTCGATACCTTTATCGGGCTTGGTTTTGCCGTCAAGGAAGGCCCCGAAATAGAGACCGATTATTATAATTTCCAAACCCTCGGCATCCCCGCCGATCACCCCGCGAGGGATATGCAGGATACCTTCTATATCAGCGAGAATATCCTGCTCCGCACCCATACTTCTCCTATGCAATCGCGCACGATGCTTTCCGAGAAGCCGCCCATCCGCATCGTGGTGCCCGGCAAGGTGTATCGCGCGGATGACGACGCCACGCACAGCCCTATCTTTAACCAGATAGAGGGGCTTTGTGTAGAGGAGGGCATCTCGCTTGCCCATCTCAAGAATATGCTTGAGATATTCGCTAAGTCTACCTTTACCAAGGATACGAAGGTGCGCTTCAGACCTTCCTATTTCCCCTTTACCGAGCCCAGCGTTGAGGTGGATATCAGCTGCAGTATGTGTGGCGGGAAGGGTTGCAGGCTGTGCAAGGGCACGGGGTGGATAGAGGTACTCGGTGCAGGAATCGTTAACCCCGTCGTACTGGAAAACTGCGGCATCGATTCCAAGAAATACAGCGGCTTTGCCTTCGGCTTCGGCATCGACAGGATCGCTATGCTGAAATACGGCATCCCTGATATCCGTTTGATGTACGAGAACGACGTGAATTTCCTCAAGCAATATAAATAGGAGTAGATATGAAAGCACCTTTGAGTTGGTTAAAAGATTACGTTGACATCACCGTTTCGGAAGAGGAACTTGCGGCGAAGCTCGTCGGAGCAGGTTTTGAGATAGAGGAAGTTATCCGTCCTTCGGACGACTATGTCAATATCAAGGCGGTCAAGATACTCTCCATGGACAAGCACCCCAACGCGGACAAGCTCCGCATCTGTCAGGTCGATGCGGGGGATAAGCGTTTGCAGATAGTTACGGCGGCAACGAACGTTTCTGTCGGAGATGTCGTAGCGCTTGCTTTGGACGGGGCTAAACTTCCGGACGGCACTTGTATCAAGAAGGGCGAACTCCGCGGCGTACTCAGCGAGGGTATGTTCTGCGGCGGTAGTGAGCTTAAGCTTACGGGCGCCGATTATCCCGCAGCGGGGATAGACGGCGTGTTTATCTTCCCGGAAGATACCGTCCCCGGTACGGATATCAATGACTTTATCGGCACGAACGACGTCATTTTTGACGTTTCCGTTACTGCCAACAGACCCGATTGCAACAGTATTATCGGCATTGCGCGCGAAATAGCCGCCGTGCTCGGTCAGCCCATGAAGGACACCTTCCGCTTGCCCGAGATCAGCGAAGAGGGCGAGATCTCTTCCGCGCTTTCGGTGGAGGTCAAGGATGAGGAATTGTGCCCTCGCTACCTTGCCAAGATGCTGAAAGAGGTCAAGATAGCCCCTTCGGATGAATTGATCAAGCGTCGTTTGCGTTTGATGGGGCTTCGTCCTATCAATAATATCGTAGATATTACCAATTACGTCCTTTTTGATATCGGTCAGCCGATGCATGCATTTGATTATAAGGATATCGCGGGCGGCAAGATCGTTGTCAGAAGGGCGGAAAAAGGCGAGAGCATCGTGACCTTGGACGGTACGGAAAATCATCTCGGTGAAAATAACCTCGTCATCGCCAATCGAGACATCCCGATGGCTGTCGCCGGTGTGATGGGTGGGGCGAACAGCGGCATTTCGGATACGACCGATACCGTGGTCTTTGAGTTTGCTCGCTTCAAGCGTGACAATATCCGTAAGACGGCAAGGACGCTCGGGCTGCATTCGGATTCTTCCGCTCGTTTTGAAAAGGGTATCGACTTTATCAGCCAAGACCTCGCTTTGATACGTACGATTCAGCTTGTCACACGCCTTGGCGCCGGTCGCTTTGCAAAGGGCACCGTCGACACCTTGAAAAAGGCTATCACCCCCGCCGTCATTACCGTCAAGAAGTCCAAGATTGACGAGATCCTCGGCATCGACGTGGAAACTAAAGAGATCGAGCGCATTTTGAAGTCGCTTCAGTTCGACGTCGTCGTGAATGGGGATGATATGACGATCACCATCCCGGCATTCCGCGAGGATATCGTGGGCGCCAACGACATCGCGGAGGAAGTTATCCGTATGTACGGCTACGATAATATCGTCGGTAAACCTTTGGACGGAAAGAAACTCATGCAGGGCGGCAGAAATCCCCGCGACCGTATCGTACAGAAGATCAAAGCGTTCCTTTCCGGAATCGGCGGTCTCTCTGAAACCTTCTCCTATTCCTTCATCTCTCCCAAGTTTATCGAGGAGTTCTCGCTTGCCGAGGGTGATCCTCGGACGAACGTCATCAGAATTCTCAATCCGCTCAGCGAGGACGTATCCGTTATGCGCACGACGCTTGCTCCGAGCATGTTCTCCATCTGTGCCTCAAACTATGCGCGCGGCGTGAAAGAAGGTGCTTTCTACGAGATTGGCAAGACCTATTTCCCCAAGTCGCTCCCCATGACCGACACCGCTATTGAGAAGGAGACCTTGGTGCTCGCCACCTTCGGTGAAAAACGTGATTTCTATTCCTTAAAAGGAATTTTTGAGGCTCTTGCCGATCGCTTTAACGTGGCGGTGGACTTCATCCCGTCGGATGAACCTTTCTTGCATCCCTATCGTCAGGCGTTCATCACGATAGCGGGCAAAAAGATAGGCTATATCGGGCAGCTTCATCCCGCCGTTGCCAAAACGCGAAAGTTTGATGCCGAACTCTATCTTGCTGAAATCGATTTGGACGCATTTATCGACAATGCGACCGATTTTCTTCCCTTCGTTGCGATCAGCAAGTTCCCCTCCATTCAGCGCGACCTTGCCTTTGTCGTGGATGAAAACGTCTATGCGGGCGAGATGCTCAAGAGGATAAAGGCGGTTGGCGGCGACTATCTCCGTCAAGCCTCGGTCTTTGACGTGTATCAAGGGATAGGCGTGCTTCCGGGCAAGAAGTCCATTGCTTTTAACCTTCTGTTCCGCAAGGATGACGGCACGTTGGACGGCGAGGAGGTAAGCAAGACGGTGGACGATATCATCGCCGCGATGTCAGCCTCTTTTGGCGCAAAGCTCAGAGATTGATGATGGAAATTTTAGCACCTGCCGGGAGCATATTATCTCTCAAAGCGGCGATAGCAGGCGGTGCAAATGCCGTTTATCTCGGGTTGGGCGAACATAACGCCCGTATCAAATCATCGGATTTTGATTTGAATAATCTATCGGAATGGGTGGGCTATGCCCACCTTTTCGGTGTAAAAGTCTACGTGACTGTGAATACCGCGGTCAAAAACGAGGAAATGCCGCGTATCATAGAGCTTTCAAGGGGTGCGGCAAAGTGTGGGGCTGACGCCCTCATCGTTTCGGATATCGGTGCCGCTATGGCGATAGGTGGAACCTGTGATATCCCCATCCATTTATCTACGCAGGCAGGGGTCCAAAACGCATGGGACGCTATGGCGGTAAAGGGGCTCGGCGTAAAAAGACTCATTTTATCGCGCGAAACGCCTTTAGAGGATATCGCCGATATTAAGAAGCAGGGTTTTGAGGTCGAGGTTTTTGCGCAGGGTGCGATGTGCGTTAGTTTTTCGGGCGGATGCTTGCTCGGTAGCAAGATATACGGACAAAGCGGCAATCGTGGTGTCTGCAATCAGGCTTGTCGATTGAATTATACGGCAAAGGATGAAACGGGAAAAGTGATCGCCGAAGGCAGGCTGCTTTCTCCGCGCGACCTGAAACTTGGCGATAAAGTAAAAGAGCTCTCCGCGCTTGGCGTTGATTCTATTAAAATCGAAGGGAGGCTAAAACGTCCCGTCTACGTGTACGCCGCCACTAAGTACTACCGTGATATTTTGGATGGAAAAGAGACGACGGAGTCACTCCGCGCATTATCCGAGAGTTTCAATCGAGGCTATTTTGACGGTTATACTCTATGTAAAAGCAAACCCCTCATCGATACAAAGACCTCATCTCATATCGGGGTGCCGATCGGCAGAGTGCTGTCGGTGGAAACGCGCGGAGGATATAAGTTCGCATATGTAAAAAGCGACTATACCCTTGCCAAGGGTGATGGTGTAAAGATACTCAGAAACGGCGTGGAAGTGGGCGGCAGCGACGTGACCTCCGTCCGAGAGGAAGGCGGCGCCTATGTTATCCCCGTCAGCGATGGCGTCAAAAAGGGGGACGAACTTCGTTTGACCACCAACGCAAGGGCGGCTGCGGCCGCCGAAGGGGTCAAAAACACCCTTCCCATCGTCCTAACTCTCCAAGGCGGCGTTGGATCACCTCTCGCTTTGACTGCCACTTATAACGGAATTACGGCAAGTATTAACAGCGAGTCGATTTTGTCGCCGTCTGATTCTGCCGATAATTCCGCCATTCATGAAAAAATATCAAAGGTCGGGAATACGGATTTCAGCATCGAAAAGCTTATTGACAGGACGGAGAGCCCCGTCTTTATCAAAGTCAGTGAAGTGAACGCAATGCGGCGAGCGCTTTTGGAAAAGCTTCGGACGGAAATCATTCTCGCGAATACCCCGAGATACGCTTTCTTCGACCTACTTCCCTCGGCTACCTTTTTGCCAAAAAAGCTGGGGACCATCGTTGAGATATCCGACCTCACGTCCCCCCAGGACTACCCGTTTGCAGACGCATTCGTGCTGTCGCCCAACCTCCCGGATAAGGAAAAAATCAAAGGGTTTATCAAAAGCGTCGGGAATAAAAAGTGTTATTTACGATTGCCGCGCGTATTGCGTAATGCGGAAGTAGGCGTAGTGAAGGCTTTCCTTCGTGAAAACGAGGGGCTTGGAGTCTATACCGACAATCTGTATGGCGTTTCCGTCGCGCGGGAACTGCACGTAGGGTATATCGCAGGTTTCGGACTCAACGTATTCAACGATATGACCGCTAGCTTCTTTAAGGATGCGGACGCCGTCTGCGCTTCGGTGGAAAATCCCTATTCGGGCGACACGGCTTTCCGCGCGGGAAAGGTAGCGCTGATGAGTTTTGCGCATTGTCCTTTCTCGGTTGCGTACGGTATATCCTGCGCCACGTGTAAAGATAAGGATAAATTGTATTATGAAAACGGGGACGCGCGATACTTGCTCTTGCGCAGGCGTACCGCGTCGTGCGACTTTACGATGTATGAAGATAAAGTAACCAAGTATCGAGCTCAAAACCATGAAAAAAACCTATTTTATAGGTTTGTTGGCTTGAACGAAGAGGAAAAGAGTGATATGATGAAAGTTGTATCGGAGGATATCGGTGAATAAGTGTGTCAAAACCTTAGACTTGGATAAGATCTTAGCTGCCGTTGCAATGTGCGCGGGGAGCGAAAAGGGGAAGCAGACCATCGCGGCTTTTGAGCCGAGCGGTGATATTTCTGTCGTCAAAGCCTTGCTAAGCGAGACGACGGAAGCGTATTATGCGATGAATTCCTGCAACTGCTATCCCTCTTTTGACGTGGACGAGATAACCGAATCCTTGATGCGCGCGAAGAAACTCTCGGTCTTGACGATGGGGGAACTTCTGAAGATAGCGCGGCTCCTCCGGCTGACCAGAGGGCTGAAAAACTCTCTATCCAAGCTCGATCCCGACAAAGCGCCCATCATTTCGCGTATGGGCAACGGACTGTTTTTACAAAACACCCTTGCGGAAGATATCGATAGAAGCATCTTTTCCGAAACCGAGATGAACGACTGTGCATCTGAGCGCCTTGGCGCCATTCGCCGCGAGATAAAGCGGAACGGCGAACGCCTTCGCGCAAAACTGAATAGCTATATTTCCACGCCCGACTATCAAAAGGCGCTCCAAGATAATGTGGTCACCATGCGCGGCGATAGGTACGTCATCCCCGTTAAAAAGGAGTATAAAGGCGCCATTCACGGTCTCGTCCATGACCGTTCCGCATCGGGCGCTACGCTATACGTCGAACCTATGGCCATCGTGGAGATGAATAACGAACTCAAAATGCTTCTCGCCGACGAAAAGGCTGAGATAGACCGCATTTTGCACGAATTTACGGCGCGTGTCTCGGTTATCGTTGACGAATTGATGTCGGACTATGAGATAATCACTTCTCTCGACGTTATCTTTGCTCGCGCTTCCTATGCGCTTTCGACGCACGCGACCGAACCCATCCTTAATTCGCGAGGTTATATCAATATCAAAAAAGGGCGTCATCCCTTGATAGCGCGCGAAAAGGTCGTTCCCGTCAGCGTTTCTATCGGAAAGGACTATTCCATCCTTCTTATCACCGGTCCGAATACCGGCGGAAAGACGGTATCTTTGAAGCTCGTCGGTCTGTTTGTCTTAATGGCGGCGTGCGGCTTGTATATCCCTGCCGAGGAAGAGAGCGAGATATCGGTTTTTGACCACGTATTTTGCGATATTGGCGACGAGCAGAGCATTGAGCAGAGCCT
>DFEQ01000080.1 GCA_002368735.1 Christensenella sp. UBA3798
CCGATGTGCGGCTTGCCGTTTGCCGTGGGGGGGCCGTCGTAGAAGGTGTATTCTTCCCTTCCTTCATTGGCTTTCACGCTCTTACGGAAGATGTCGTTTGCTTTCCAGAAATCGAGGATATCCTTCTCTCTGCCGCAAAAATCCAAACTTGTATCAACTTTATTAAACATATGCTTGCCTCTTGTATAGTGTTTCGCATCGATAAAAATATCGATGCGCAGTTTTACTTTATCTTGATGAGTATTTTATTGACCTTGCCGCCCTCGCCCACGGGCACACGGCTTATCTCAAAGCCACTGAGGGTCGAAACGAGGTCTATCAATTTGCGATAGCCGTAGTTACGTGAGTCGAAGTCGGGCATTCTCTTGGAAAGGTTGTTCCCAACGTCCGCAAGGTACGCCCAGCCTTCGTCGTTGCCGATGCTGTTGACGATATCCTTGATAGCCGCCCTGACCTTCTTGAGGGGGACGACCGAGACCGCGGGCTTCTCCGCGCTCTTCTTCTCTTTCTTTGCGGCGCTTTCGCCCTCGCTCTTTTCCTTCTTGCTCTCTGCCTTCTCGTCCGCTTTATCCTCGGCGTTTTTCAAAACTTCGAGGTAGATAAACTTCTCACACGCCTTGATAAAGGGCTGCGGGGTCTTCTTCTCGCCCATACCGAGCACCATCATTCCCGCCTCTCTTAAACGCATGGCAAGACGCGTGAAGTCGCTGTCCGAGGTGACCAAACAAAACCCCGTGACCTTGCCCGAATAAAGAATATCCATGGCGTCGATTATCATGGCGCTGTCCGAGGAATTCTTACCGGAAGTGTAACTATACTGTTGGATGGGAGTGAAAGAATAGGTGAGGAGAGAATTTTTCCAATTCGAAAGTTGGGGCTTCGTCCAATCCCCATAAACGCGCTTGTACGTGGGGATGCCGTAATTCGTGACCTCGTCGAGAAGGTCCTCTGCGTACTTCTCGGACACGTTCTCGGCGTCGACGAGCACCGCGATCTTATTATCTCTGTCCATATTATCTCCGTAATGCGGCATCAGCCGCAAGTTGCTTTATAAGGGTACCGTGCAGCTTTTTTTGACAAGCACTACCGAAGCGGACGCGAACGTAGGTGACTCCACCGAAGCAACCTTATGGCACACGACAAACGCCGCTTAGTGCTGCTACCGTCAAGTCCTGACACGGTTCACAGGTCGTCGTTGCACAAGACACCGGGATCAACATTCCTTGCGCCGCTCAGCCTTCCATAATGCAAGCCGAGAAAAGCATTCTGCCCCACTGTAGCGGATTGTGGGTATAGGGCACCGCTGGCTCCCCGCATAGCACGGTAGTGTTATTATATCATATTCTAAAAATAATATTCAAGCGTTTTGCACCGATTATTCATGCTAACTTCGTCGAAAGAGAAAAGCCCCGATCATCAGGACGCAAAATGCGTCGAAAAGGTGCGAAAGAAGGCATAAAACGCGGCATTTGCTCATAATTATCCTTTATGAAAAACACGATACCTCTCACGCACGCCGATTATCGCGTATACGACAGCGAGCCCCAGACCGAGCACCTTGTAGAGGACGCGCGCACCAAACCTCGTCTTGCCGCTCCGACGGAGATAAAGAAGGAGAAGAAGTTTTCAAAAGGAAAGACTATCCTTTTGACGGTGATGATAACCCTTCTCGCTTTCTCGCTCACCTTGGTCGCGGCGGATATTATCGGCAGTGGCGGCATTGCGCTTTACGCTTCTTTATTCACCCAAAAGAAAAGCGACGTAGTCCTCTACTACGCCGTATACGCCACCCACTCTACAGATATGTCGGTATCCTATAAGAACGCGGCGGTCGTGCGTGAAGAAGGCGGCGCCGGCTACGTAATGAAGCAAGGGGAGGAATACTACGTCATCCTCAACCTTTACGATGACGAAGAAAGCGCAAAGCGCGTATCGGAGCGCAAAGCGAACTACGGCATCATTGAGCTCAAAGTGTATGATCTCGACCTTGAGAAGCACCCCTCGCTGTCAAGTGCCGAGATGGCTAAAGACTTATATCGAGAGGCGTATATCACCCTTTATCGAGCGGCAAACGATTTGGCATCCGGAAAATACGCAAAAGAGGATATGAAACGCGAACTATCATCCTTCAAACAGAAGGTCACCGCTGTGGAAGACGCCTACGTCGAAAAAACTGCGGGGATAACCGACACCCCCGCCATCGAATTCAAGATAATCCTTGCCGAGATAAGGAGCGCCTTTGAGAACTTAGAGCAAAACGATGAGCGCTTGGTCGCCGACGCCCGTTATTTTTCGGTAATGATAGTACGCTCATACGCCGATTTCACAAAGAAGCATTTCGCCTAAAAGGCACTTTTGAGGGAATTCACGCAAAAGATATTGCGCACGACGCGGTTTTATGTTAAATTGAATAAAACAACGCGAGGTAAAAAGCGATGGATAAATGGGATAATAGGTTTATGGATATGGCTGAGAAGGTATCCACCTGGAGCAGCTGTTTCCAAGAGAACAGACAGGTTGGAGCCATCATCACACGCGATAAACGCATCCTGACGACGGGATACAACGGCGCAGGCAGCGGCATCACCAGTTGCAAAGAAAAAGGCGAATGCCTCAGAAGAAAGCTCAACATCCCAAGCGGCACCCGTCACGAGCTTTGCTACGCGATCCACGCCGAACAAAACGCCATCATCCAAGCCGCCAAAATGGGCATCAGCGTTGAAGGTGGCACCATCTATTGCACCCACCAGCCCTGCTCTATATGCGCAAAAATGATCATCAACAGCGGCATCAAAAGGGTCGTTTTCAAATACGGCTATCCCGATGAATTCTCGATGGAAATGATGAAGGAAGCCAACGTTTTGATAGAAAAGTTCGGGGGCGAAGAATAATTCTTCATTTATAAAATATGGGTCTCTCAACGGTAAGAGACCCTTTTTTTATCGAAAATCGAGTAAAAACTCCCGAAAAGATATTCTAATTGTAGAATATTGATAAGTGTAATATTATTTTGCGACCGCCTTTTCCAGTATCAGCACGCAGAAATACATGACGGCGGCAAGGACAGTCAATATCACCGTCGAACACATCACCAAGCTGAGGTTGAAGACCTGCCCGCCGTAGACGATAAGGTATCCGAGCCCCTCTCTGCTGACGAGATACTCCCCCATGATCGTCCCCACCCAAGCCATACCTACGTTGACCTTTAAGGCGGCGATGATATTGGATAGGTTCGATGGCAAGACGAGCTTGAACAGTATCTGCGCACGACTCGCCGACAAGGTCTTCATGAGCAGTATCTTATCTTTATCCACGGATAAAAACCCGTTCAAGATGTTGATGACGGTGATGATGACGCTTATCAATATCGCCATCACGATTATAGCCCCTTTGCCTGCGCCGACCCAAATGATGATGATCGGACCGAGCGCTATCTTCGGAAGTGCGTTGAGTACGACGATATAGGGCTCCAAAATAAGTCGCAGAGGTTCGACCGACCACAAGATGACCGCGATCACGAGGCCAATCGCCGTCGCGGACACAAATCCTATCACCGTTTCAAGGAGGGTGGCAGATACGTGCCGCCACAATCCCCCTTCACGCGACAAACTCAAGAAGGACTCCCACATTTTCGAGGGCGAACTGAATATAAAACTGTCGATCACCTCGTAGCTTGCCAGCACCTCCCACACTAGGAAGAATTGTACGAGGAGGATTATCTGCATCGCAACGACGAACGCGCTTTTTCCCCTTTGCTTTTTTAAATAGCGAAGATGCTCTTCACTTACCCTTCTTTGCGTCTTTTTCATCTGTAAACTCCAATTCTTTCCACACTTCTTTGAAGAGCTCCGCAAAGGACGGATGCTCTCGCCTTTCGATGGAGGAAAGATTTTTCTCAAGCGGATTGTCGAATATCTTTTTTACCGTTGCGGGACGAGCGCTAAGCACGGCGACACGGTCGCAGAGCGCTATCGCCTCACTGATGTCGTGCGTAACGAGGATAGCCGTAACCTTTTCTTCCGCAATTATCTCACGCACGTCTTCCGCGACGGTCAGGCGCGTTTGAAAGTCCAAAGCGGAAAAAGGCTCGTCGAGCAAGATCAATTTCGGCCGCAAGGCAAGCGTGCGGATCAAGGCTACACGCTGGCGCATCCCGCCCGATAGCTCGGAAGGCTTTTTCTTGACAAATTCGCCCAAACTGTACTTTTTAAGTAGCGATAACGCATAGTCCACGCGCTCCGCCGACTTTATCTTTCGTATTTCCAAGCCGAGAAGGACGTTTTCCTCGATGGTGCGCCACTCAAAAAGGTGGTCGCGCTGAAGCATATATCCTATCTCGGAGGGGGATATCCCTCGCTCCACCACGCCGGCAGAAGGCTGTAATATCCCCGCAAGGATGGAAAGCAGCGTGGTCTTGCCGCTCCCCGAAGGTCCGACGATTCCGAAGAACTCCCCTTCACGGACCGAGAGGTCCATCGAACGTATGGCCTCGGTTTCGCCGGACTTACTATGATAGCGATGTGATACGCCTTTTAAAACCAATATCTCATTCATTTTTTCTCTTGTATAGCGGCGTTTTAGCCCAAATACCCGTTATCCACGAGTTTATCGTAATCTGCGCGTTTATTCATGACACCTGCCGAGATAATGATGTCTTGCAAATGCTCAAAGTCTTCCTTCTTCAGCTTCATATCGTCCACGTAGGCGCCGATGCGCTTGTAGTTGGCGATAGCGGAGGTCAACACCGCTTCCGAGGTGTCGGCAAAGGAGGGCGCGACCGCTTTCGCGATGACTTCGGCGCTGTTATTCTTCACGAATTCCACCCCTTTTTGGATGGCGGCAAGGAAACGTGTGACCTTATCTGCATTATTCTCAAGATAGGACTTTTCGGCGCAGAAACAGGTATACGGGATATCCCCCGCTTCCTCGCCTACAGACGCTACGAGATAGCCTTTCCCCGCGAGTTCAAAGTTCGTCGCGGCAGGCTCGAACATCGTGCAGAAATCCCCCGTGCCACCGTCAAACGCCGCTGAAATAAGGTCGTATTGCACGTCGTAATTGATGGTCATATTGACGCCGTTTACGTATCCGTTCTTTTTGAGCGCGTATTCGAGAGCCATTGCGGGAACGCCGCCCTTTCTACCCCCGATGATCTCCTTGCCGAGGAAGTCGGTGGACCAATCGAAGGCATCGGTGTCTTCACGACCTATCACGAAAGAGCCGTCGCGCTTGGTTAATTGACCGATGACGATGGGATAGTTCTTCTTTCCTTCGTTATACACGTAGATAGAGGCTTCGGGCCCGCAGAAACCGATATCAGCCTGCCCGGACAAGACGGCAGTCATTGTCTTATCCGCGCCACCGCCGTTGGTAAGTTCGATAGTGAGTCCCTGTTCCTTGAAATACCCTTCGTTGATGGCTACGTACATCGGCGCGTAGAAGACGGAGTGCGTGACTTCATTGAGCCGTATGACATCTTCAGTCTCCCCGGCGCACGCCGCGAGCGGCAAGCACAACGCGAAAAGCGAGAGGATGAGCAATGTTACGATGATTTTTCTCTTCATAGTTCTCTCCTTTCAAAAAAGTTCTATTCCATACTATTCCCCCGCCGGGCAAAATGTTTTCTCACGCGGCACCCACCACCGCATTGTAACTCAAGTATTTACGCGACTTTAATTGACATAATAAAAATTAAGTTATAAAATTTAGTTTATGAATTATAAGGTCAAGAAGGAAGATTTCTATAATCCTCCCAACATCCTCACCTATCTCAGGATACTGTGCGTACCCGCCTTCGCGGTGGTTTTTTTCGTGGTGGACGGCGCCAAGAATCTAAACGTGTATATTGCCCTCTCCATATTCGCTTTTGCCTCGGCGACCGACCTTTTGGACGGTTTCATCGCGCGCAAATTCGGCTACATCACCGACCTCGGCAAGATGCTTGACCCCTTGGCGGATAAGCTCCTCCAGGTGACGACGGCAATCTGCCTGTGCGTCAACGACTTTGTACACCATTCCTCTATCGGCATGCTCTTCATCGCCTTCCCTATCGCGCTCGGGCTCAAGGAGGGCTTTATGCTCTTGTGGGGCGTACGCCTCGCCAAACGCAACATCATCGTCCACAGCAATGTTTTCGGAAAGGCTGCAGCTTTCATCAACACCCTCGGACTGCTCCTCAGCTTCTTTGCGGGTGAAGAATACGACCTCTATCGCATTCTTGCCACCATTGTGCTGTCTCTCGGCGTCATCGCCGCTTATATCGCCCTTATCGACTACGGTCGAAAGCTATACGTCCAACTCGATCACACCGTAAAAGACAAATCGAATTTGGATTTGAAATTCTAAAAAGAGGAAAGAATTTATGGAAATGGAAAAGACCTACGACCCCGCCCTATTTGAAGATAAGCTCTATGCCAACTGGATGGCAAAGGGATATTTCACGCCGCACATCGACCCAAAGAAAGACCCTTACACCATCGTCATTCCCCCGCCCAATATCACCGGGCAGCTGCATATGGGGCACGCTCTCAACAATACTTTACAGGACATCATGGTGCGCTTTAAGCGCATGCAGGGTCACCCCACCCTTTGGCTCCCCGGCACCGACCACGCCTCCATCGCCACCGAAGTTAAGATCGTGGATAAACTCAAGGCGGAAGGGACGAGCAAGGAGGAGCTCGGCAGAGAGGGCTTCCTCAAAGCGGCTTGGGAATGGAAGAAGCAGTACGGTGGCAGGATCGTCGAGCAACTGAAGAGACTCGGCTCCTCTCTCGATTGGACGAGGGAAGCCTTCACGATGGACGACAAATGCAACCGCGCCGTCAAAAGGGTCTTCGTGAACCTCTATAACAAAGGACTCATCTATCGCGGCAGCCGCATCATCAACTGGTGTCCCTGCTGTAAGACAGCGCTCTCAGACGCCGAGGTGGAATACAGCGAACAGGATAGCTTCCTGTGGCACATTAAGTATCCGTTGACGGACGGAAGCGGCTATTTGACCGTTGCGACCACCCGTCCCGAGACCATGTTCGGCGATACAGCCGTCGCGGTCAACCCCAAGGACGAGAGATACGCCTCCATCGTCGGCAAGACGCTCTCCCTGCCCCTCACCGATCGCGAGATTCCCATCGTCGCGGATGAGTACGTCGAGATGGACTTCGGTAGCGGCGCGGTGAAGATCACGCCGGCACACGACCCCAACGACTTCGAGGTCGGCTTGCGCCATAACCTCGAGATCATCCGTGTGATGAACGACGACGGCACGATGAACGAAAAGGCGGGCGCCGCTTATTGCGGCTTAGACCGAATGGTTGCGAGGAAAAAGGTCGAGGAAGACCTTGCCGCCCTCGGACTCCTTATCGAAAAGGAGCCCTACAAACACAACGTCGGCGAATGCTATCGTTGCCACAGCAGCGTGGAGCCCATCATCTCCAAGCAATGGTTCGTCAAGATGAAGCCCCTCGCGGAACCCGCCATCAAGGTGGTCAAAGAGGGTGATATCGAATTTATCCCCGAGCGTTTCTCCAAGGTATATTTCGGTTGGATGGAGAATATCAAAGATTGGTGCATTTCGCGTCAACTGTGGTGGGGACATCGCATTCCCGCCTATTACTGCGAGGAGTGTGGCGAAACGGTGGTTTCTGAAGACACCCCCGCCAAGTGCCCAAAGTGCGGCTGTACTCACTTCAAACAGGATGAAGACGTGCTCGACACTTGGTTCTCCAGCGCCCTTTGGCCCTTCTCCACCCTCGGCTATCCCGAGAAGACCGAGGACCTCAAATACTTCTATCCCACGAGCGCCCTCATCACCGCCTACGACATCATCTTCTTCTGGGTGGCGAGAATGATATTCTCGGGTCTTGAGCACATGGGTGAGATCCCCTTCTCCAAGGTCATGATACACGGCATTGTGCGAGATAAGCTGGGCAGAAAGATGAGCAAGAGCCTCGGCAACGGCATCGACCCCCTCTTGATCATTGACAAATACGGCGCGGACTCTCTGCGTTTCTCCCTCGCGAACGGTATCGCCCCCGGCGGCGACACCCGCTTCTACGAGGAGAAAGTCGAGAGCGCAAGAAACTTTATCAACAAAGTGTGGAATGCATCGAGATTCGTGATGATGAACCTCGAAAACGTGGAGCTTCTCCCCATCGAAAACACCGAGAAGACCATTGCCGACCGTTGGATACTCAGCCGCCTGCAAGAGACCGTCAAGGCAGTTACCGACAACCTCGAAAAATATGAGATAGGTCTGGCGGGAGCCAAACTGTACGACTTCGTGTGGAGCGAATTCTGCGATTGGTACATCGAAGCGATCAAGCCGTCGCTCTACTCCGACGACGTAAAGGTAAAGCAGAACGCGGCGTCAAACATCTATTTCGTCCTCGTCTCTATCCTCAAACTGCTCCATCCTTACATCCCCTTCGTGACCGAGCACATCTATCTGTCTCTCCCCATCCACGAAGAGACGATCATGCTCTCGAGTTACCCGACCTACCGCGAAGACCTCTTCTTTGAAAAGGAAAAGGCGGAATTCGAAGCGGTCATGGATATCATCAAGGGCATCAGAAACATCCGTGCCGAGATGAACGTCGCGCCCTCCAAGCGCATCCACGTCACCGTCAAGACCAAGAACGAAGAGCTCATTCGGTCAGGCGAAGGCTACCTTGCGAAACTCGCGGGTGTGGAAAAGGTCAACTACGACGCCTCCTACGTCCCCGGCAAGAAGGAAAGCACAGTAGTCACCGCCGCGGCAGAACTCTATATCCCGCTCGGCGACCTCATCGACTACGACAAGGAGATAGAGAGGCTCGAAAAGGAAAAAGCTTCGCTTGAAAAGGAGATAGCCAAGTCCAAGGGAATGCTCGGCAACCCCGGCTTCGTCTCTCGCGCGCCCGAACAAGTGGTCAAAGCGGAAAGAGACCGCCTCGCCGTCAACGAAGAGAAACTCGCGAAGATCATTGCCAACATCAAGGCCTTCAGCGATTGATCAAGAGAGCAAAGCGGTTAAGACGTTTTTGTTTTCTTCAAAGATATCCGTCAAATACTCCTCACCCAGAGGGTGCTCCGCACTCGGGGAGCCTACCTCCACGGTAAAGGATGGGATATCGAAATAACGGATACACCAATCCTTGTATCCACCCGCGCTGCCCCTAGTCAATATCGGCGTATATCCCGTGACGGCAGACAATCGATAAGCAATAGCCTCGTCTCGTGCGAGGCTATTTTCCGTCTGGCCCGGAAAGCCGTAATAGATGACCTCGCCCTTGGTATGATAGGATATCGTGGCGTAGGGCCGGATATTGCGCGTAAAGTCGGCAAGGACCTTAGTCTCCCTTTCGCTCATCGGATAATAGCCGATAAAGCTCTCCGCCGAAGGGCAACGCCTGTTACTCTCCCCACTGCCCCAATCCGCGTCGAAGTTGGTATTGAGGTCCACGGCGTTGGCGTTTGCTTTGTACAAGGCAAAATCATTGCTGCCGTTCGCTTCTATCAGAAAACTTTTGGTTGCCGCGCATCCAACGAAGCTATTGCCTTCAAGCACCAGGCGGATGCCGTCGGGATTTGTATTAAAAATAAAATACGCCCCTCCGCCAAAGGGCACTTCGGAAGCGTATCTTGCCAAATCCACCCCAAGGAGCGCCGTAACGAATTCCCGCGCGTGGATGGCACATTGCACGATGACCTGCCGCCCCGTATAGTCGCCGACGTGCGTCGCGTAAATGGGCTCGCCTAATAAGCTGTACCCAACCGTAAATAAGTCGGAAAACGACGCCGCATCCCTTATCCTCTCTGTGAACTCTGCGTAATTCATACTATATCTTATTACGCCGATCCTCCCTACGTTAAAAAAAGTCCTTCGACCTTAAGTGATCGAAGGACTCTTGTTTATCGGGAACAGTTTATCAGCAAATGCCCTGCGCCATCATCGCGTCGGCGATCTTCTTGAACGCGGCGATATTCGCACCGAGAACGAGGTTCTTGGGCTGACCGTACTCCGCAGCTGCGGAACTGATGTTCTTGAAGATATTCTTCATGATGTTCTTGAGCTTAGCGTCAACCTCTTCAAAGCTCCAGAAAAGCCTGCCGCTGGACTGCGCCATCTCCAAAGCACTGGTAGCCACGCCGCCCGCGTTTGCAGCCTTGCCGGGAGCGAAGAGCACGCCCGCCTCTTGGAGCATCTTGGTCGCATCAAGGGTCGTCGGCATGTTGGCGCCTTCCGCAACGGCGATGACGCCGTTCTTGATGAGGGCAGCTGCGCCCTTCTCGTCAAGCTCGTTCTGCGTAGCGCAGGGGAGAGCCACGTCGCATTTCACAGTCCATATATCGCGGCAGTTGTCGCCGTAGACAGCGTCGGGATGCTTTTCGAGATACTCCTTGATCCTGCCTCTCTTGACTTCCTTAATCTCTTTGATAAGCTCGAGATCGATACCGTTCTTGTCATAGATGTAGCCGTTGGAATCGCTCATCGCCACGACCTTGCCACCGAGCTCGGTAGCCTTGACAGCCGCATAGATAGCGACGTTACCGCTACCCGACACAACGATGGTCTTGCCCGAAATGGTATTGCCGAAATGAGCGAGCATCTCGCTGGCGAGATAGACGAGACCGAAACCGGTCGCTTCTTTTCTCGCAAGGGAGCCGCCGTAGGAAAGTCCGCGACCCGTCAAAACGCCCACGTGCTCGTTGGCGAGCTTCTTATAGTAACCGAACATGAAGCCGATCTCACGCGCACCGACGCCGATATCGCCCGCGGGGACGTCGGTATCCGCGCCGATATGACGATAGAGCTCAGCCATGAAAGCCTGGCAGAACTTCATGATCTCGTTATCCGACTTGCCCTTCGGGTCAAAGTCACTGCCGCCCTTGCCGCCGCCGA
>DFEQ01000037.1:0-1253 GCA_002368735.1 Christensenella sp. UBA3798
CAGCGCTGCTCTCTGCGGGCAAACAAGCGCTGGCGTCTATCCCCAACGTGGAGGTCGTCACGCTGCTCATCATGCTTTATGCAGCCTGCTTCAAGCCGCAAATCGCTTTTATCGCGACGGGCGTTTTCATTGTGATCGAATGCTTTATTTGGGGCATTCACACTTGGGTCTTGGCATATATCATTCATTGGAATTTCGTTGCCTTCGCGACCTTTTTGCTCGCTCGCGTTTTTAAATTCAAAAACCGTTTTATCTATCTGGCATTTACCGTTCTCGTGACGGCATGTTTCGGCGTCCTGACCACCTTGATCGATTCCATCATCGGCGCGGGACGGACAGGGCGTCCCTTTGCGCTGATCTTTTCGATCACTTATATGCGCGGGATTTATTTCTATATCGTACATGTGGTCGGGAATGCCGCTTTCAATATCGTTCTATTTGCACCGATGCGCACGCTCCTTGATAAACTGATGATCAAGTATTACGGCAGAGACGTTTTCCTTCGTGAGGAAGATGCCGCCGCGAAACTGAAAGAGAACCCCTCGGAGGAGGGAAGTACCTCCACCGAGTTGACAAGTTATCACGAAAATGATACAATAGACGCAAGCGTGGAGGACCAAGGGACTCCCAAGGGAGATCCGCGCGACTAAAAAACGTGAGGTAAATAACTATGGCTTGGTGGGGTAAACTCCTTATCGGACTGGGTGTGGTGATCGTGCTTTTCATCATCATCTACTTGATCGTCAAGGCTTATAATAAGCTCGTTGACAGCAGAGAAAAGGTAAAGAACGGTTGGTCGCAGATAGACGTGCACCTGCGTCGCCGCTTTGACCTCATTCCCAATCTTGTGGAAACGGTCAAGGGCTACGCCGCGCACGAAAAGGAGACTTTGGAGAACGTCACGATGTGGCGCAGCCGCGTGAGCAGCGCATCGACGACCGAAGAGGCGATCGACGCGAACGCGGGCTTGTCCGGCGCGCTCGGCAGACTCCTCGTCACGATGGAGAAGTATCCCGAGCTCAAAGCCAATCAGAATTTCTTGAAACTTCAAAGCGAGCTCACCGAGATAGAGAACAAGATAGCCTTCGCGCGACAGTTCTACAACGACACGGTGCAGAAGTACAATGTGCTCGTCAAGCGCTTCCCCTCCAATATCATTGCTTCTGTCTTTAAGTTCAAGGAGGAGAAGTTCTTCGAGGTAGACAACACCATTCGCGAGACCGTCCCGCAGGTGAAGTTTTGATGGAAAGAGC
>DFEQ01000037.1:1426-31288 GCA_002368735.1 Christensenella sp. UBA3798
TCTTTGAAAGCGAGATCGTCGTCAGGAAACTCGATATCAAGGTGGACGTCGGCACGAACGGCTGGACGACCTTTACCGAGACGTCGGAGGCGAAGTTCTCCTCTCAGGACACCGATTGGTGGAACTTCTATCGCGTCATCGACGACGACAAGGTGGCGCGCGCGAAGGACAGTTTCTCCATCAGCGGCGACTCCTTCTATTACGACGGAGACAGTATTCCCTTCGTCGGCGCGGTCGACCTCGACGAATACGACGCCAAGGAGAAGGCGCTCGCCAAGTATAATACTCCCGTTGGCTATTTCTTCGCCCGTTCGAGCGGGGTGGAGATCGGCGTCATCATGCCGGAATTCTCCTCGGGCACCCACACCATTTCCTACAGCTATTCCGTCAAGGGCATCGTGACAGACGTTGCGGACGCCTCGGTCTTTTACTACAAGTACCTTTCCGACGTCAACGCGATGAACGTCGAGAAGATGCACGTTCAAGTCAATTTTGAGACGGCAGAAGCAGACCTCCGCGGTTGGCTGCACGTTTCCGCAAGCGCAGTGGGCGTATGGGTGCAGTCGGAGGATAAGAAATCGGTCTCGCTGGACGTCGAGGATATCTCTGCAGGGGAATACGTGGAAAGCAGGTTCCTCTTGGAGAAGGGTAATTACGCCGCCTCCTCGGTGGATAATTCCAAGACCGCACAGCAGGTCGTAGAGGAGGAACAGGCGTGGCAAGACGCCTACGCGAGAGAGGTTCGTATTCGCCTCGCTTTTACCATCCTCGACTACGTCCTCGCGGTGCTCGCCGTAGCGGGCGGGGTGGTCTACGTCATCCTTGCCAAGAAGCGCAATAAGCCCATCGACCTCCCTGATTCGCCCATCTACTATCGCGACATCCCCGAGGGGTACACGGGCGGCGAGGTATCACCCCTCTATTTCTACTATTCCAACGAGAATTACGTGGATGAGAGTATCAGCGCCACCATGCTGGAGCTCGTGCGCTTGAAGTTTATCACCATCACCCCCGACGAAGGGCAGAAAAGCGCCGTCATCACCGTCCTCAGAAAGGACGAGGCGGACGAACTCCGCACCCATCAAAAGTACGTGGTGGATATGCTCCTGATGGTCAAGCCGCTCGGCACGCCCTTCACGATGAAGGAGTTTGAGACCTGCGCCAAGAATAACTACGAGCGCTTTATGCACGTCGTGGAGAAATATAAGGAAGCCATCCTCAATAAGTCGCAGCGCGACGGCTCTTATCGCAAGAATAACCCCACGCGCGATAAGGCGCAGAAGTTCTCTACCGGCATGATCGCTGCGGGCGTCATCGTCCTCGTTCTTTCGGGCTTTTCCTTCTTCCTCTTCTTGCAGGGCATGACCTTCTTTGCCGCGGGGCTTATCCTCGGCGGGCTCGTCGCCTACCTCTTCCTCCGAAAGGCAAAGGCGCCGCTCACCCTGACAGGGCAGAAGGAATACGATAAGCTCCACGCCCTCGCGCGCTATATGAAGGAGTTCTCCTCCCTCGACGAGCACGAGATCCCAGCCCTCATCCTATGGGAGGACTACATGGTCTTCGCCACTGCGATGGGCATTGCGGACAAGGTCGCCGAGCAGCTGGAGATCGCCTATCCCGAATTCAAGAATATGTCTACGATGAACTTCGGCAAGGATGCCGACACCTTCCTCATTCTCTACTTCTTCTCCCGCTCCTTCCGCGGCATGACGGGCTTCAATTTCGTTGGCAACGTCGCTAACGTCATTCGCTCTATCAATATCGCTCAGAAGGCGGCAAAGGCTGCCGAGATGGCGCGCAGTGCCTTCAGCGGCGGCGGCAGAGGGGGCGGCTCCTCATTCCACGGTGGTGGGGGAGGGTTTAGCGGTGGCGGCTTTGGCGGGCGTCGCTGAGCGCGTATAAGGGCTCGAATACTGCTCTACCGTCTCGCTCTCGACCGGTTACGTACAAGGAGTACGCGCCCGTCCGCTCACTCGCGGAGCGTTTGTCTTCAAACCCTTCTCCGCGCTCAGCGGTGCGGTGCGTGAAACAATACAACGTAGCTTATAATTTATTCCAATTCAAAGAGTCGTAGTTTCCACGAGAAGTACGCGCCTACGGCTCTTTTTCGTATCGGGGTCCCTGAGAAATAGCATATTTCTTGGGGTGAATTCGCCGCGCCTCTGCACCACTCTCTATCCTCAGCGCCTTCCTCCGAATATGAGCGTAGCGAATTATCATATCGCGTAGCGATTATCATACGAGCGAAGTGAGTTTTTTCGCTCAGCGTGGGAGGGCTTATTAAGGCTGGGTGCTTTTCAATAGAGGACAGTTTCCACAAGCAGTACACGCCTGCGCGATTTTTCGACGAGCCTCGTCTCTACCACCTTCTCCGAAGTCACCGTTTTTGTTCGCTCATAAGTTTCATTGTTTGAGTTGGTGAAATCTCGCAAGGAGTACGCTCGCGCCCGCTCACTCGGCGAGCCTCGCATCTGCAACCCTTCTCCGCGCTCAGCGGTGTAGTGCGTGTGTGCGAAGAAAACCGTCTTTTACAAAAAAATTCCCGCAATATGTTGCGGGATTTCAGCGATCCTTTTTGTAGGATTAGATTTTGTTTTCGTGCGGGAAGGTTTCGGGCAGACCGAGCAATTCTTCGATCGTGACGTTATATAAAACTGCTAATTTGATCAAATTCTCATATTCTGGTCGCGCAATATTCGTTTCCCAATCGCTGATATTCGATTGGTGAATACAAAGGCGCTCGGCAACTTCCTTTTGCGTCATTCCGATTTGCTTTCTTAGTAATTTAAAATTATCTCCGAATTTCATTATTTTAATTATATTAAATGTGCAATACCCATTGACATAATATGTGTAATGCACTTATAATATTAATAATTATCATTTTTTGGAGGAAATGTTATGGCACAAAAGAAGATATTTTGCCCGAAATGTGGGAAGCCGCTATCGGTGGATGAAACGTTAGATCACGTTTTCTGCATGCATTGTGGCAATAGTATTGACATTACTATCCCCGAATCGTTTGAAAGCTCTTATGACAAGGTGGAAGAGAAGGCGCCGATAAAGTCGACTTCGAAGTCGGAGAAGGCGCCGAAAAAGGCGAAACGCGTTCCCGAGCCTTTGCCCGAACCCGAGATCGACGAGGACGTCGAAGATGAGGTCGATGAGGAAATCGACGACGAATTTGAGGGGGGAAACGACAGTACCGCCAAAGCCCTGCTGAAGATCCACGAGGAAGAGGCAGAGAAAGAAAGAAGGCAGATCGCGGCGGAGAAGAAACTCAGAAACCGCTCTGCAGGTGAGGTCGGCGTACTGTATTCCGAAGCAACGGATGAAGAAAAAGAAGAGCAGAAGAAACTGAGTTTCGGAGCATATTTCAAGTCCATACTGAGTTCTTCACGTAAGCTGTTCATTTTGGGTATTGCGGCAGTGGCGATCTTTTTCATCGGAGTGATCGTTCTGGCAGCATCCAATGGACACGCTGTCGTCGGTATCGTCGTTTCACTGATCTTGCTTGGATTGTTTGGCGTGGCATTGTCCCTGGACTATCGCAAGCGCAAGTGCAGCAAATGCGGCACCGATCTCTCTATTGTCGATATCGATTATGAAAGAGTCAGTATGGAAACTGACAAGAACGGCAAGGTTTTCGCCAAATATCGCTTCAACTTGGAGTGCCCCAAGTGCGGCGAGGTTAAAGTTTTTGAAAAGAAGGTGGCTGCTAAAAACGGGCACTTCGATCTTCGCGCCGCTGTGGGTAGGAAAGATTCGGCAGGCAACGAGACTTTCAAGGAAAAGATGGAAACCTTCGGGGGTGTTTTTTTGACCCTTGCTGTCGGCGTTATCTGCTTCATTATCGGCATTGTCAATTTTATGGGCGGTCCCGCGGACAGCACCGAAGATATCGTTTATGACGATCCCATGGATTACTACGGATTCTATTCCGTTACCTATGTGACAAATAGCGATAATTCCGGCTTGATTGGCATGGAAAAATTATCCATCAAATTTGAAGAAGAAGGCGTATCTTTCTCGGGCACGCAGGCAACGAAAGAAGGGTTTGAAGGCACGCATAGCTATAAATATGTAAATGCGGAATACGTCTATCGCGAGGTCGCTTCTCCCAGCTATACGGATAAGGATGCCATCGTGGTGAATATGTCGGACGAGAAGGTCCTCGTTTTCTACGTATGGAATGAAGATCCCTACATCTTTGAGATGGGCGGGGCAGGCATCATGATCACCTCGCTCGAGGATGATTACGATTGGGATGAAGATGAGTTCGGCATCCTTGAAGAGCTCCCCGGCGGCAAGAAGCCTACTCTCGATCCGGAAGCCTATGGCACCTATGTTATCGATGAATCGTACACTGCGGATAAGTACAGCTATATGTTCGGCAAGAGCAACTTTGCCATAAAGATCACGGAGAAAAAAGCGATCATTTCCGGCTATGCCAATCAAGAAATCGCAGGTACCTACGACTACGAATATATCGAAGCGACAGACGTTTTGAAAAGAGTCAGTCAACCCTATTATTACGCCAACGATGCCATCTTGATCAAGATATCGGATACGGAGCAGCTCGTATTGTACTATTTCGGATATCAGACGAATGCTTATAAGTTCGGATTGAATAGAGATATCCATTTGTGCTGTATAGATTGACCCCATAATCCGTCTCAATAAAAGCAGTTGCGCGAGTTTGTGCAGCTGCTTTTTTTATTTCTCTTTCATTTTTTTTATTCGCCTCTATTGCGCCGACCTCTGCCGATAAAAAGGTCGAAAAACAGTTGACAATAGCGTTGCTATTATTTATAATGATTTTTGTTTAGAAAAAATAAACTTTAGGTTAAGTGCGGTTAGGCATCGCAAACGGGAAGTTTATTTTTACGAAACAAAAGCGAAAAGGAGAGGAAGTATGGAAATCGGGATCAAGATCAAGGCGCTCAGGTTGAAAAACAACTTGACGCAAGAGGAGCTTGCCGATAGGTGTGAACTCACCAAGGGCTACATCAGTCAGCTCGAAAATGACCTCACCAATCCCTCGATCGAGACACTGAACGACATTTTAGTGGTGCTCGGGAGCAATCTCGGCGAGTTCTTCCGGAACGAGGACGTGGAGCCTCTCGTCTTTCACAAGGAAGACTACTTTAGTAAGGACTACGGCGACAGCCTGACCACCTGGCTCGTGCCGTCGGCGCAGAAGAACGCGATGGAGCCTATCCTTCTTGACCTACTCGAGAAGGGGGCGAAGGAGACCGATATGCCGCACGAAGGGGAGGAATTCGGCTACGTGGTGGCGGGCAAGATCAAGCTGACCGTCGGTCGCCGCGTCTTTACGGTGGAGAAGGGCGAGACCTTCTACTACAAAGCGGACAAGAAGCACTCCATAGAAAACGTGACGGACAAGAAAGCCACCGTGCTGTGGATCTCCTGCCCTCCCAACTTTTGATCACAAGGGATAAAAAATGAGCTTTTTCGATAAGATAAAATCGTTATTTACCAAGGATAAAAAGGACGCCGCGCCTGCGCCCGCGCCCGCTCCCGCCCCCAAGAAAGGGGAGAATATCATCGAGATAAAGGGCATCACCAAGGTCTTTGACGGTGTGACCGTCCTCGATAACCTGTCGCTCGGTATCAAGCGCGGGCAGTTCGTGACCTTGCTCGGCCCCAGCGGTTGCGGCAAGACGACCCTTCTTCGCTTGATAGCGGGGTTTGAAACGCCGACCGAGGGCGAGATCTTCATCGAAGGGGTGCCCATCACGAGCATCCCGCCCTACAAGCGCCCCGTCAACACGGTCTTCCAAAAGTACGCGCTTTTTCCCCATCTCAACGTGTTTAAAAACGTCGCCTTCGGCTTGAAGCTGAAAAAGGTCAAGGACGCCACCGCCAAGGGGGGCGAACGCAAGTATACGAAAGAGGAGATAGAGAGCAAGGTGAGCCGCGCCTTGAAGCTCGTGGGTCTCGAGGACTACGGTCACCGCGACGTCAATTCGCTCTCGGGCGGACAGCAACAGCGCGTCGCCATCGCCCGCGCCATCGTGTGCGAGCCCAAGGTGCTGCTCCTCGACGAGCCGCTCGGCGCTCTCGACCTCAAGATGCGCAAGGAGATGCAGATAGAGCTCAAAAAGATGCACGAGGACCTCGGCATCACCTTTATTTTCGTCACGCACGACCAGGAAGAGGCGCTCACCATGAGCGACGTGGTCGTCGTTTTAAACGACGGCATGATCCAGCAGATAGACCGTCCCAAGAAGATATACGACGAGCCCAAGAACGCCTTCGTCGCCGACTTTATCGGCGAGTCCAACATCCTCTCGGGCGTGATGGAGAAGGACTACGTCATCTCCTTCCTCGGGAGGTCGCTCCCCTGCGTGGACAAGGGCTTTGAGCGCAACGAGAAGGTGGACGTTGTCATCCGTCCCGAGGATATCAAGATCAGCGCGGGCGCGGTTGGCGGGCACTTTGACGGCAAGGTGCTGACCACCGTCTTTAAGGGCACCTATTACGAGATGATCGTGCTCGCCGCGGACTACGAGTTCACCGTGCAGTCGCAGACGGAGTTCCGCCCCGGCACGGAGGTCTCCCTCGAGATCGTGCCCGACAGCATCCACATCATGAAGAAGATACTCACCATCAACAAGCACCTCGGCAGCGTGACGGGCGAGAATGCCGTCACCTTCTGCGGGGGCGAATTCGATATCCCCACGGCGGGCTTCGAGGTGGGGGACGAGGTCATCGTCTACGTGCCTTTCGACGCGGTGGAGCTCTTAGACGACGAATCGGACGGAGTCATCGGCGCCTCCGTCACGCAGAGCTTATATAAGGGCACCTATTATCAGGTGCAGGTCTATACCGATACCGACGAGGACTTCTACATAGACACCTCGGACGAATGGGATATGGACGACCGTGTGGGCGTCAAGATCGACACAGCCAAGGTGCGCCTCGAGAAGTACGACCCCGACGCGGACGCGGAGGACAAGGAATGAGCAAGAAGAAGGCGACGGTATTTCGCCCCACGGCGTTCTCCTTCCCCTATCTTGCGGTCACGCTGATATTCGTGATCGTACCTCTTATTCTCGTTCTCGTCTACGCCTTCCGCGGCGAGGACGGCTCTTTCACTTTTGAAAACTTCCGTTTGGTCTTCACCGAGGCGGAGACGCTCAAACAGCTCGGGCAGACAGTCGGCATCGCGGCTTTATCCACTGTGATATGCCTCCTCATCGCCTATCCCGTGGCGTATATCCTGGCGTCCAAACCCTTCAACAAGATGGCGATCCTCGCCCTCCTATTCGTGATACCGATGTGGATCAACTTTATGCTACGCATCTTCGCCTTGCAGTCCCTCCTGTCCATGATCGGCATCGGCAAGAGTTACTTTGCGGCGCTCATCGGCATGGTGTACGACTTCTTCCCCTATATGCTCCTGCCTATTTACACCGTCCTCTCCAATATGGACCAAAGCTATATCGAGGCGTCCCGTGACCTCGGGGCGAACCCCGTGCAGACCTTCTTTAAGGTCACGCTGCCCCTCTCTATTCCCGGGGTGGTCAGCGGCGTCAGCATGATGTTTATGCCGATCTTCAGCTCCTACGCCATTACCAAGATGATGGGCGATATGAATACCACCGTCATCGGCGCAAAGATAGCGAGCCTCTTTGAAAATCAAAATTACGGCAGCTACGGCTACGGCTCGGCGATCTCCTTCGTGCTCCTTGTCATCGTGCTCCTCGTGATGCTCCTTGGCAACGCCATCGTGCGCCGCACGGAGAAGGCTCCCAAAGGAGGGAAGGCGTGATGAATAAGACATCTTCCCGCGTCTATCTGGTGCTGCGTTGGGTGATACTCATCCTCGTGCTCGTGGCGATATATCTCCCGCTCCTCATGATCATCTTGTATTCCTTCAGCTCGGCAAATTCGGTTGGGGGCGACTTCGGCAACTTCACCTTCCGCCTATACGCGAAGCTCTTTGAAAATACCAAGATGCTCTCGGCGCTCAAAAATACCTTGATCATCGGGCTCGCCTCCGCGGCGTTTGCCACCATCCTTGGCACCACGGCGGCGGTGGGCATCCACTATATGCGGAAGAAGGTCAAGGCGGTTGTGGACACCGCCTCGCAGATCACCGTCGTGAACGCGGAGATCGTGACGGCGATGGGCTTCTTCCTCCTGATGATCTTCCTCAGAGATACCGTGGAGATCCCCGTCAACTTCAGCCTGTGGTGGCTCATCATCACCCATACCGTCATCACCACGCCATACGTCATCTTGACGGTGGCGCCCAGGCTGCAACAGCTCAACCCCAATCTTCTCGAGGCGAGTATGGACCTCGGCGCGGGTCCCATGCGCAGTCTCTTCACCGTGATGCTCCCGCAGCTTGCCGGGGCGATGGTGTCGGGCTTCGCGCTCGCTTTCACCCTCTCGTTGGACGACTTCGTGGTGACGAATATCAATAGCTTCGGCGCAAATATCGATACCATCTCCACCTACGTTTATTCGGGCATCCGCAAGAAGGGGGTCCCCATCGAGATACGCGCTCTCTCCACCATCATCTTCGTGGTGGTGCTCGCCGCCCTCATCATCTATAACGTGGTCAAAAATAAGAGGGCAAAAGAACAGGCAAAGAAGGCATAACGCCTCTTAAATAAAACAAACTAAGGATAGGAGATAGAAAAAATGAAAAGAATCGTAAGTATCGTATTGATCCTTGCCATTATCCTGACAGTGGCTTCGGCGCTGATCGCGTGCACGCCGCGCGATGAGATTTTGAAGCTGTATATGCCGGGCGAGTACATCGACGAGGAGATATTCGCCGAGTTTGAGGAATGGTACGAGAAGGAAACGGGAAACAAGGTCACGGTGGAGATCGAGACCTTTGACGCCGTGGAGAACGTGCAGCTCGCCGTCGAGGGCAGCAAGGCGGACTACGACCTCCTGTGCCCCAGCGACTACATGGTGGAGTACCTTATCAAAAACGACCTCGTGCAAAAGGTGGATAAGTCCGTCATCGACGTCAAGCAAGAAGGGCTCTTCAAGGAGCAGTATCTGGAGACTTCCAAGATGTTCGACCCCACCCTTGAGTACGCCGTCCCCTATATGTACGGCACCCTCGGCATCGTGTACGATATCACCAAGACGGGAAAGGCTGTGACGAGCTGGGAGTCCCTGTTTGGCGGTGAATTTGCGGGCAAGCGCTCCATCAAGGATTCGATGCGCGACGCCTACGCGGCGGCGTGCTTGTATAACGCAAGGAATGAACTGACAGCCCTCAGCGGTGACGCCAAGAAGGCAAAGGTCCAAGAGGTCTTTGAGCGCACCGACGCTTCTACCGTGGAGGCGGCGAAGAGCACCCTCCTCTCGGTCAAGAACGGCGGCGCCGAGTGGGACGTGGACAACGTCAAGTTCGATATGGCTGCGAATAATAGTAACGTGGCAGTCGCCCTGATGTGGTCGTGCGACGCGGGCTACGTGATGAACGACTACGAGGACGCGGACGGCGAGGAGCAGCAGGGCAATCGCAACCTGTGGTACGTCGTACCCGACGAGGGAGGCAACGTGTATATCGACGCCTTCGTCATCAGCAAGTACGCTAAGAACGTCACCGCGGCGAACTGGTTCTTGAAGTTCCTCTGCCTGAAGGATACCGCCATCGCGAATAGCGAGTATGCGGGTGCCATCAGCCCCGTGGCGGCGGCGTACGACGAACTGTACGAGAGCTACAACGAGGACGACGAGATGTTCGAGGGCACGCGCGAGGGCTGGAAGGAGATGTTCCTCGATATGATGTTCCCGAGCAAGGAGACCTTGGACAGGTGCGGCATTATGAAGGATTTTGGAGACGGAAAGACTGGCGTTTCCAACATGTGGTCGTCCATTCAGTGATAGAGGGCATATAGCAGCGCATATACTTTGTTCCAACTCAAAAACCCGCAGTTACGTACACTAAGTACGCGCCTGCGGGTTTTTTCGTTGCGCCTCGTCTCTGCACTACTCTCTGCCCTCTATCACTGAATGGAGATGCAGAACTCTCAGCACCCTAAATGCGGATGGTTTTTGGAAAGGAGTGACCCTTGACACCGCATTCCGCATTTTGCATTTTGCATTAAAAAAGCGGCATTCTTGCCGCTTGATTTCGCATTCAAATGGAAGTATGCTGCATTATGCGCGTTCGTTATAGCAAAGGTATCATGAGCGCTAAAAGGGGAATGGTGACTATGCACGACAGCGTACTGATCAGCACGCTGCACGCCGCCTGGGTCTGCCCTTCGCCCACGAGCTCGGACATATTGAGTACCATGCTTGCCGCGGGGCAGCATCCGAGCAGGAAGAAGGTGACCTTGATATAGGTCGGCAGCGGGATAAAGTAGATGATGAGGAAGGAAAGAAGGGGATAGATGACGTTCTTGATGGCGGTGGATAGGTAGATGCGTGGGCTCAGGAAGAGGTCCTTGGGCGTGACCGTCGCCAGGCGCATTCCGAGGATCAGCATACACATCGGGGTGGTCATCCTCGCCAGAAGCTCCACGATGGGGGCGATGACGGTCGGGAGTTTCGTCGAGGTAAAGAAGAGGGGCAGGGCGACGAGCAGCGACACGGTGGTCGGATTGATGACCATGTTTCTGACGCTCATCTTCTTCCTATCCCACGAAATGATGCCCACGGCAAGCGTCCAGGAGAGAAGGTTCAAGCTGACCGAGAATACGGTGGAGAAGACGATGGCTTCGGGGTGTTCGGGCAAGATCGCTTCGAGGAGCGGCACGCCGAAAAAGCCCACGTTGGCGAGGGCGGAGGCTATCGTGCATATCCTGTTGCGGATGTCGTCGAACTTATTCTTTAATATCAGGGTCAAGCCCACCATCACGAGGATCTGCATCCCCATGCACAGCCCGAAAAAGATGCCCATCTGCTTAAAGAACTCGGGGGTATAGGTGGCGGCATTGAAGGAATACAGGAAGAGCGCGGGCTGACATACAAAAAGTAGTACGCGCGCAAAAGCGCCGATAGAATCGGGCTTGATCGCCTTTGTCTTTACAAAGATAAAGCCGGGGATCGCATAGGCAAGCATGATCGCCACGGTGATGAGAGTGGTGGTAAAGTTACCCATACGTAGATTATAGCACGAAGTTCGCGCGGGGTAAAGAGATTAGAATGCGAGCTTCAATAGGGCGGCGCGATAGATCTCGGCGCACTTGACGAGGGCGCTGACGGCGATGCTTTCGTCCTTTTGGTGGATGCGGCTCTCCTCGCCGGGGAAGACGGGGCCGAAGGCGACGGCATTGGGGAAGGCTCTGGCATAGGTAGCCCCGCCTATCGCGATGGGGGAGGCGTTCTCGCCCGTCACCTCGTTATAGGCGGCAAGGAGGCTCGTCACCAGCTCGGAATCGGGCGATACGTAGAGCGGCAGGTGTCTGCCTTCCACCGTGATCTCGGCGCTTTCGCCGAGGGTGGCTTTGATCAAGGAGAGTATTTCCTCCTCGGTGTGCGGGGCGGGGTAGCGGATATCCACGGAGAAGAGCAGGCGCTCTCCTTCCGTCCTGACCCGTCCGAGGTTCATCGTCAGGTCGCCTATCTCGTCGTTCGTCATCTGCACGCCCAGCCCTTCGCCGTTCGTCTTTCCGAAATAGTCGTAGAGGTCGGCTATGGGCTCCGAGGTGCTCTTGACGGCGTAAAGTATCTTGAGGATGGCGTTGTCGCCCTTGTCGGGGGTGGAGCCGTGCGCCGACACTCCCTCCGCTACGAGGCGGAAGCCCCCCTCGATAAACTTGACCTTGATGCCGCCCTTCAAGCACTTGGAGAAGGCGGCGTCCGAGAGGCTTTTGACGTCGAGGGTGGCGCGGTCTGCCACCATATTGACCCGTTCCCCACCCGTGAAGGAGAGGATGGAGTCGTCCTTAGGGAGCGACACGCAAGCGTGCAAAACGCCCTTTTCGCAATAGATGACGGGGAAGTCCGCGTCGGGCGAGAAGGACAGGGCGGGCGTTTCCTCGGTGGCGAGGTACCTTTCGATGCACTTCCAGCCGCTCTCCTCGTTGAGTCCCGCGATGAGGCGGATGCGGCGGCGAGGCTTTCGCCCTTCGTCAAGGAGAGACTTTAAGGCGTATAATACCGCAATAGCGGGACCCTTGTCGTCCTCTGTGCCGCGACCGTATATCACCTCTTGCCCCTTCTCTATGGCTATCTCGCCGAGGGGGGAATGGGACCAATCGCTTCCGAACGGCACGGTGTCGAGGTGGAAGGGGATGCCGAGCAGTTCGCCTTCTCCAATCTCCGCCCAGCCGCAGTAGCCGTCCACGACCTTGGTCCTAAGCCCAAAGGAGGCGGCTAGGGTGAGGTAGCGCTCCAACGCTTCCCGCGTGCCCTTGCCAAAGGGGGCGCCCTCCGCTTTTTCCCCTTGCACGCTGTTTACGGCGAGGAGGGAGAGGAGAGACTCCTTGATGGCATCTGTATATTCGTTCATGACTTGTTTTTTCATCTTATTACCTCGGCTGAGCTTTCCCTATTATATGCCGCGCGCGCGGTAGTTTGTCAAGCGATACGCTCTTCGGCTGTCCGAATAACGAGGGAAGCACAGACATAAATTGTAAAAAACTTGCAAAACACACAATGCCTTTGAAAAAAGGAGGATTTATCGCTTGACCTTCTTGGCAAGGCGCTTCGCGTGTTGGCACTTTTCTTTTGAAGAAAAGTACCCAAAAGAAGGTGGGGGTTGCGATTCCCCCAAACCCCTAAACGCTTTTTAATAGGTGATCGCTTCGCGAGAAGGAAAAGAACAAAGTGAAGTGCACCGTGACAACAACTGCGTTGCATCGCGATACGAGGAGCGCGGCTCCGCGGGTCGGAGGCTATAAAGGGGGGAAGTGGACAGCGCGTTCTTTTAGAATAGCGAAAAAGCACAGGTGGTTCGTTCTTTTTGTTTTTTCCACAACTGCGCGCAACGCGTGCAACTTCACTTGCCATAGGCAAACTTCACTGACATCGTCAACTTCACTCGGCAGAGCCGAACTTCACCTTCTTTATCCACAACGCACGCTTTGCGTGCTATTCACGCGACCACAGGTCGCAATTTACGAGGCGAACGCCTCAATTCACGCCGCGTTTGCGGCAATTCACCTTTTCACCCCCTCCGCTCCACCGAATAAAGCTTGTCAAAGCGGGAAAAATCACGATATGACTCCTGTACTTCGCGTGGTGATATTCTCGGTTTCAAGCTTCCTTTTCCTCTTTGTCGTTACCAAGATAATGGGTAAAAAGCAGATAGCCCAGCTCTCCTTCCTCGACTACGTGATCGGCATCTCCTTGGGCTCCATCGCCGCCGAGATGTCCACCGACCCCGACCGTCCCTTTTATCACTTCTTCATCGCGATGGCGATCTATCTCGTGATGGACGTGGTGCTGACCCTCCTCGCTCGAAAGGGCACCCTTCTCAAGAAGTTCCTTCGCGGGCGCCCCTTGATCCTCGTCGAAAACGGCAAGATAAACTACAAGAACCTGACACGGAGCAAACTGGATATCAACGACCTTTTGTCCCTCTGCCGCGTCAAGGGATATTTTGACCTTAGGGACGTAGCCTATTGTATCTTTGAGACGAGCGGCAACGTATCCATCCTGCCTTCCGCCCGCGCCGTGAATGCAAAGAGCACGGAGGTCGGCGCGACCCCCCTCCCGCCTGCGCTCAGCAAGGACGTCGTGGTGGACGGAAAGGTGGTGACGAGGGCGCTTGATGAGGTGGGCAAGAGTGCGGAGTGGCTGTATCGCAGGTTGGGGGTCGATGCGGACGGGGTGGATAAAATAGCCCTTGCCACCTATCACCCCGAGTGCGACGAACTTTCGGTGCATTATAAATAAAAAAGCGAATAGAATAAACGCATTTTGACGCGCGCGTTGCTTGCGCGCCTTTTTTCTCTACCATTCGGATAGTTTTGACAAACGGCCCTATATATTGTAGTACAATATATCCACTAATCTCTATATAGGAGGCTTTTATGGAACCAAAAAACAGAACGACAGCCGGACTGTGGGCGCTCTTCCTCGGCGGATACAGCGCGCACTACTTCTATCTCGGCGACCAGAAGGCAAAGACGAGGTTGCTCATTGCTATCTTCCTCCCCTTTATGGTATTTTTCTATGGCATTATGGGTCTCGTCGACGCCATCAAGTTCTTCACGATGACCGACGCGGACTTCGCTGCCTATTGTGCTGAGCGCGGCTACGCCGTCGGCGCCGCAGGCGCGGCAGGCGGCAGCGGACCCCTTGCTCCCGCCGAGCGCAACAAGGTGCTCCTGGAGTTCAAGCAACTCTTGAACACCGGCGCGATCACGGAGGAAGAGTTCGATCGCATCAAACGTAAGGTCATGGAGGGCTGAGACTATGGATATGGAACAAAAAATGAAAGTAAAAAATGCCATGGAGAATATGAAGAAAAAGATGAATTATAGGATAGTGATCGCTATCATTTTGATCATAGTTCTCCTTTTTGCCATTGTGGGAACGGTCTTTATGTTTATGACCGAAGTCGAGAAATCGCGCTACGTTTCCGGCTCCTATTCCTATTATTACGGATACACCGCAGGGCATTACGTCTATTATTATACGGATATGCCCGAGGCGGGCGCCATGCCGCTCGTAGGCACGCTGCTCTTCATCGCTGCGGTCGTCTGTCTGTTCCTTTCTGGTAAGAAGGAGAAGTTGATCCCCGTGGCTTCGGTGCTTATGATAAGCGGCGCCGTCCTGATGTATGCTTCGATTGGGGTAATAAGGGGCCTTTCGAGGGTCTTCTACTACGCCGACATCGGCTATCCTATTTGTTGCGCTGCCGCGAGTGTCGCTATTGTGCTCGCCATCGTCAATTTCGTCTTGTACAGAAAGTCGAAGGCGGCTCCGAAAGCTCAAACCGCAAACGGCTCTTATTCCGCAGGCCCCAACTATCACGCATTCGCATCCGAGATCAGCGACGCCAAGGCGCTCCTCGACAGCGGCATCTTCTCTAATGAGGAGTACGAGCGTGAGAAAGCAAGGATCTTTGATACCTACGGCTTCGGTCCGGGGTCGGAGAATACCGCCACTTCGGCGACGACCGCCGCTTCCACGTCGGCAAAAACCTTCGGTCCGCGCGGCTGATACGCAGGGGGAGATATGAATAAAAATCAAAAGACGTTGCGCTACGTCGGCGTCATCCTTCTCATCATCGCGCTCTTTATCGCCATCGCCGGCACCGTGATTATGTTTGAGAATCGGGCGACCGGCAGGAGTTATTACAGCTGGGATTACTACGGCAATTATGGCTATACGTATTCCTACCGCGTGTGGAAGGCGGGTATCATGCCGCTCATCGGCACCATCTTGGTGCTCATCGGCACGATCTGTTGGTTTGTTGCTTTCAAACGGCCCAACGCCGTCGTTGGCACCATCGTCTGCGGTATTCTCGGCTCGGTGCTCCTGTACGCGTCGGTGGCGCTACTCTCGTATAACCATACGGCTTGGGACGGCTATTATCTGTGCGCCTCGGCGGCGTCTTCTGTGACTATCGTCGTCGGGTTGGCGATAGCGTTGCTCGTCAAAGCGCGCGCGGAGAAGAAGAAAGCGGAAGGTCAAGCTATGGTAGGAGAACGCGCAAATACGTCTCTAAACTACCACGCCTATGCTTCCGAGCTGATGGATGCTAAGGCACTCTTTGACGCGGGGGTGTTCTCTGAGGAAGAGTATAAGAGAGAGAAGGCGACCATCGCCGCGAGATACGGCATCACCCTTGAAGAAGGCGCTAAGCCTGCAGATCCGCTATCTGAATAATTACAAATGAGTAATAAGCGCGGGGAGGACTTCTCGCGCTTCTTGCTTTGATAATGCCGCGCTTGATAGGCGCGGAAAGGAGAAAAATATGAATGGTTTGATATGTGCGGAAACGACCTCCATCGTGATGGTCGTGGTGCTCCTCGCCCTCTTCGTGCTCATGATGATCATCGGTTCGGTTGCAAAAAAGAAACAAAAGGATACGGAGGATACCTTCCGCCCTGCCGACCCCGCGCGGGTCAAGCACGCGATGAACTACGTCGTCCCCACCCTCGGGCTGCTCGCGATCGTGCTCGCTCTCGTAATAATGATCACGGCTTTAACGGGCGAAACCAGCAAGTACTTCCTCGGCAAGTACAAGGCGATAGCTGTAGTGGAACTCATTGCTTTGATCGTGGCGTTTGCGACCTATTACCTCGGAAGGAAGAAGGAGGCTTGCTACTTTGTGTCGCTCGGCGCGCTGCTGATAGCGGTCGCGCTTTCCCAATACCTCCCCTACTTTTATGATGCAGTATCCGAGTATATGGCGTATATTCTTTGTATCATCCTTCCTGCCCTCTTCCTCTGCGTAGCGGTGCATTATTTCGTGTCGAGCAAGCTCGCGGGAGCGCCCTCTCCCATGACGGCGCGCTTCGCGGGCTTTATTAACGCGAAGGGCAGGACGATCCTCAAAGTGCTCACTGTCCTTGCCGCGCTTCTATTCTTCGTCAATGACATTTTGGTGCTCGTTGAATACGATTATTTAGGGATGTTCTATCTCGTATTCGGCAACGTATTCCCCCTCTTCTTTATGATCCTGTCCATTATAATGATCTTTGTGAAGAACAAGAAAAGTGCGGACGGAGCGCTTGGATACAGGAAGAACTACCGCCTCGCCGCCATCTATATGACGATCGCCGCCGCACTCTACGCAGGCTTTGGCTCTTGGATCTATTATCTGGGCTTTATCTCCCTCATCCTGATGATCCCCGCTATCCTGCTCTTCATCGCCTGCTACTACGTCCTGCCTTGGCAGGAGGATGATGCGGCAGGGGCGGCTCCCGATACCGGCGCAATGCTTGCCGACCTGGAAGCCTTATACAGCAGTGGCATCATCACCAAGGCGGAGTACGAAGCGGAGAAAGAAAAATTACTATTAAAATAAAAACCGAAATGGAGGAAACAATGAAAAAGAAAATATTGTGGACGATACTCGTCATCATACTGATATCCAGCCTGCTACTCGTGGGTTGCTCCTCCTCTGAAGAAGAGGAAGAAGGGCCTCGCATCGTCGAGCTCGGCGAATATCCGCAGACCATCAAGGCGGCGGACGTCACTATCACCCAGACGATAGAAGAGGGTAAGATATACCTCGGCTCGGACGGCGCGCGCTATGCCAAAGTCACCGCGAAACCCTACACGTCCTATAGTTCGACGGTGAGCTATAAGTTCAGCGACGGGACGGTCATTGAGAAGGGGGAGAGTTACTATTTCAAGTACGAACCCATCAAGTGGCGCGTGTTGCAGGAGAACGAAGACGGAACGGCGCTTGTCTTGAGCGAGAAGGTCCTTGACGCTCAAGAATACTATTCGGGCTATTATACAATTAAAAACGATAGCTATTATAAAAAGGACGGAACAGGTATCAACGCTTACGGTTCCAGTAGTATTCGCCAGTTTCTCACAGGGACCTTCTATACAAGCGCCTTTACGAAGGATGCCGATATCCAACGCATCAAAAACAGGAGTATAATATATGATGATAAAGTCTTTTTGCTGGAACAATCGGAGGCAAAGAGCGGTTGGTATGGGTTTACCACTGACAACAGTGCGGATGCGGCGCGTATCAAGATGACGACGGATTACAGCCGTGCGGTGGGCGCGAAGATTTCCACTGCGGAGGATGATTACGGTGCGGGCGACTGGTGGCTCGGCTCCTCGTATAAGATGGATGACGATACCGCCAAGGTAATGAGACAACTTGGGTACGACACCACCCCGGATCCGGGAGAAGCCGCCTATGTGACTACATCCGGAAAGATCGAAGGAAAAGGCGCGATCGGTCGAGAGGGAGTCGTCCCCGCGCTGAGGATAATTCTTCCGTAACGACCGAAATACTTAAAACAACAAAAGCGCTCGGGCGGTGTCGTCCGAGCGCTTTTCGTATCATAATCAAAGCATAAAAGCGAGAGTGGAGAGTGGTGCGGAGGCAAGCGCTCCGCAAAAAAAGAGGCAGGCGCGTACTTCTTGTACGTAACTGCCTCTATTTGAAGCGGTAGCGAAGCATATGCGCCGCTATACACTCTCGCTTAATAGGCTTTTGCGAAGTAAATGACCTTGCCGTCCGTCGTGCCGTCCTCTTTGAGGAGGTTCTTGCCGCAGCAGACGCACTTCGTGCCCACGGGGGTCTGGTCGAAGGGCATCACGCGGGTGGAGGCGGAGGTCATCTCCTTGACCTTGTCCTCGCAGGCGCGCTCGCCGCACCACATTGCCTTGGCGAAGTTGCCGCTGTTGACGGCGGCGGTGAGTTCGTTCATATCCTGCACTGTCAGGATGTGGCTGTCACGGAAGGCGCGCGCTTTCTCAAGCATATTCTTTTGGATAACGTCGAGGAGATGGGGGATCTCGGTGGCGAGGTCGTCGATCTTGACCTGCGCCTTGGAGAAGTCGTCGCGGCGAGCCACGGTGACGACGCCGTTCTCGATGTCGCGCGGACCCACCTCGATGCGGAGGGGCACACCCTTCATCTCCCATTCGTTGAACTTCCAGCCCGTGCTCTGGTCGCGATAGTCCACCTCTACGCGCACGCCCGCGTTGTCGAGCGCCGCTCTTATCTCCTCCGCCTTTTCATTCACGCCGCCCTTATGCGCCGCGATGGGGATAATGATGGCTTGTACAGGCGCTACCTTGGGGGGAAGGGCGAGGCCGCGGTTGTCGCCGTGCGCCATGATGAGGGCGCCTATCATACGGGTGGAGGTGCCCCAGCTCGTCTGATAGACGTATTTGAGGTCGCCTTCCTTGGAGGCGTACTTGATATCGAAAGCCTTGCTGAAATTGTCGCCGAAATAGTGGCTGGTGCCCGCCTGCAGGCTCTTGCCGTCCAGCATCATCGCTTCCATGCCGTAGGTCGCCTGCGCGCCCGCGAACTTTTCCTTCTCGCTCTTTCTGCCCACGAGGACGGGGATGGCGAGGACGTTCTCGGCGAATTCACGATAGACCTCGAGCATCTTGAGGGTCTCCGCTTGCGCCTCTTCGGGGGTCTCGTGCACGGTGTGACCCTCCTGCCACAGGAACTCCGACGTGCGGAGGAAGGGGCGGGTGGTCTTTTCCCAACGGACGACGTTAGCCCACTGGTTGATGAGGATGGGCAGGTCGCGCCAGCTCTTGACCCACTTGGCGTAGCTGTCGCAGATGATGGTCTCAGAGGTGGGGCGCACCACGAGTTTCTCGGGCAGTTCCTCGTTGCCCACGTGGGTGACGAGCGCCACTTCGGGAGCGAAGCCTTCCACGTGCTCCGCTTCCTTGACGAGGTAGCTGTAGGGGATAAACATCGGGAAGTAGGCGTTCTTGTGCCCCGTCTTCTTGAAGCGAGTGTTGAGCTCCGCCTGGATATTCTCCCATATCGCGTAGGCGTAGGGGCGGATGATCATGGTGCCCTTGACGGGGCCGTAGTCCACGAGCTCGGTCTTCAATATCACGTCGGTGTACCAACGTGCGAAGTCGACGTTCATATCGGTGATCTCTTTGACGAATTGTTCTTGCTTAGGCATAGGTCTTCTCCGTAAGAATTGTTGATTATATTATAGAATGCTTTGCGCCCAAAAATAAAGCGTTTTTTGCGCTATTTCGCGAGGAAAGGAGAGGTCGTCCGCGTGACGAGGGTGGGGCAAGCGAGTTCGCCTTGCTTTTTCAAGGCGTCTTGCTCGCTCTTATAGAGCGAAAACAGGGTGCTGCCGCTCCCCGTCATACCTGTGAGAAGGGCGCGGTCGTCCTTCATCGCGTGGAGGATGGGGGATATCTCGTCGTTCAGTATTATCGCGGGGGAGAGTAGGTCGTTTAGGTAATACCTATCCGCCTTTTCGCCGCGCTCAAGCGCTCGGTAGAGGGAGAGAGCGCTTCCCCGTCCTTTGGGCAGGGAGTCGGACAGGCGATACGCCTCCTTGGTGGATACGCCGCCATGGGGGAAGGCAAGCAGGACGTGGAAAGGGGGAAGGTCGGGCAGTGGGTCCACCTTTTCGCCGAAGCCCCGCGCGATCGCGGTGCCCATAGTCATTTGAAAGGCTATGTCGCCAAAGAGGGGGGCAACGAGCTTTTTGACGCGCGGGAGGGGGAGAGCCCACAGCTTCGCGCAAGCGATAGCCGCCGCAGCCGCGTCCGCCGTGCTGCCGCCCAGTCCTCCGCCGATGGGGATATCCTTCTTTATCTCGATATGCATTCCGCCGAGGTGAAAGGCGTCTTTCAATGCTCGGAGCACGACGAGAGAATTGTCCTCCGAAAAGGAACTTGTGACAGTGTCGTCCGCCGTTTTGGATAGGGTGATCTCGTCAAAGAGGTCGATGGATTGGAGGAGGCTCTCTATCTCGTGATAGCCGTCCTTTGCGCCCAAGATGCGCAAGAAGAGATTGATTTTGGCATAGCCGCGCGCGCTAACGACTTCTGACATAGGTGTCAAAGCGATAGCGGAGGGCGCCCGACGTCATGACTTCGCCTTCGCTGAGAATAAAGTCGGGGGTGATGTCGGGGAACTTGACTTCCCCCTCGTCCTCGGATAAAACGCGGGTGATATATAAGGTGTCGCAGTAGGGAAGGAGCAGAGAATATATCTCGCCGCCCCCGATGACGAATAGCTCGCTATCTGCAATGCCTTGCGCCTTTAAAAGCTCAAAAAGTCCCTTGACGTCCCTTGCGACAAAGACCTCCTTCGCCGCACCTTCCGCCTCTGTCATCGAGCGGGAGAGGACGATATTCGTCCTGCCTTTCAGCCCTTTGCCGCCGGGGAGAGAGGCGAGGGTCTTTCTGCCCATCACGAGCGCCTTCCCCTTTGTGGTGCGGGCAAAAAAGGCGAGATCCTCCTTGATGGAGTACATCAGGTCGCCGCCCTTGCCGATATAGCCTTTGAGGTTGACCGCCGCGATAGCTTTCATTATACCGCCACCGGGATCTTCTTGCCCAGCTTGTGATATTCGTAGCCCTCGAGGGAGAAGCTGTCCACCGTGAAGTCGTAGAAATTCGTGATACTCTTATCCATCACGAGTTTGGGCGCGGGGAGGGGCTGCTTGGCGATGACTTCCTTTATCATATCCACGTGCCTGTCGTAGATGTGCGCGTCCGCGATGACGTGCACGAATTCGCCGACCTCGAGTCCGCTGACCTGCGCGAACATATGGACGAGGAGGGCGTATTGCACGACGTTCCAGTTATTCGCGGTCAAGAAGTCCTGCGAGCGCTGGTTGAGAATGGCGTTCAGCTTGCCGTTCGCCACGTTGAATGTCACCGAGTAGGCGCAGGGGTAAAGCGCCATTTCGCTGAGGTCGGCGTGCACGTAGATATTGCTCATGATGCGGCGGGATGCGGGGTTATTCTTGAGGTCGTAGAGGATGCGGTCGACTTGGTCGAAGTCCCCTTCCTTGTAGTGGTGCTTGACCCCGAGCTGATAGCCGTACGCCTTGCCGATGGAGCCCGTTTCGTCCGCCCAAGCGTCCCAGATGTGGGAATTCAGCTCGTGGACGTTATTGCTCTTTTTTTGCCATATCCACAGGATCTCGTCAAGCGCGGCGCGAAAATTGGTGTAGCGCAGCGTGGTGATGGGGAATTCCTTGGAGAGGTCGTAACGATTGACCACGCAGAACTTCTTGATGGTGTGCGCGGGAGCGCCGTCGTCCCAACGGGGACGCACCTCCATATCCGCGTCGCTGACGCCGTTCTCGAGGATATCCTTGACGTTCTCTATAAATATCTCGTCCGCTATGCTCATACTTCCTCCTTATTTCGTGCCGCCTGCGGGCAGAAAGGTTATCGTGATGTGATCTACCGTCGTATAGTCGTAGAAGCCGACGTTTGACGAATTGATGGCGTTGATGAGCTTGTATCCGCTATAGACGTCCTCGCGCGACTCGTAGTTGGAATGCACGCCGTACTGCAAGTAGCAGTGGAGAGATGCCTTCGTCGTCGTGAGGATGCGATCCTCGATGCCATTTGCCGAGACTTTGACGGAGACGCCTTGAGCGATCTCGTCGTCGGTATAGACGGCGGTGATGCCGGTGCCGATAGAGTCGAGGAGTTTGTCGAGACTATAGCCTAAGGAGTGCATCAGCGCGCCCGCGGACACGTCAAAGTAGGTCGGCGCCATGACGTCCTCGAGGAGGAAGTCGTAGTGGAAAGCGTGCCCGTCGATATCGGAGTGCACCGTGAGGGTGAGGGAGGGCTGCTCCTTCATCGCCGTCCCCTTGAGGGTGGGGTAGTCGTCGTCGGGCATATCCCAGTAGTCCTCAAAGTTCAAGCCGTATCTGCCGTCCTCCAAGGCGTAGGAATACTTGGCTTTCATCTGCTCGTCGGAGAGGGGATAGACGAACTTTGCATAGCTGCCGAGCGGGGTGCCCGTGCCGATAAACTTGGCGATATTGTCGCTGTAATAGACGTTGTAGAGGGGGATGCCCGCCGTGCCGAGGTCGGTGGTCTTGGTCCTGCCGAAGACGCCCGCGGGGAGGTTTGAAACCAAAGTGCCTGCGTTGTTGGATGTGGACTCCGCCGTGCCGATGGCGAGGACGGAGGCGACCCTTCCCGCCGCGGAGAGGTTGCCCGCGATGACGCCCGAACGCGCGATGGCGTAGTCGGTCCTTGTCTCGGAGTTATAAGCGCAAGCGCGCGACGATACGTTTGCTATCGCGCGAGCGTTGAGGATCATGAATTTGGGCTCGGTGCCGCTAGCGGATCCCACGATACCGCCTGCATTGACCCTGCCGTACTGCGCCTTGATATTGCCGGTGTAGCTGACGCAGGAGATCCTGCCCGACTCCGCCTTGCCCACGATGCCGCCCGCCATCAGGCTGTAGGTATCGGTCTTGATGACGTCGGAGAGGATGTCCATATCCCCCTTGACGGTGCAGTTGTCGATGAGGGTGGATACCGCGTGCCCGACCAGGAGGCCGCAGTTGAGTTCCCCTTTCTGGGTGTTGGAATCCTTGTCAAAGCGGAGGGACGCTTCGAGGTTCAGATTTTTGATGACGGCATTGGTGGTGTGCCCGAAGAGACCCATATTGCCGTCGGTGTTGCACTTCGTGAAAGTGAGACCCTTGATGGTGTGCCCCGCGCCGTCAAAGACGCTTTGGAAGGAGGTCTTGCTGGTGCCGATGGGGGTGAAGTCCTTGCCCGTCAGGTCGATGTCGGCAGTCAGGCGATAATAGACGGGGGAGGCGACCTCGGTCTTGCCGAATTTCAGGGTGAAACTCTCGGTGATGCCCATCAGGTCTTCCGCGCTGCCGATGGTGATGGCGTCCGCCGCTATGCCCGTGCCGAGGTGGTAGGGAACGTCGGCGGAGGTGGCGATAAGATCGCCGCTTTCATTCAATGCGGATACTGTAAAAAGGTAGTCGCCCGGGGTAGTGTAGGGGGCGATATAGGTAGTATCGTACACCTTGACGGAATATCCCAAGCCATCCTCGAGGATGCACTTGACGAGATAGTACGAAGCTCCGTCCACGGCGTTCCACTTGAGGGCGGCGCCCTCCATGCGTGCGGAAAGCACGACGGTCTCTTCCTGCTCGTTGCAGGCGGGAAGCAGCGCTGCCGAAAGGATGAAAGTGATGATCAATAGGATAATGAATAGTTTCTTGCGCATAAAATTTACCTTTAGATACTATTATAAATATTTTTCCCTTTTTAGTCAACCCAAACGGACGAGCGGGACGTTCTATTTTTACGAGGCGGGGCGTACACTATGATATAAAACTTTTGGAGGGTCGATATGGAAGTTGAAAACGGCGTATTGTCGGTGCAAGTGAATGAAAAGTACGTGGACGAGATCCTCGTCGAAACATCGGTGGACACCTTGGAGCGGGGCGGAGCGACGAAGGTGGTTTCGCTCGAGGCGGAGGTGAAGGGCGCGCAGGTGGAGCTGCTCGCGGGAGAGGCGGAGGTGTCGGGCAAGGCGAACTATCGCCTCTTATACCTCGACCGCCAAAACCGTCTGTGCGGGCTGGATTACTTCAAGGACTTCAAGTGCCGCGTCAAGGGGGAGGGCTTTGCTCCGACGGGCAGAGGGTCGGTATCCTTCCGCATCCCCGACGCCGAGGCGCGCATCGCGGGGGATGAGATAAGTCTGAGTGCGGTGGTGGACGTTCTCGTATCCTATAGCGGCGAGGTGGAAAAGCCCGCCGTGACGGCGATAACGGGTGCCGAAACGCTCGCTGCGGAAGTGGCTTCCGAGCGCGTGGAGAGGAGAGAGCGCGTGATAGAGCTCGACAAGGTGGCGGACGTCGGCTTGGGCATCAAAAAGATCGTTCTTTTCCGCGCCGACGCTATGCCGATAAGTGTGACGGGCGAGGGAACGGGTGTGATCTTAAACGGCGAGGTCAGAGGCTCCGTGCTCTACTTGAACGAAGCGGACGAAGTGGTGGAAATGACCGTATCCATTCCCTTCTCCGAGGGGTCGGACGGCGAAGCCAAGGACTACGAAGCGGCGGTGAAGAGCGCCCGCGTGATACTGACCGACGACGATGACGGCAATTCCGTCGAAGTGGAGGCAAGCCTCCTCCTCACCGAGATCGTCTATCGTGAAGAAGCGCAAAGCGCCATCGTGGCGGCGGCTTCGGATAAAACGTTTATAGAGGAAAAGCGCGAGAGGGTCTGCGAGGAGCGCTTCGTGGGCAGGGAGCTCTATGAGGAGAGCCTCGGCGGAACGGTCGTCGCGACTGACGAAGGGGGGAGCGTTGCCTTCGTTCGCGCAGGGTGCTATGCCATCGCGGGGGTCACTGTGGGTGACGGCGAGGTAAAGGTAGAGGGGGTCGCCGCCTTCCGCGCGGCGCTTGCCACCGAGGAGGGCTATACCTCTCTTCCGGCGGAACTGCCCTTCGTATACGTCCTTCCCTTCGCGGAAGCAAGGGAGGGGATGAGCGCCGAAGTCAAATTCGTCGTCACCGACGCTACCGGGAGCCTTAGAGGCAAGGACGTGACCATCAGCGCCAAGGCGCACGTCGAGATCAGGCTGTATGAAAAGAGGTGCTATACCTACCTTTCCGAGGTCAAGGAGGGAGCCCCTATCCCCGAGAGCGAAGCGGGTATCAGCGTTTATTTTGCCGAGAAGGGGGAGGACTTATGGTCCATCGCAAGGAGCGTGGGGGTGCTGCCGAGCGCGCTCGTGAAGGCAAATCCTTTCTTGGCAGAGCCTTTGGAGGAGGGGCGAAAAGTTTTGATTTTCCGTCAAAAGTAAGCGAGCGCGTATAAGGCGGCATATACTTCGCTACCGTTTCAAAAAGGGGCAGTTACGTACGCTATGGTACGCGCCTGCCCCACTTTTCACGGAGCGCTCGCCTCTACCACCTTCTCCGCGCTCGCTTTTTTGTGATATCTTTTGCGGATGATTCCGAATAAATTGCGTAAAAATACCGTTTCGAGAAAGTTAAGAATATATTAGACAAGTGTAATATTAGATAAATGGAATTACTTTTTAAATAATTCGGTGATCCAACTGCGATATTCGACCTCTTCTTTGCCCGTTTCTTCGGCGGCGATGAAGCAGAGGGGCGGGTAGGCTACGCACCACCAGTTTTTGCCTTCTCCCGTCCCGAGTTCCACGATGACGGCGTCGTATTCTCCCTCTTGGAGGGTCAGGTCGCCGTACGTCTTGGTGGGGAATGTCTCGTTCCCGAGGCGCACGCGGCAGCCGTAGTCGTAGCCGCAGCTGACGAGAGTGTCCTCTGCCCTTCGTTTTATCTCGTCTTTTTTGTTATTCAGTAGTCGCCACATCTCATCCTTGCTCTCTATGCCGATCGCGAGAGGGGAGATATATTGCACGATACTGTCGCGCACCGCGAGTTTTACCGATTGGTCTTCCGCGCTGTCGGAGTTTGCGCGGACGTGTATCCTTATATAGTCACTCTTATTTGTATCTGCGGGGGCGCAGGAGATGAGGAGTAGCGTGGCGGATACGGCGGCGATGATGAGCAATAGAAAAATCAATATGTAGCGTTTCATACGTTGAGTATCGCCTCTTTGGGGCGGGAATATACCTTGCTGTATTTTTCAAATTGTTTTTTGCATACTACCTTGTGAAAAAAAGAGGTGGATATGAAAAAAGCGTTTATTTCAATGATGGTAGTCGCACTTTGCTTTGCGGTCGCTTTTGCACTCTTTGGGGCGCGGGGCGGCGAGAGGGCGGAGGCTGAGGTATTGAAGCAGGGCTCGTCCGGGACCCTTGTCAAAACGGTGCAGACTAAACTGAAAAACTGGGGCTATTATACGGGCTCGGTGGACGGCATCTACGGCCCCAAGACGGTAGCCGCCGTCAAGTATTTCCAAAGGAAAAACGGGCTGACCGCCGACGGCGTCGTGGGGGCAAAGACCGCCGCGGCGATGGGGATCAAGCTGTCCTCTTCGTCCTCAAGCGGCGCTTCGACGTCGGGCGGGAACTACTCGTCCGGCGACGCCTATCTCCTTGCCAAGTGCATCTATGCCGAGGCGCGCGGGGAGCCCTATACGGGGCAGGTCGCCGTAGGCGCGGTGATCCTCAACCGCGTGCGCTCCTCCAAGTTTCCCAATACCATCTCGGGCGTCATCTATCAGCCCTACGCCTTTACCTGCGTAGCGGACGGGCAGATCAATCTGACTCCCGACGCGAATGCGAAGAAGGCGGCGCAGGACGCTCTGAACGGGTGGGACCCCACCAACGGTTGTTTGTATTATTACAACCCCGCCACCGCTACCAGCAGTTGGATATGGTCGAGGACGGTGATGCTTTCTATCGGCAAGCATAACTTTGCCTTATAAGGAGGGCGTATGAGAGAACGCAGTATGGATAAAAGAAATAGGATCAAAGCGGGCGCAGCCATCGTCGTCATCGCGCTTCTCGCGGTGCTGTCGGGGGTGTTCGCCGCGCTGTACGCCACAGCTCGGGCGGAGGAAGGCGCCGCGGACGAAAGGTACCGCACCCTCGCCGAGAGCACCTATCGAAAGAGCTATTATTCACTCCTCTATAACGTGGATGGCTTAGAAAATGCCACCAACAAGTTGACCGTGGCATCGGGTAAGGCGCTCAAACAGGAGTACCTTGCCGATATCAGCACCTATGCCACCGCCGCGGCGGAGAATATGTCCGACTTCACCCCCGAAAACGCGGGGGACAGCCGCATTATGAAGTTTATCAATCAGACGGGAGACTTCGCGAAGTATCTCGACGATAAGCTGAATAAGGGGGGCAGTATCTCGGAGAACGACCGCGCCACGGTGGATGAGATAGCGCTCTCCGTCCGCGAGATCAAAGCTTCGCTCGCCGCACTCTCGGAGGAAGTGGAATCGGGCGGCTTCTCCTTCGTGGATAGCCTGCGCGAGGCGGACAGCACCTTCAGCCGCACCCTCCGCTCCTTTGAGGATAAGGAGGTGGACTATCCCTCCATGATCTACGACGGTCCTTTCAGCGATTCCCTCGCTGAGCGTACCCCCAAGGCGCTTCACGGGGAAGAGGTGGATGAAAGCGGCTGCCGCGCCGTGGTGACGAAGGTGGCAAGTGCGGACGAAAATACGGATATATCCGTAAAAAGCGGCAGTAAGACCTATTTCGAGACCTACGACTGCGAGGTCACGACCTCGGCGGGCAGGGCGTACGTCACGGTGGCGAAAAAGGGCGCTTTCCCCGTGTCTTTCGCCATGCCAGAAGCCTTAGAAGGTAGCGTGCGTGTGTCGGCTTCCGAGGCGGAAAGCGCCGCCGAAAGTTATCTCCGCTCCCTCGGGTTCTCGGGGATGAAAGCGGTGTGGGCGAGCCTGTACGACAACGTCTATTACGTGAACCTCGCCGCTTATCTGGACGGCGTGATCCTCTACCCCGACCTTATAAAGGTCAAGGTGGGCGCCGAGAGCGGAAAGGTCATCGGCATGGAAGCCTTGAACTATATCTACAACCACGAGGAGCGCACCCTCGAAGCCCCCACCGTCACCGAGCAGGAAGCCGCAGACGCGATCAGCGAGTATATCGCCGTCACTTCCTGCCGCCTCGCCCTCGTCCCCACCAAGGGGGGCGGCGAAGTGTTGACGTATGAATTCTACGGCACCAAGGGGGAGGACAAGTATTTCGTCTACGTGGATGCGGAGAGCGGGGAAGAACTAAAGATAATGCGCGTGCTGGACGGCGAACGCGGACTCTTGCTGCAGTGAGCGCGCATAAGGGCACTTTCACGTCTATAAGCATCCCACGAATGACTGTTTGTTGAGCGTAAAGAGGTCGCATGACCGCAGTGATATTTGCCCGATGGGCAAGTGATATTCCGCTTTGCGGAGTGATATTTTCGGCGTTGCCAAAAGTGATATTTCTCGCAAAGCGAGAAGTTAAGGATCTATTGTAATAAGAAATCGGGAACGAAGGGCACTTTGTTCCTTTCTTTTATGATCATAATACCTCGATTTGTACTCTGTGCAACATCATTCGCGCGGCGACCCTTCATTCCTAATTCCTAATTCCTCATTCCTAATTAAATCATTATTAAATCGTTTGCGCATTTTTTGTTTGACACGCCCGCACCCGCGCATTATAATGATTTCAGTTATTTTTACTTTACCCTATAAGGAGGTACTTTATGAGTTTCAAACAAACTGTTGACGGTAATACTGCGGCGAGCCACGTTGCGTATGCCTTCTCGGAAGTTGCGGCGATCTATCCGATCACGCCGTCCTCTCCGATGGCTGAGGTCGCCGACGAATGGTCTGCGCAAGGTCGCGTGAATATGTTCGGGCAGAAGCTCCGTTTGGCGGAGATGCAGTCCGAAGGCGGCGCGGCGGGCGCTGTGCACGGCTCCCTCGTGGCAGGTGCGCTTACCACCACTTACACCGCGAGCCAGGGCTTGCTCCTGATGATCCCCAATATGTATAAGATCGCGGGCGAACTGCTGCCCACCGTCTTCCACGTGAGCGCTCGTGCCCTTGCGGCGCACGCTCTCAACATTTTCGGCGATCACGCGGACGTGATGGCTTGCCGTCAGACGGGTTTTGCGATGCTCGCGTCCAACTCGGTGCAGGAGGTCATGGACCTTGCGCTTGTCGCCCACCTCTCCACCTTGAAGGCGAAAGTTCCTTTCCTCCACTTCTTCGACGGTTTCCGCACTTCTCACGAAGTCAGCAAGATCGACATGATCGAGTACGACGAGATGAAGAGCCTCGTGGATATGAAGGACATCGAGGACTTCCGCGCTCGCGCTCTTAACCCCGAGCACCCCATCCAGCGCGGTACGGCGCAGAACGCGGACATCTACTTCCAGAACCGCGAGACCGCCAATAAATACTACGAAGCCACTCCCGCCATCGTGCAGGAGATGATGGATAAGGTCTCCGCTCTCACGGGCAGGAGCTATCACCTCTTCGACTACGTCGGCGACCCCAACGCGGAGAACGTCATCGTCCTCATGGGCTCGGGCGCAGACGCCGTGGAGGAGACCATCAACAAGATGAACAAGGAAGGTCACAAGGTCGGCCTCTTGAAGGTCCGCTTGTATCGCCCCTTCGCCGTGGACGCATTCCTCAAGGCTCTCCCGAAGAGCGTCAAGAAGCTCGCGGTGCTTGATAGGACCAAGGAAGCGGGCTCCCTCGGCGAGCCCTTGTACCTCGACGTTTGCTCCGCTCTCCTCGAGCACGGCATGACGAATATCAAGGTCGTGGGCGGCAGGTATGGTTTGGGCTCCAAGGAGTTCAACCCCTCTATGGTCTACGCGGTGTATAAGAACCTCGAACAGAAAGAGCCCAAGAACCACTTCACCGTGGGTATCTACGATGACCTGACCCACACCTCTCTCGACTTTTCCGAGAAGTACGACGCGGCGCCCGCAGGCACCATTTCCTGCAAGTTCTGGGGTCTCGGCTCGGACGGCACCGTCGGTGCGAATAAGAACAGCATCAAGA
>DFEQ01000037.1:31363-33206 GCA_002368735.1 Christensenella sp. UBA3798
AGATCATCGGTGACCACACCGATAAGTACGTGCAGGGCTACTTCTTCTACGACAGCAAGAAGTCGGGCGGTATCACCGTCTCCCACCTGCGTTTCGGCGACACCAAGATCCAGTCCGCTTACCTCATCGACGCGGCTGACTTCGTGCAGTGCAGTAACCCCTCCTACATCACCCGCTACAATATGACGGGCGATATCAAAGAGGGCGGCTCCTTCCTCCTCAATACCTCGGCGTTGACCGTTGAGGAGCTCGAGCACGTTCTTCCCGCCGCCGTCAAGCGCGACATCGCGAAGAAGCACATCAACCTCTACGTCATCGACGCTATCAAGATCGCCGCGGGTCTCGGCCTCAAGGGTAGGACCAATACCATCCTCCAGTCCGCATTCTTCAAGATCGCGAATATCATCCCCTACGCGGATGCCGTTGAGTTTATGAAGAAGATGGCGTATAAGTCCTTTGCGAAGAAGGGCGACGCCGTCGTGCAGATGAACTACGACGCGATCGACAGCGCCGAGGCGAACCTCGTCAAGATCGACGTGCCCGCTTCTTGGGCGGACGCGACCACCGGCGCCGATATGGCGAAGGTGGAGGGCAGCGAGTACTTCATGAAGACCATCGCTCCCATCATCGCGCAGGAAGGCGACAAGCTCCCCTCCTCCGCCTTCAATGCGGACGGCTCGGTGCCGACCGGTACCACCCAGTACGAGAAGCGCGGCGTCGCCGTCCTCGTCCCGAAGTGGAACGCCGAGAAGTGTATCCAATGTAACCAGTGCGCATTTGTCTGCCCGCACGCTTGTATCCGTCCCGCGGTCGTCGCGGAGGGCGCGGATGCTCCCGCGTCTTTCGCCACCAAGGCTATGACGGGCAATAAGGGCTATAACTTCCGTATGCAGGTCTCTCCGCTCGACTGTATGGGCTGCGGCGTGTGCGCCAACGTCTGCCCGGTGAACGAGGGTGCCGATAAGAAGGCTATCGCCGCCGGTGAAAAGGGCGCGGCAGCTGCGGATAAGGCTCTCGTGATGGTGCCGCTCGGCTCCGTCGTGGACGATGAGACCGTCAACTACAATTATTCCAAGACTCTCCCCGACGTGGACGTCAGCGCTTGCCCCGGTTGCAAGGCGACGACCGTCAAGGGCAGCCAGTTCAGACAGCCCTACTTCGAGTTCTCGGGCGCTTGCGCAGGCTGCGGCGAGACTCCGTACGTCAAGGTCATCACCCAGATGTTCGGCGACAGGATGATCGTGGCGAATGCGACGGGCTGCTCCTCCATCTACGGCGGCAGCGCTCCGACCTGCCCCTACACCGTCAATAAGGAAGGTCACGGTCCCGCCTGGGCAAACAGCCTCTTTGAGGACAACGCGGAGTTCGGCTACGGCATGAACCTCGCTTACGCACAGCGCAGAAGCAAGCTTGCCGAGAAGATCGAAGCCTTAAAGGAAGTCGCCAAGAGGGACGAAGTCAAGGCGGCGGCGCAGGAGTGGCTGGATAACCGCAAGAGCGCGGAGGGCAGCAAGGCTGCTTCCGAGAAGCTGGTTTCCCTCCTCTCCGAGTGCAAGCCGGAATGCGCCTGCTACGACCTCGCGCAGGAGATCCTTGCCTCTAAGGATTGCCTCGTGAAGAAGTCCATTTGGATCTTCGGCGGCGACGGCTGGGCATACGACATCGGTTACGGCGGCTTGGACCACGTGCTCGCCTGCGGCGAAGACGTGAACGTCCTCGTCCTCGACACCGAGGTGTACTCTAACACCGGCGGTCAGTCCTCTAAGTCCACCCCGACCGGCTCTGTCGCGAAGTTCGCGGCGGCAGGTAAGAGGACCAAGAAGAAGGACCTCGGCATGATGGC
>DFEQ01000068.1 GCA_002368735.1 Christensenella sp. UBA3798
CACCCGCGAGACCAAGGGTATCGGCAGAGGACAGGCGACGGCGGTCATCGAGGTCGCTAAGGCGCGCGACGAATACTACAAGGAAACGGGCATCTACGTCCCCATCTGCTCGGACGGCGGCATCGTGCACGACTATCACGTGACCCTCGCTCTCGCGATGGGCGCGGACTTTGTGATGCTGGGCAGATACTTCTCCCGCTTCGACGAGAGCCCGACCAATATCGTGAAGATCAACGGCACCTATATGAAAGAATACTGGGGTGAGGGCAGCGCCCGCGCGAGGAACTGGCAGCGCTACGATCTCGGCGGCAAGGCGGCGCTCACCTTCGAAGAAGGCGTGGACAGCTACGTCCCCTACGCGGGCAAACTCAAGGATGGCGTGGCGATGACCACCGCGAAGGTCAAGAGCACGATGTGTAACTGCGGCGCGCTGACCATCCCAGAATTGCAGGAAAAAGCGAACCTGACGGTGGTTTCCTCCACCTCGATAGTGGAAGGGGGTGCCCACGACGTTGTGCGCAAGCAGTAAGGGCGTATAGCGGCACATTGGCTTTGTTACAACTCAAAATCCCGCAGTTACGTACGAAAAGTACGCGCCTGCGGGATTTTTCGTTGATGCCTCGCCACTGCACCACTCTCCACCCTTACTGCTTGCGCACGTGGGGGTATGTTGCGCGCCTGCGGCTCTTTTCCGTCTCGGGGTCCCTGAAAAAACAGAGTTTTTTGGGGGTGGATCCGCCTCGCTACTACACCCTTCTATTCGCTTCTTGCTTGCGCACGATTGTTAATAATACGCGCCTGCGCGGTTTTTCGTAGAGCCTCGCATCTGCACCCTTCTACGCACTCACTGCTTGCGCACGGAATTTAATTTAATGCGGAATTCGGAATTTGCTCCAAAATATCCTCTCACGGCGATGAATATCGCCAATTCATGCCGCTATTGCGGCAATTACCCTATTTCATCCATAACTTGCGCCATAGTCGCAAACTTCACTATTCGCCTACAGCGAATAACTTCACTGACGAAGTCAACTTCACTGCTCGCAATGCGAGCAACTTCACTGCGCGCCGCGCCTGCGGCTCTTTTCCGTCTCGGGGTCCCTGAAAAATCAGAGATTTTTGGGGGTGGATATGCCTTGCACCTGCACTTTTCTATCTGTCTTCTGCATTTTGAAAAGTGTTTTAAAGCGTCCTTAGGCGGTCGGTCATAAAAAACCCTTGCCTTTTGCGCGCGTAGTGTATATAATTTTTTATAGACATTAAGGGAGGTGCACGCTCGATGGTAAAGCTCGAATTTTACAGAGTATTCTATACCGTTGCCAAGACGGGGAATCTGTCCAAGGCTTCCAAAGAGCTCTTTATCTCTCAGCCCGCCGTTTCTTATGGCATCAAGCAGCTCGAAGAGCAGCTCGGCGGCAGGCTTTTCGTGCGTACCGCCAAGGGGATGGAGCTCACCCCCGAAGGCAAGATGATGTACGAGTACGTCTCGCGCGCCTACGACGAGCTCACCGCCGCGGAGAACAAGTTTTCGCAGATGCGCGGCTTGGAGGAGGGCACGGTGCATATCGGCGCCTCCGACACCATCACCAAGTACTTCATTCTTCCTCGCATCGAGCGCTTTAAGAGGAAGTATCCCAAAATCAATATCAAGATCACCAACCGCACGACGGACGAGATCATGGACCTCTTGAAGTCGGGCAAGGTGGACCTCGGCTTTATCAACAGGGTGGACGATACCCCCTACGCGGGCATCACTCTGACCCCCTGCGCCGATATCGGCGAGTGCTTCGTGGCAAGCGCCGCCTATGCCTCCCGCTTCGACCACGAACTGTCGGTCAGCGAGCTCACCTCTCTCCCCCTGATACTTCTCGAGGAGCGCTCCAGCACCCGTCGCGCCGTGGAGCGCGCCATCGAGGCGCTCGGCGGCAAGCTCACCCCCGAGTTCGAGCTGTGCAGCGTGGACCTCGTGGCGGAGTGCGTCAAGGCGGGGCTCGGCGTGGGTTGCGTGACCAAGGAATATATCTCCAAGGAGCTCGCGTCGGGCGAACTCGTGCTCGTCCCCCTCTCCTTCCCCCTCCCGAGGAGGAAGATCGCCATGGCTACCCTCGAGGGGATGCCCCCCTCCTTCGCCACTGCCAAGCTGGCGGAATACTTTGATCAATCCACGCCTAAGGCGTGAAATAATAAAAGGAAGTTCGACTATATGGATTCTATCACTTTGCGCAAACTGTATCTGAACTTTTTCAAGGACAGAGGTCACGCCATCATTCCCGGCGCCTCTTTGATCCCCGAGAACGACCCCACCGTGCTCTTCACCACGGCGGGCATGCATCCCCTCGTCCCCTATCTGTCGGGTGAGAAGCACCCGCAGGGCACCCGTCTCACCGATGTGCAGAAGTGCGTCAGAACGGGCGATATCGACGAGGTGGGCGACGCCACGCACTGCACCTTCTTTGAGATGCTGGGCAACTGGTCGCTCGGCGACTACTTCAAGAAGGAGGCTATCTCCTGGAGCTTCGAGTTCCTGACCGAGGTGCTCGGCATCGATAAAAATCGCCTTGCCGTATCGGTCTTTGCGGGGGACGAAACGGCGCCCCGCGACGAGGAAGCGGCGAGCATTTGGATGAAGTGCGGCATCCCCGCGGAGAGGATCTTCTTCCTCCCGAAAAAGAACAACTGGTGGGGTCCTGCCGGACAGACCGGGCCCTGCGGCACCGATACCGAGATGTTTATAGACACAGGCAAGCCCAAGTGCTCGGACGAGTGCTCTCCCGCCTGCGATTGCGGCAAATATATCGAGATCTGGAACGACGTCTTTATGCAGTACAATAAGCAGGCGGACGGCTCTTTTGCCCCCCTTGCGCAGAAGAACGTGGATACCGGTATGGGTCTCGAGCGCACGCTCTGCATCCTCAACGGCTACAAGTCGGTGTATGAGACAGACCTACTCAAGAACGCCATCGCGAAGATAGAGGAGCTTTCGGGTAAAAAGTACGGCGAGAGCGAGGAAGTCACCAAAGCGATGCGCATCATCGCCGACCATATCCGCACCTCCACCATGCTCCTCGGTGACCAAAAGGGCGTCACCCCCTCCAACGTGGACCAGGGCTACGTGCTGCGCCGTTTGATCCGTCGCGCCGTGCGTTTCGGCAGAGTCATCGACCTCAAGGAAGGCGCTTTGACCGAGGTGGCGAAGGTGTATATCGACCAGTATAAGGACATCTATCCCGAGATAAAGGAGAACGCCGAGAAGATCGTCACCGAGCTCGAGAAGGAAGTCGCTCGTTTCTCCGCCGTCCTCCAGCAGGGGCTCAAGGAGTTCGAGAAGGTCATCTCCTACCTCCCCGTGAAGAGGCTTTCGGGCAAGACGGCGTTTAAGCTGTACGACACCTACGGCTTCCCCATCGAGATGACGGTGGAGCTCGCCAAGGAGATCGGCTACGAGGTGGACGTCGAGGGCTATCACAAGGCTTTCGAGGAGCATCAGCAGAAGTCGCACGCGGGCGCGGAACAGCGCTTCAAGGGCGGCTTGCAGGATAATACCGAAGAGGTCACGAGGCTGCACACCGCGACGCACCTTATGAACGCCGCGCTGCGTACAATAGTAGATGAGAATATCCGCCAAAAGGGCAGCAACATCACGGCGGAGCGCCTGCGCTTCGACTTTAACCTCGACCGTCCGTTGACCCCCGAGGAGATAAAGAAAATAGAGGACTACGTCAACGGCGCCATCGCGGCAAAGGTGGACGTCGTATGCCGCGAAATGACGGTGGCGGAAGCCAAGAAAATGGGGGCGATAGGCGTATTTGACAGCAAGTACGGCGAGATCGTCAAAGTGTATCAAATAGGAGATTACAGCACCGAGATCTGCGGCGGCCCGCACGCCAAGAATACCGGCGAACTCGGCAAGTTCCGCATCGTGAAAGAGCAGAGCTCTTCGGCGGGCGTCAGAAGGATCAAGGCTGTCTTGGAATAAAGGAAAGAAAAATGTGCTTTGTCAGCAAGAGAACGAGAGAGGACATAATGAACGTCCTCGACAAGGATCCCGCGGCGAGGAGCTTTTGGGAGGTGTATTTCACCTACTCGGGCATCATCGCGCTCAGGATGTACCGCCGCGCGCATTGGTTTTACGAGCACGGCTTCAAATTCATCGCGAGGGTGATATCTCAGCGTGCGAAGAAGAAGACGGGCATCGAGATCCATCCCGCCGCAAAGATAGGCAGGCGCCTCTTTATCGACCACGGCGCAGGCGTCGTCATCGGCGAGACCGCGGAGATAGGGGACGACGTAGTCATCTATCAGGGCGTCACCCTCGGCGGCACGGGCAAGGATAAGGGCAAGCGCCACCCCACCGTGCAGGACAGAGTGATGATATCGGCGGGGGCGAAGGTGCTCGGACCCTTCACCGTCGGGCACGATAGCAAGATAGGGGCGAATAGCGTGGTATTGAAGGAAGTTCCGCCCAATTCCACCGTTGTGGGCGTGCCCGGACGCGTGGTAAAGCAGGATGACGTCCGCATCGCGGATATGGACCAGATCAAGCTTCCCGACCCCATCCTCGCGGAGTTCAAGCGCCTCAATCGTCGTATTGAGGAGCTGGAAGGGAAGCTCGGCATCACCGCGCGCAAGTTTGACGAAGCGGACGGCGCCCTCAGCCTTGACCTGGAAAAGGCGGAGAATGGCGATAAAAAGGACGAAAACGGAGAAGTATGAAAGTCTATAACACGTTAGATCGCGAAAAGGAAGAATTCACCCCCTTGCAGGGTAACCTCGTCAGGATGTATTCCTGCGGCCCCACGGTGTACAGCTATGCCCACATCGGCAATATGCGCACCTATATCTTTATGGACCTCCTTCGGAGGTCGCTCCGCTATTGCGGCTATAAGGTCAAGGGTGTGATGAATATCACCGACGTCGGACACCTCCTCTCGGACGGTGACGACGGCGAGGATAAGATGCAGAAGGCGGCGAGGAAAGAGGGCAAGACCCCTTGGGAGATCGCGGCTTTCTATACCGAGGCGTTCTTTAAGGATATCGACGCCTTGAACGTGGGTCGTCCCGAGATCATCGCCAAGGCGACCGAGCATATCCCCGAGATGATAGAATTCGTCAAAGGGCTGATGGAGAAGGGCTATGCCTACGAGATATCGGACGGCATCTATTTTGATATCAGTAAGTTCCCCGGCTACGGCAAACTGTCCGGACAGACCGTGGACGAGAAGGAGGCGGGCGCCCGTATCGAGGAGAACAGCGAGAAGCGCCATCCCGCCGACTTTGCCCTATGGAAAAAGGCGGATAAGAACCACATCATGCAGTGGGAGA
>DFEQ01000062.1 GCA_002368735.1 Christensenella sp. UBA3798
TAGATGACCTCCTGCACCCCTTCGAGAGAGGGAAAGAGCGAGAGGTCCACGAGCCCGTCCTCGTTGCCGGGGAAGGTGCCGACAGGCGTGGTGTTGATGATATAGGCGGCGTCCTTATGCCGCGCGATATTGCCGTAATTCTCCTCACCCGAGCGGGATATCTTGATTATCTCCTGCGCGCCCTTTTCCCGCGCCAAGTATTCCGCCGTCGCGGAGGTATTGCCCGTGCCGAGTATCAATACCTTCTTGCCTTGGAGCGATACGCCCGTCTTCGCGAGCGCATACTCCAAGCCGCGGATATCCATATTATAGCCCTTGAGCTTTTTACCCTCTCGCACCACGAGGTTCACTACGCCGAGCGCCTCACCCTCGGGCGATATCTCGTCCAAAAAGGGGATCACCGCCTTCTTGTAGGGAATGGTGACGTTAAACGCCTCGTAGCGCCCCGAGCGGATAAAGTCGGCGAGAGCCTCGGGCGCGACCTCTACGAGGTCGTAGTCGTAGCCGAGCTTGTTATGCACGACCTTGGAATAGCTGTAATCCAGCCTCTTGCCTATCAAACAGTAACGCGCCATATCAAGCCCCCTCAAAATAGCGCGGCAAGTCCTCTACGTTCACGTTTGTCAGGCGGCAGTCGCCGATGCCTGCGATGGTGACGAGGGTCAAGACCTGCCCCGCCTTCTTTTTATCTGCCGAAAAATAGGGGATGAGCTCCTCCACGGGGTTGAGCTCCAAAGCGAGGTCGTTGCCGAGGAGCAGTTCCTCGATTTTATAGAAGTCCTCCTCCGATAGTTCCCCGCGCTCGTAAGCTAGGCGCGCCATCACCCTGACGCCGTACGCCACCGCAACGCCGTGCGGCACCACGAACTCGGTCAAGGTCTCCACGGCGTGGGCAACGGTGTGCCCGAGGTTCAGGAGTTTCCTTTGCCCGCCCTCCTTTTCGTCCGCTTCCACGATCCTCCGCTTGGCGTCCACCGACAGCGCGATAAAGTCCTCGAGGTTCTCGCTCGTCAAGCCCGCGTCGAGGATAGAGAATATCTCGCCCCCCTCGAGCACGGCGTATTTGACCCCTTCGCCTAGACCGTTACGGATCTCGTCGTAGGGAAGCGTCTTCATAAAGTCGGTATCGAACAAAACGAGTTCGGGCTGATAAAAGGCACCCACGAGGTTCTTGCCCTGCGGCATATCCACCGCCGTCTTGCCCCCCACCGACGAATCTATCGCCGCGAGGAGGCTGGTGGGCATATTGATAAAATGGATGCCCCGCATATATGTCGCCGCGGCAAAGCCCGCCAGGTCGCCTACCACCCCGCCGCCGAGGGCGAGCACGGTATCGGTGCGGGTGAAGCCTTCTTCCGCAAGGAAAGCGAGGACGTCGCCGTAGGTAGAAAGGTTCTTGGACTCCTCCCCCGCGTCAAAAGTGAAGATGGTGGGCTCAAAGCCGTGATAGACCAGTTCGTCCGCCACCCCCTCCGCATAGAGAGGCGCCACGTTGCTATCCGAGACGATGAGCACCTTGCCCGTGCGACCGAGCTCTTTCAACTTCTCGCCGATCAAAGCGGACGCGCCGCTGCCGATGACGACCTCGTAGGATGTGGATGCGTGAACTACTACATTTTTCATACTCTATTCTCCGTCAATGCGGCGGCGAAAAGCCGCGCCCACTGCATATACGTAGCGCATAGCCGCCTCGAGCATCTCGGTCGGCACCGCCGTGAAGCGCACTTCAAAGTTGAGGTTGCCCGCATAGCCGATCTCCTTCAAGCCGCTGACCACCTCATCCATCGGCATCTTGCCGAAATGGGGCGGCAGATGATCGTCGCGGTCGCCGGTATTGTCGTGCAAATGGAGTGCCATGAGGCGCCCTCCTATCGTGCGAAGCGTTCCCAAGATATCTTCCTTGGTGATAAAGGCGTGCCCGCTATCCCAGCATACGCCGTAGCTGTCGCCGAGAATATCCGCCGCGCGCCTGAGTTCCTCCCCCGACGAATAGATGGTGGGCAGGAGGCGGAACCAGCCGTCGCCGTGCTCGGTGACGAACATATTTTCCAGGAGGGCGGTGACGCCCGTCTCCTTCAGGATGGGGGTCAGCCTTTGGAATATCTCGATATTGAGGTCAAAGCACTCTTCGCGCCTGTAGTCGCGGATGCAGTCGTTGAACTTCAAGGGGTGCACGACCATGAGCTTAGCGCCGAGGAGAGCGGTGGCCTCCGCCGCGCGACGATACATATCAAGGATCGCCGCGACGTCCCCTTTATGCTCCTCGCGGTAGCCGTAGGGAGCATGCGTCTGTCCGATGACGACGCCGTGATCCTCCGCGGCAGAGCGAATGACTTTTGCCCGCTCGGAGGTCTTATCGCCGAAAGCGAACTCCAAACCCTTCTCCTCTCCGTAAAGAGGATAGTCGATTGCGTCGAACCCCACGCGTTCAAGAAGAGCGAAAGTCTCCTCCGTACTCATTTTTTCCAAAAAACCGTAACCCGCTAAACTGATCTTTCTCATAACTTTATTATAAAAGATACGTCTTATATAGTCAAGAACAAGGGGGAAAAGCCGCCCGCCTTCCGCTAAAAAAAACTTTTCTTTCCCTGTATAACGCCGCCGTTTCGGACCATAATCCCTGTGACGGAGGTAAAATATGGAAAAGACAAACAAACCCAAAAATCAAAAGTTCGCAAACTTCATCAAGAAGAATCTCTACTTAATACTTATGATCGTTTGCGTGATAGCTATCGCAACGATGGTGGCGGTCACCTACGCCCTCAAACAGAAGGGCGGCGCAGAGGACGTCATCGACGCCTCTATCACCGAAACGCCCGCGCCGAGCGACAACGTCCCCGTGACGGTAGAGCCACAGCCCGACCCCATCACCACCGAACCCGTTGCGGTGGTGGAGGAAGTGCTGTTCAGCCTCCCCCTCGACGGTGAAACGGTGGGGGTATTCGCCAACGATACCCTCATATACAACGCCACCTTGAACCAGTGGGCGACGCACGAAGCCTACGACGTCGCAGCGGAAGTGGGCACCGAGGTAAAGTGCGTCTACGGCGGCAAGGTGGAGAGCATCACGACCAGCGTGCTCCGCGGCACCGAAGTAGTGGTGCTTCACGAAAGCGGCATGAAGACGGTGTATAGCTTGCTCGGCAGCGACGTGTCGGTCACGGTCGGTCAGACCGTCAAGAAGGGTGACGTCATCGGTAAGATCGCCGAAACGGGCACCTTCGAAAAGCACAAAGGTCCCCACCTCCACCTCGAAGTATGGGACGCCGAGGGAGAGAAAGTCGACCCGATGCAGTTCTTTGAAAGCAGCGATAAGTAAAAAAATATGCCGAAGCAAGCCTTCGGCATTTTTAATGCGAGATGCGGGATGCGGGATGGCGAATTACTTAACTCCCACCCGCTCCGCAAACTGTAAAAACTGTTTTAATTAATGATGGTGTGACTGATCTCGTCTACGTCAATCTTCCTCGTCAAGAGATAATTCCTCAATTCTTCGGGCTCCTTCACTCCCTCTAAGCAAATATTGGACTTACCGGCAACGTCTGCTTTCACCGTTCCGTATCCGAGGATTTTGCCACCGAGCGACCTATTACAAACCACAGACAGTACACCCTTAAAAACGACTTCATTCTCTTGCGTATTGAAGACCCCGCTTTTGAGTATATATTTGTTGGGATAAAATTCAACCGTGCAGTGATGTGCCGAAATCACCTTATAACTTATATAAATTATTCCGGGAAGTACTCCTAAGACCAACAGCACGAGGCAGGTCAAAAAACTAAAATCATATAGCGCAGATCTGACTGCAACATATTCCGGTTCCATAGTTTATCCTCCTTTTTTGTCAGTATATCACGCCTAATAGGCGTAAGTCAAGAAATTAATACGCCCATAGGGTGTAAACTTTAAATATGGTTACTTTGGAGATTATTCAACAAAACCTCGCTGCGGCGATACGCCAAAGCGGCTTAACACAGACCGAACTCGGAAAGAGGCTCGGCGTGTCGCAACAGACCATCTCGCACTATCTAAAGGGCGACAAGCTCCCCGCCCTCGATACTTTTGCAAATCTCTGCGCCATTATCGACGTCAACCCGCAAGACATCTTGAGCGAAAAGATATTTTGATCTTTCCCATAGAGCTCCCTTGAAGACACAAAAAAAGTCTCGGTCACCCGAGACTTTTTTCAATCGAGTTCCTTATTCCTACTTTGCTGCGTCGTCGGACGACAGCCGAAAGACGAGCGCGCCGATCTCGGCAGTGATCGCAGCCGCCTCTTCGGATGTATCAAATTCTTTCTCGATAGAGAGCGCGCAGGCATCGGTGGCTCTTTTGAGGACGGAGATCTTCAAGACAACTTTCTTCTCCGCCTGTTGCCTTTTTTTTGTAAGTGCGAATAGAATACCGGCGATAATGAGCAGGAAAAGCGAAATGCCACCGACCACGACTCCCGTCACGTTCAGGCGAAAACGATGATATCCCATCAAAAAGAAGTATCCGATGAAGCATAAGACCGCGATAGATACGATCGTCAGAAGTAACGCCTTTTTACGGACGCTCACAGATCCCGATCTCCTCTTCAGCAGCTTGACAACCCCTATGATCAAGGGAAGAAGCGCAACACCGCCGAGGACGATACTCAGGATCCAAAGGACGGATCCGTGCCCGGAAAAGTCATAGATTATCCCCAATACATAAGAGGCGATCAGCAATGCGATGGCAGAGATCAACATGAAGAATTCAAGGGACTTTATATTCCTCACCGTTCCGCTGACCTCGATAATGTTACGAGGATAAGAGACGGTCTCCACCTGATCGATCTCGCTGAGCAGGACTTCCTTCTGCACGAGCATCTCCCCGCGGACGTCCCGCTTGATCAATCGCTTATCGGTGAAGATCAAGGAGTCCTCCCCCTCGGGCGAAAAGTCCTGCGGAAAATCGTAGCGCTTGACGATGCGTTCGCCCTCACCCAAGCATAGTGCTTTCTCTTCCATATCCTTCTCCTTTCGTGCCGAAAAGCACGCCGTGTAAAATAACTAGTTATTTTATTATAGCAGCGAAAGCACTTTCTGTCAAGGGAGCAACAAAGCGGATAGTGACGACGTATGCGCATAAAAACCCTCATCGCGCCTATCGGCGCGATCACGCTCCCTTTCTCCCCTTGATGCAAGAGCATCTTCGGGAAGGGCGTCATAGTTCGCTACGCTCACGAACGGATTCTCTCTACACAGCCAGACATAGCGCGGAGAGAATGCTTAGACGAGACAAATATACACCCATCATTCCCTTATTGAGCGCGGAGAAGGGTTGCAGATGCGAGGCTTATTCACCCCCAAAAATCTTTGATTTTTCAGGGACCCCGATACGAAAAACCGCGCAGGCGTGTACTCATTGTCGGTTGACACATTGAGCGCGGAGAATAATTCTCCTACGTCACAGTCTGATATAGCGCAGAGAATTATTTGGCATTCCCTTATTGAGCGCGGAGAAGGGTTGCAGATGCGAGGCTCTACGAAAAACCGCGCAGGCGCGTACTCCTTGTACGTAACTGCGCGGTTTTGAA
>DFEQ01000086.1 GCA_002368735.1 Christensenella sp. UBA3798
TCAACAATTAAGATCCTTTTCAATTTCTTTTCCTCCTTTGGGGAATTTTGATGATGATTTTCAAGCCGCCGTCGTTGACGGCTTCCACCGTTCCATCGTGGGCGGTGATGATGGTCTTGACGATGGAGAGCCCGAGCCCGCTGCCCGTCGTGGGATTGGTCCTCGAGGGGTCGCCGCGATAGTAGCTCTCAAAAATATATTCCATTTCGTGCTCGGCTACGCCGGGACCGTCGTCCGATATCTCCAATACGGCGTTCGCGCCGTCCGAATACACCTTTATCTTCGCCGACCCCTCGGGCTTATCCTTATACTTGACGCTGTTGTCGAGGATATTGCGTATCACGCGCAGGAATTGGTCCTTGTCGATATCCGCCTCAACGGGGCTGTCCGCAAGGTCGGTCACGACGCGCAGCCCTTTCGTGGCGTAGATGGGGATATGGATGGCAGCGAAGTCCTGGATGAGTTTCACGAGGTCGCGCTCCATAAATGTATACTCTATGGTATCGATATCCATCTTGGAGAAGTCCTGCAACTGATTGACGAGAGAATTCATCGTGAGGGCTGTCTCGTAGATGGTCTTTAAGTAGCGAGCGGTCTTTTCGGGGGTATTGGCAACGCCGTCCATCAGCCCTTTGGTGTAGCCTTGAATGGTGGTCAAGGGAGTCTTGAGGTCGTGACTGATGCCCGCTATGATCTCGCCGCGCTGACGGTCGAACTCCTGCTTCTGCTTATCCAGCTCGGCAAGCTTCCTGCGCATCATCTCGAACTCGCCGATGACCGCGCCGATCTCGTCGTCCTTCTCCGCTTTGAGTTGGTAGGCGTAGTTGCCCGCCGCCACCTGCTTCAAACCGCCGCGCAGGACGGTGAGCGGGGGGAAGATCGTGTAGATCTGATAGTAGCAGGCGAGGAAGACCACGATGGCGCACGAGATGATCATGACCACGAGCGCGATGTTCTTCGCCGTATAGAAGGCGTCCTCGCGGGTGATGACCTTGACGGCAACGTAAGTCCTGCCGTTATTCAGGACGCCTATCACTATCTTCTCGGAATACGCCTCCACCACAGGCACGGAGGAGGTGATGGTGAGTTCGTAAGGCTTCAAGGTATTGCCCGAAGAATATATCGCTTGATGGTCGCCGTCGTAGAGAGAATACTCGTAGCCGTATGCCTGTATCTTGCGCGCCTTCTCGTCGTTGGTCTTCGTGCCGTCGAGGAGAAGGTCGGATATCTCCGTGACTTCCGTCCGAGTGGGGCCGCTGATGGGGAACTTATCGCGAAGAGCGTCGGCAAAGAAACTGTAGACCAAGGAGAGCGCCACCATGACGGCGAATATGATCACGTTGGTGAGTAATAGCTTTTTCTTAATATTCATTTGTCTATTATATCATAGCGTGCGCGCACTTTGCAACCCCCTTCAGCCCTCGATGGGCGGCGGGGTGTCGTCGTCCCCCCCTTCGATGAGCTCCACTTTGGAGAGTTTGTTGCGTATCTGATTGCTCTTATTGGTGGCGTTGCGGATGCCTTCGGACGCCTTATCCACGTAGCCTTGCGTCTTATCGAGGAGGTCGGAGAAGCGCACGAATTCGGTGCGGAACGCCGACAGGAGCTTCCATATCTCGCGGCTCCTCTTCTCGATAGCGACCGTCCGGAAGCCGACGAGCAAGCTATTGAGGAGCGCGGCGAGGGTGGTCGGCCCCGTCACCATAATGCGATACTTGGACTGCACGTAGTCCAGGAGCCCCGGGCGCTTCGCCACCTCGGCAAACAGCCCTTCTATGGGCAGATACATCACCGCAAAATCGGTGGTCTCGGGCGGCTTGACGTACTTCTCCGCGATGGTCTTCGCCTCCTCCTTGATGCGGCGCTCCAGCGCGGCGCCCATCGCCTCTATCACGGGCTTGTCCCCGTTCTCACTGGCGTCCACGAGGCGCTGATAGTCTTCAAGCGGGAACTTGGCGTCGATGGGCAGGAGGACGGGCTCCTCCCCCTTGCCCGGCATACGGATGGCAAATTCCACCACCTCGCCCTTCTTGCCGATCTTGGCGTTGGTCTCGTACTGTTCGGCGACAAGGATCTCCTCTATCAAGGAGCCGAGCGATATCTCGCCCCACACGCCGCGCGTCTTTACGCCGCTTAAAACCTTTTTGAGGTCGGTGACGCCTTCGGTCAAAGCCTTCATCTCGCCGAGCCCCTCGCGCAGGCTGTCCAGTTGCTTATTGATCTGTTCAAAGGATTGGTTGAGCCTGGTATTCAAGGTCTCCTGCATCTTTTCTTCCACCACGAGGCGCATCTTGTCGAGCTGCTCGGTATTTTCGCGTCTGACGTCGCCGAGCGTCTTATCCAGCCCCGCCTTCATCGCGTCAAGGCGAGTCTCGACGGTCTTTACGAATTCCTGTTGCGCCTTTTCCTGTCTCTCGAGATTTCCCGCGACGACGGTCAGAAAGCGATCCATGCTCTTTCCCTGCGTATCGGTATGCATTGTGATCGCGTTCAAAAGGGTGGTATTCGCCGCATTCATCGAGCTCTGCAAGGAGCGGGTCTGGTACTCGCTCTCCTCTTTGACGATATCCTCCGTTTCTCTTTTCGTGACGCCGGAGCCCTGCTTGAGAGAGCGCAGAGAGATAAAGACAGCTATCCCCACGAGCAAAATGGCGCATAGCAATATGATGATGACCGTATTCATTTTTTCCTCCGTAGTTCTTCCGCGATGCGGAGCGCTTCTTTTTTCATCCTTTCCTCGTCGCGTGACGCACCTTCGTCCGCCTGCCGTTCAAGCAGGGTGCGCAGGACGAGGCTCCTGAGCGGGGGTTCTATGCCGAGCCCTTCCAGCTCGCTCCCCTTGATGGGGAGGTCGGTGACCTTGACGGGCACCTTTTCCTCTTTCATTTTTTCTTTCAAGGCGAGGAGCGCCTCGCCGAATTCGTTTCTTGCAAAGTAGCCCGTACCCACGCTGTCCGCGTTCTTCAAGGCGACGATATCCTCGAGGAGATCCCACTCCCTTTGCACGAAGCGCCGCTTTTTGTTTACAGACGCCTCGCCGTTGAAGTCGAACATATGCCAGCGAACTATCTCCACCGTACGATTGATCCTTTCGTTGGAATACTTCAAGCGACGCATCACGCGCTCCGCCATGATGGCGCTCTCCAAGCTGTGCATATAGAAGTTGCCGCTCTCGCGATAACACAGAGGCTTCGCGATATCGTGCAGAAGCGCCGCGAGCCTAAGGTGCGGGGGCGCGGCGTCCACCGTATTCAGGATATGATAAAAAACGTCGTACTTATGATATTTGGAGGGCTGCACCAAGCCCACCCCCTCCTCTATCTCGGGGAGGAAATAGTCAAAAAGCCCCAGTTCGTGCAGAAGGCACAGCCCGCGATAGACCGCCCGCTTGACGCCGTATTTGACGTCGGCAGCGAGGATACGCTCCAGCTCTTCCCTGATCCGCTCTACGGTGATATCCTTAAGGAGGGGCGCATACTTCTTTGCCGCCGCCATGGTGTCCTTGTCGATGTCGAAGCCGAGCTCCGCCGCAAAGCGAACGAGCCTAAGAAGGCGCAGTCCGTCCTCGGAAAAGACCGCCTCGGGGGCGCGCGTCGTGCGGAGGACCCTCTTCTTGAGGTCTTCTATCCCGCCCGTCGGGTCGAGGATCACGCCGTCCGTCACCCGCTTATAGATGGCGTTCACGGTGAAGTCGCGGCGAAAGGCATCCTCGTCGGGGGAGGAAACGAACTCCACCTCAAGGGGGGTATGCTCGCCCGAAAGCGCGGGGTAGCTGTCGCGGCGGAAACGGGTGTATTCGTAACTTTCCTTTTCGCCGAAGAGTTTCACCGTGCCGATACGGGGATTGACGTCGCGAAGGGTAAAAAGCCCGACGCACGCTTTGGCGAGGTCGTCGGGCGAAATGTCGCCACAGATATCGTAGTCGGATACGGGGATGCCGAGGAGCTCGTTCCTGACCGCGCCGCCGACGAGATAGAGGGGCGAAGATAATCTCTCTTGAAGTATCTCGAGAGAGGTCATATTCAGTTCGTTATCTTGACCGTATAAACGTCCTCCGTGGACTCGTCCACCTTGACTTTGGAGGAGATCTCCACCCCGCAGATCACGAGAACGTCCTTGCCGCACGCGATAAGAGGGATGTCGTCGCGGTCACGGCTGGGATATTTGATATTGGTCAGATAGTTGCCGAGCGTCTTGGTAAAGCCGCCGAAAGTGGTAAAGACATCCCCCTCCCTGCGGTTGCGGATGACGCTCCCTTCGGGGATCTTCTTGGGGTCGAAGCGAAGCCCCACGCCGCGATAATCGCCGACGGTCAGAGTGCTGCCGTTGGGGAGAAGGGTATCCCCCTTCTTGAAGGGGAGCTCGTAGGGGACTGTTTCCGCCGCCCGCATGATCATCAGGTGCTCGGGCGCCTTGATGGCGATGAGCCCCTGCGACAGGCTGATCTCCTTGCCCGTCTCCTTATTGAGGAGGGACAATACGTCCATCAGATTGACCTGCTCAAAGTCAAGGGCGAGCCCCTGCTCGATCATCGCCTTGCGGATGCTGTGACGAACCAAAGCGGGATGCGCGGCGTTGAGCGCCTCGACGGAGAAGACTATCCTGGACTTATCGTCCACTTCATAGGGGACCGACACGCTGTCCATGAATGCAATGATCTCCTTCGCCGCGGTGGTCAATCTTTCGATGCTCTTTCTATATTGAGGAAACATCTTCTCCACCACGGGGAGTACCTCGTGACGGATAAAGTTCCTCGTATATTCAAGGTTATAGTTGGTGCTGTCCTCGACGTGCGGGACGTTGTGCGCCTCGCAATACTCGCTGATATCCAAACGGGACAAAGAGAGCATGGGGCGGATATACTTGCCGCTCCTGGCGCTCGGGATGCCTTCGAGCCCCTTGACGCCCGTGCCGCGGAAGATGCGCATCAGCACCGTCTCGCACTGGTCGTCGAGCTGGTGCGCCGTGGCTATCTTATCCACGATGCCCTTGCGGAGCAGTTCGTCGAAATAATGATACCTAAGCTCGCGCGCCGCCTGCTCCACCCCGATGAGGTGGTCCTTGGCGTAGCCCGGAACGTCCACCGTCGTATAGCAGACGGGGATATCGTTCTGCGAGCAGTAGTCGAGGACAAAGGCTTGGTCGGATAGGCTCTCCGCCCCGCGGATGCCGTGCTCCACGTGGATGGCGATGACGTTTATCATCAGGTCGTTTTTATGCTCGACGAGATAATGCAGGAGACTCATACTGTCCCTGCCGCCCGATACCGCCACGCCGATCTTATCGCCCCTGTCGAATAAAGCAGTATTGATCTGCATAATCACTCCTTGTCGGACGATATAGCGCCCGACCTTTTTCACGCTGTCTTATGACAAAACCGCCGGCCCCGAAGAGCCGGCGTCTTGACTTATTCCTCCGAGATGGCGCCGACCGGGCAACCTGCTTCGCAAGCACCGCAATCGATGCACTGGTCTTTATCCACAACGTACTTTCCGTCGCCTTCCGCGATAGCGCTCACGGGGCAAGTAGCGCTGCAAGCGCCGCACATGATACATTCGTCACTGATAACTCTGGGCATAATAATTTCTCCTTTTAGAAATAAAATATAGCTTAACGCTCAATGGTTATTATAACACACGTGCGGGAGGTTTTCAACAGGTACGCGAGAATTTTTTACGCGTTTTTTCGTTTTTAAACGAAATAAAAAAGTTACTTTTCGCTTCTGAGTTTCCCGGTCAAAGTGAATCGGTCGAAAGAGTTTTGGCGCAGCGCTTCGTAGAGCACGATCGCCACGCTGTTAGAGAGGTTCAACGAGCGGATCTCCCCCCACATCGGGATGCGCACGGTGCGGTCGTAGTTCGCCGCCAGCACCGCTTCGTCTATCCCCTTGGTCTCCTTGCCGAAGAGGAGGTAATCGCCGTCCTTGTAGGCGACGTCGGAATAGACTTTTTTCGCCTTGGTGGAGGCGTAATACATGGTGGCGCCGTTTTTTACGTTTTCTTCGTTTTGCGCGTAAAAATCCGCCAAATTCTCGTAGACCTTGATGGTGAGTTTGTCCCAATAATCGAGCCCCGCCCTCTTGACCGACTTTTCGTCGATAGAGAAGCCGAGGGGCTTTATGAGGTGCAGGACGGAATTCGTCGCCGCGCAGGTGCGGGCGATGTTGCCGGTGTTTTGGGGGATCTCGGGTTCAATCAGGACTATGTTAAACATACCTCTCCTATAAACGAGCGTGTATAAGGTGGCATATGCTTCGCTACCGCTTCCCTTGGAGGCAGTAACGTACAGGAAGTACGCGCCTACCTCCGCGCTCGCGGAGCACTTGCCTCTACTACCTTCTCCACGCTCGTAAAAGCTTTTTTATTTATTGGTTTTGCGAGCTTCGCATCTGCAACCCTTCTGCGCGCTCGAATGGGGTTATTGTTGTTTTTTTTGGAGCGATCGTTTTTCGCCCGCTCGTCTAAGTTTTAATTATTATGTGAGCACGCTTCCGCGCGCTCTCATTGGTTGAATTCCTTCTTCTGCTTGTTTCTTTTTTTAATCAATCATTCATATATAAGACACGACGACATAGTCGTCAATTCACGCCGTTAGCCGCGTTGGGGTCCCCGAAGAATTGATAAATCCTTTGGGGTGTTGCGGCGCGTACATCATGCCTCCGAAGGAGGTACATCATGCGCCCGCAGGGCGTACATCATGTCGCGGAACGCGATACATCATGCGCGCGGTAGCGCGTACATCATGCGACTTCGTCGCACGATTCCGCATTGCGCATTGCTTACAATCATGCACGAAGTGCAATTCACTTGTTTTCGGAGAAAACAGGGGGTAACGCCATTTTATGTAAACTGGATTTATGGTACTTTTCTATGATCTTCTCCGCCTCGGGGGATACCTTCTCCCCGCGAAGGTAGGCGTCGATCTCGGCGTAGGTGACGCCCATTTCGGACTCGTCGGTCTGCCCCTCGAATAAGCCTGCCGAGGGCGCCTTGGTGACCACGTGTTCGGGCGCGCCGAGATAGCGCAGGAAGTCAAAGACTTCTGTGGCGGTGAGGTCTGCGATGGGGTTGAAGTCGCAGGCGCCGTCCCCCCATTTGGTGAAGTAGCCCATATATCTCTCGCTCTTATTGCCCGTACCTGCTACGAGATAGCCTCTTTCCGCGCCGATGGCGTAGAGGGTGGTCATCCTAAGGCGGGGAGCGATGTTGGAGAGTGCGCCCTTGGTGGTCAGGCTGTTCCCGACCGCACCGAGAAGGGTGCTCCTGACCTCGGTCAAGTCCACGACCATGGTCTCCACTCCGTATTTTGCCGCTACGGCGAGTCCGTCCTCCCTGTCCTCTCCGAAGTTTCTCTTGGAGGCGCAGGGCATGATGACGCCGAGCACGTTCTTTGTCGCGAAGGAGGAGAGTGCCGCCACGAGGGCGCTGTCCTTGCCGCCGCTGTTGCCGAAGACGACGCCCTTGGCGCCCGTCTTCACCAGCATTTCACGGATAAAAGCCACTCTTGCCTGCTTTTCCTTTTCCCAATCTCTCATAAACACCTTCCTTGTCAGTATCGGATAAGAGCATTATACCACGATTGTTTATCAAAAGTTTATGATTTTGTTGTAAATAGAGGCGGAAATTTATTATAATAGACTTTGAGGTACTATATTATGAGTAATTTTTACTATCCCGAAAAATACGTCAGCCTCCTCGGCGTGTACGACACGCAGGTCGCCATCGGCTACTTGAAGCGCTGCTTTGAAGATAAGCTCGCCACGGCTCTCAACCTGATCCGCGTTTCCGCCCCCCTCTTCGTGGACCCCAAGACGGGTCTCAACGACGACCTCAACGGCGTGGAGCGCGCCGTCAACTTTGACATCAAGGAGACGGGCACCGAGGCGCACATCGTGCATTCCCTCGCGAAGTGGAAGAGACAGGCTTTGAAAAACTACGGCTTCCCCGTCGGACAGGGCTTATACACCGATATGAACGCCATCCGCCGCGACGAGGAGATGGATAATCTGCACTCCATCTACGTGGACCAATGGGACTGGGAGAAGGTCATC
>DFEQ01000096.1 GCA_002368735.1 Christensenella sp. UBA3798
ATGAAGGACGGCTTTATCCAGCAGGTGGATTCCCCCGCGACCTTGTACGAACAGCCCAGAAACGTCTTCGTGGCTACCTTCCTCGGCTCGCCGCAAATGAACATTTTTGAGGCAAATCTCCTCGAGATCGGTTCGCTTGGCATCTCCTTCGGCGACAATCATACCGCGAAGTTCTCCAAGACCAAGGCGAAACAGCTTTCGGACAAGCAATATATCGGAAAGAAGGTGTATTTCGGCATTCGTCCCGAGAATATCAAGCTGGCATCCACCGGTATCAAAGCGACGGTTGACGTGGTGGAGCACCTCGGGAGCGAGACCATCATTTATGCCGCAGTGACGGGATTGGATAAGAACGTCATCGTCAAGATCCCGACCGATTACGACATCATCGAGGGCAAAGAGCTCTTCCTCGCCTTTGATATGGACAAGGCTCACCTCTTTGACATTGACACTCAGCAGTCTATTATGGGCGTGCCTGACGTCAATCGCGTGCCGTGCTCTATCGACGGGAACGATCTCGTGCTTAACGGCACGCACTTTGAGCTGCCCGACGCTATCCGCGAGAAGTTCTTTGACTTCACGCTGCGCGACCTTTCCGAGATCCGCATTCCCGCGACCGAAGTGCGTTTGGAACCCGCTCCCGATTGCATCCATTTCAAGGGTAAGGTGGACTTCACGGTGCATGGCAACGATTGTATCGCCTTCTACGTAAACAGCGAAGCCAAGGACGGCTATTTCGTCTTCCGCGTTAAGACCTCCTACTTTGAGAAGAAGGCGGCTCTATCCGAAGGTTCCGCGAAGGGTGCCGCCGAGGTCATTCCTGCCGCAGGTGAAGAGATCGATATGTACGTACCCTTTAAGGAGATATCCTTCAACAGTGCGTCGGGGCTCAGACTCAATTCGCGCGAAAAGATATCGGATAATACCGCCGATTGCTTGGTCAAGACCGAGAAGGGCAAGACCGTTGTCAAGGTGGGCAAGAATAAGCTTGTTTACGACGATCTCGGCATTGAGGACGGCGCCTACACGATGAAACTCATCTCGGATAAGATCGGCTTCGTCTATGACAAGAAATACGCTAAACAGAACAAGGTGGAGTATAATCCCGTGGATAACGCCGTCAAGGCAAGGGCATACGACGAGGACAAGATAGGGGACAAGAACGCAGTCTTCTGCGAAGTCAGCGGCTTTGAAAACTACGTGACGGCAGTATTGCCCGCGACCTTCTCGGTGTATAAGATGCCTGTATTTAAACTCGTATTCAACAAGGACAGTTTCGTTTTAATAAAGAAGTAAGGACTATGAGAGACGTAAAAGAACTATTTGAAAATTGGAAGAACAAAGTGACAGAAGATGAGCTCGCATCGGAGCTCCGCGCTATCGAAAGCGACGATAACAAGATATCGGACGCATTCTATCGCGATTTGGAATTCGGCACGGGCGGTTTGCGCGGCGTTTTGGGCGCGGGCACGAACCGGATGAACGTGTATACCGTCGGCAAGGCTACGCAAGGGCTTGCGGACTACGTTATCAAGCACTATGCGGAAGGGGAGCGCAGCGTGGCTATCAGCTGTGACTCGAGGATAAACTCCCGCCTATTTGCAGAGCGTGCCGCGGCGATATTTGCGGCGAACGGTATCAAAGTCTATCTCTATAAGACCTTGATGCCCACCCCTTGTCTGTCCTATGCGGTGCGCCGCTTGGGCACTTCGGCGGGCGTTATGGTGACCGCATCGCACAACCCTGCCAAATACAACGGCTACAAGGTCTACGGTGCGGACGGCTGCCAAATCACCGAAGATGCGGCTAACGAGATACTCTCTTTGATAGAGGCGACGGATATCTTTAAGGACGTCAAGCTCATGGACTTTAACAAGGCGCTTGAGGCAGGTAAGGTCGAGTATATCAAGGACGAAGTTTTGACCGAGTTTATAGAAAGGGTCAAGAAGGAGTCGGTGCTCGGCGACGCCCCCGCGGACCGTACGGCAAGCATCATCTATTCTCCTTTAAACGGCACGGGACTCGTGCCCGTCACGAGGATACTCAAGGAAGCGGGCTTTGAAAACGTGACCATCGTCAAGGAGCAAGAGCTCCCCGACGGCAATTTCCCCACTTGCCCCTATCCCAATCCCGAGATCAAGGAGGCGCTCGCCCTTGGACTGGAATATGCCAAAAGAAACAATGCGGATATCTTGATCGCGACCGACCCGGACTGTGACAGAGTGGGCATCGCGGTCAGAAATAAGCAGGGAGATTTCTCCCTTTTGACGGGCAACGAGGTAGGATTTCTTCTCCTGGACTTCATCGCGTCTATGCGCATCAAGAACGGCACGATGCCCAAGCAGCCCGTTTTCGTCAAGACCATCGTGACGAGCGACCTTGCCGAAAAGATTGCGGACAGCTACGGCATCAAGACGGTCAACGTGCTGACAGGCTTTAAGTATATCGGCGAGCAGATAGGTCTTCTTGAAAAGAAGGGGGCAGAGTCGTCCTATATCCTCGGCTTTGAGGAGAGCTACGGCTATTTGACGGGCTCCTACGTGCGCGACAAGGACGCCGTGGACGGGGTGTTTATGATCGCCGAGATGTTTGCCTATTATCGCGCGAAAGGTGTTTCGCTCCTTGATAAATTGGCGGAGATATACGCCAAATTCGGACATTACGTTTCCACCCTCGAGAGCTTCCAGTTCGAAGGGGCGGAAGGCTTCGATAAGATGCAGCGCATCATGAACGACTATCGCGTGGCGAAGGACGTAGACGGGAAGGCGATACTCTCCAAGAAGGACTACTCGCTCGGCATCGATGGTCTCCCGAAGTCCAACGTCTTGAAGTTCTTCTTCGAGGACGGCAGCACGATGGTGGTGCGCCCATCGGGCACCGAGCCCAAGCTCAAGATATATCGTTGCAGACTTGCCGACTAAAGGATAATCCCATAAAAGAGGCTCTTGATGGAGCCTCTTTTTTTGTTGCGGTTAGCGTTTTTCGTAAATAATTTCGTCAAAAATCAGCAATGAGCGCGAAAACGCAAGACAGACGACGAAAAAAGTATTATAATTATCAAAGAATAATTATCCCGCGAGGAATTATGTTAGAACTCAAAAACGTTTCATTTATCGTGCCGGGTGATAGCGGCGGCAAAAAGGAGATAGTCAAGGACGTCTCTTTGGTTGTCGAAGACGGCAAGCTCGTCGTCATTACCGGTCCCAACGGCGGTGGCAAGTCCACCCTTGCTAAACTCATCATGGGCGTTGAGAAGCCCACTTCGGGTCGCATTTTCTTCAACGGCGAAGATATCACCGACCTTTCCGTCACTGACCGCGCGAAGAAGGGCGTATCTTTTGCCTTCCAACAGCCAGTCAAGTTCAAGGGGCTCAAAGTCATCGATCTTTTGCGCATAGCCAGCGGTAAGCACCTTTCGGTAGGGGATGCCTGCGTCTATCTTTCCTCCGTCGGACTCTGCGCGCGTGATTATATCGACCGTGAGCTCAATTCCAGCTTGTCCGGCGGCGAACTAAAGCGTATCGAGATAGCGGAGATACTTTCGCGTTCCACCAAGCTCAGCATCTTTGACGAGCCCGAGGCGGGCATCGACCTTTGGAGCTTCAATAACCTTATCAAGGTCTTTGAAGATATGCGTCGAAACGTCCGTGACGGCTCCATTATCATTATTTCGCACCAAGAGCGTATATTGAACGTAGCGGATGAGATCGTCGTCATCGGCGGCGGCAGGGTGGAGCGCAAAGGCTCCAAAGAAGAGATATTGCCCACCCTTCTCGGTTCCGCGAGCGTCTCGAACTTTTGTACGGGCGCCGGTAATAAGGAGGGCGTATGAAATTCGACGAGATACAGCTTCGCTTACTGGATGAAATAGCTTCTTTACACGAGGTTCCCGAAGGCGCCTACAATATCCGCTCGGATTCTCAGGCGATAGGGCGCCGCTCTACCGAGCATATCGTCATCACGCCCAAGAAGGATGTCAGCGGCATTGATATCGAGATCCTCCCGGGCACCAAGAACGAGAGCGTCCATATCCCCGTCGTGCTCACCAAGAGCGGACTCAAAGAGGTGGTGTACAACGATTTCTACGTCGGTGAAGGGGCGGATGTCCTCATCGTGGCGGGGTGTGGCATAGACAACTGCGGCGCGGCGGATTCCGAGCACGACGGCGTGCATCGATTCTTCTTGAAAAAGGGCGCCAAAGTGCGCTACGTGGAGAAGCATTACGGTTCGGGCAGCGGCAAGGGAAAGCGCATACTGAACCCCGTGACCGAAGCCTACCTTGACGAAGGCGCCGAGATGACTATGGAGATGGTACAGATAAAGGGTGTGGACGACACGGAACGAAAGACCGTCGCCTCCCTTAAAGCGGGTGCCAAACTCGTCGTTCGCGAAAGGTTGATGACCCACGATAAGCAAAACGCCATCAGTACTTACGAGGTCGTCTTGGATGGGGAGGACAGCAGCGCCGACGTCGTATCGCGTTCTGTCGCGAGGGACGATTCCTTCCAAAAGTTCGACGCGAAAATAGTGGGGAATGCGCCGTGCTACGGACATACCGAATGCGACTCCATCATTATGGATCGCGGTAGGATACTGGCTGTGCCCGGTTTGCAGGCGAATCACGTGGACGCCGCCTTGATGCACGAAGCCGCGATAGGCAAGATAGCGGGCGAACAGCTCGTCAAATTGATGACTCTCGGCTTGACTGCCGAAGAGGCGGAAGAGCAGATCATCAACGGCTTCTTGAGATAGGCGCCCCTTTATACCCCCTATAAAGAGATTTCCCGCCGTCCTTTGCGTCTTGCCTTGACGGGGAGGACGCACCGCATTATAATTACTTTATCGAGGTAAACGATATGTATAAGATTTTAAAAAAGAAAAGTTTGAATCCCACCGTTACGATGATGGAGATCGAAGCCCCCCTCGTTGCCAATAAGGCGAAGGCAGGGCAGTTCATCATTCTACGCGTGGACGAGGAAGGCGAGAGGATACCCTTGACTATCGCAGGCACCGACAAGGCTACCGGCGGAGTGAAGATCATCTTCCAGATCGTCGGTGCGACCACCGAGAAGCTCAATCATAAAGAAGAGGGCGAGAGTATCGCCGACTTTGTGGGTCCGCTCGGTACCCCCACCCACATCGCGGGGCTCAAGAAGGTGTGCGTGATAGGAGGCGGCGTCGGTTGCGCCATCGCACTCCCCGTCGCGGAGGCTCTGCACGCGCAAGGCACCGAGGTCACGAGCGTCATCGGCTTCCGCAATAAGGACCTTCTTATCTTGGAGGATGAGTTCAAGGCTTGCTCGGACAAGCTCATCGTCATGACGGACGACGGCTCGTATGCTCGTCACGGCAACGTGACCGTTCCCTTGAAGGAGATGCTCGACGCGGGAGAAAAGTTCGATATGGTCATCACCATCGGCCCCATCATCATGATGAAATTCGTTACCTTAACGGCGAAGCCCTACGGCGTGCCTGTCACCGTTTCCATGAACCCCATCATGATAGACGGCACGGGGATGTGCGGCGGATGCCGACTGACCCTTCTGCAGGACGGCAAGCGCGTTACCAAGTTCGCTTGCGTTGACGGTCCCGATTTCAACGGTTACGAAGTGGATTTTGACGAGGCGATGATGCGCGGCAGGACCTACTTTGATTTTGAGCGCAAAGCGCACGAGAAAGTTTGCAATCTCTATAAGGGGGTGTGATCATGCCGAATATGGATCCCAAGAAAAACGAAATGCCCACGCAAGCGCCCGAAGTTCGCGCGCATAACTTTAACGAGGTTGCCCTCGGCTACGAGGAGAGCGTCGCATTGAATGAGGCGAACCGCTGCTTGAACTGCAAGACGATGCCCTGCGTTACGGGCTGTCCCGTCAATATACATATCCCCGAATTTATCGCCAAGATACGCGAGATGGACTTTGAAGGCGCCTATCGGGTCATTACCGAGAGTTCCTCTCTTCCCGCTGTGTGCGGCCGCGTATGCCCGCAGGAAACGCAGTGCGAGAGCAAGTGCGTTCGCGGTATAAAAGGAGAGAGCGTGGGTATCGGCAGGCTGGAAAGGTTCGTTGCCGACTATCATAACACGCATTGTACCGAGGCTCCCATCGTACCCGCTCCCAACGGTCACAAGGTGGCTGTTATAGGTTCGGGTCCCTCGGGGCTGACCTGCGCGGGCGATCTTGCCAAGAAAGGCTACAAGGTCACCGTCTACGAGGCTTTGCACCTTGCGGGCGGCGTGCTCGTATACGGCATTCCCGAATTCCGTCTTCCCAAGAGCATCGTGCAGAAGGAAGTGGACACCTTAAAGGCGCTCGGCGTTGACATAATGACCAACGTGGTCATCGGCAAGACGCTTACTGTAGACGAGCTCTTCGAGATGGGCTACGAAGCCGTCTTTATCGGTTCCGGTGCGGGACTTCCGAACTTTATGAACATCCCCGGTGAGTCCCTGAAAGGCGTATATTCCGCCAACGAGTTCCTGACGAGGAGCAACCTGATGAAGGCGTATAAGGACGAGCCCGACACCCCCATCATGAAGGGCGGCAAGGTAGCTGTCGTAGGTGGTGGTAACGTGGCGATGGACGCGGCGCGTACCGCTCTGCGTCTCGGCGCGGAAAAGGTGTATATCGTGTATCGTCGCTCGATGGAAGAGCTCCCCGCAAGGAAGGAAGAGGTCGAACATGCGCAGGAGGAGGGCATCGAATTCCGCCTTCTTACCAACCCCATTGAGATCCTCGGTTATCACAATGCGGACGACCCGCGCGATCCCAAGAACGGCTCTGTCACGGGTATCCGTTGTATCAAGATGCAGCTCGGCGAGCCCGATCAAAAGGGCAGAAGGCGCCCCGTGCCCATCGAGGGTTCGGAGTTCGACATCGACCTCGACGTGGTCATTATGGCGATCGGCACCTCGCCCAATCCCCTCCTGAAGAACACCACCGAGGGCTTGGAAGTCAACAGTCACGGCGGCATCATCGTGAACGAGGACGGCTTAACTTCCCGCGTGGCGGTCTATGCAGGCGGCGACGCCGTCACGGGCGCGGCGACGGTCATCTCGGCAATGGGCGCCGGCAAGGTCGCGGCAAAGGCGATAGACGAGTATCTGTCCGCAAAGTAATAATCGATACAAATGGACCCGAGGTAGCCTCGGGTCTTTTTTTGTGTTCTTAACTCAATCGTCAGATGATGTTTTCGTTTCCTCGCTCGTTGGCTCCTTGGCACGGTCATCATGCGGTTCCTCGCCTTTCTTGCTCTTTATTTCCCAATGTAATATCTTTGATAGCCTCTTATATACAAGGAAGGTCAAAAAGGTCACGATGGACAGCCTCAAAATATTGAAGGGCAGTACCGCGAGAGAAAGGTAAAAGAGATAGAAAGTGCTTTTGGTAATGGAGGGATAAAGCGGCTTGCACATATTGACGATGGCGTCGAAATTCCCCTTAAAGAAGAATTCCACATAGAAGGGCACGGAGACGAACCTGTTTAGGATCAGAGCACCCACCGTGGAGGCTACGGTCCCTACGATGAGCCCGATCAAGGCGCTTTTTTTGCTCTTATTACGATAGTAGATGATCGAAGCGGGGAGGACGTATAGGATGCCAAGCAGCATATCGGTGAGTTCGCCCACGAACGCGGTGCTTGTAAAGGGGAATTTTAAAAGACATTTGAGCACTATGACCAGAACGCCTGCGACAGGTCCCAGCGAGAACCCTGCCAAGATGGCGGGAAGCTCGGAAAACTGCATATCGAGGAAGCTCGGGAACATAAAGGGCAGGCTGAACTTTGCAAAAAAATAGAGTATGAAGGAGATCGCCGTCAAGACCGCCAATTTCGTCAAATAGGCAGGGGTGATCTTTTTTCCGAAGTTTTTCAGTGTTTCTTTTGCGCTCATCGGTCGCCTCCGAATAAAAAATGCTCCGATACACTTCGGGGCATAGAAAAGCGAAACAATAAAAAAGAACATTTTGCTTCATCCGGACTATACCGTCGGTGCAGGAACTGCCCCTGCTCAACCCTTGCGGGTTCGTGGACTATACCACCGGTGGAGACTTTCACTCCGCCCTAAAATGTATCTACCTATACTGTATTCCTGCCGCGGCGGAAAGTCAAGCAGTTTTTCTTAAAGATAGAAAACGGCAAGAAGGTATCCGATGGGAAAATCGTTGCCAACAACGCATAAAATCGCTATAATCAAGGTATGGAGATTTTCGCAAAGACAAGGGAAGAGACCATTGCCGTGGCAGAACGCTTTGCGGCGGAGCTCAAAGGCGGCGACGTCGTCCTCTTGTCAGGCGAACTCGGCGCGGGGAAGACCACCTTCACCAAAGGCATCGCCCGTGCGCTTGGCGTTAAGGAGCAGGTAACCTCCCCCACCTTCACCATCATTAAGGAATACCGCGGCGCTAGACTCTATCTCTATCATATGGATATGTATCGCCTATCGGACGACCTTGTCGAGCTTGGACTTGAAGAATACCTCGGGAAAAAAGAGGGCGTAAGCGTTATCGAATGGTGTCGCACCGAAGATTTCCATGCGCGCGTCTTCGACGTTCGATTGGAGTACTGCGAAGAAGGGCGTAAAATCACGATTTCCGAGCCGAGAGAGATTTAGGAGCAGGGCATGAAAGGACTCATACTGGATACCACTTTGAAAAGAGCCTACGTGGCGGCATTCGACGGCGAGAAAGAAGCCGTTCGATATTTTGATGCCGACCTTTCTACGCAGTCGGCTCTCATTCCCGCCTGCAAAGATCTGCTTGCCGAGCTCGACGTCACTCCCGCATCCCTCGACGGCATTGCGGCGGTAGTGGGTCCCGGCTCCTTTACGGGCATCAGGATAGGGGTGACCTTTGCAAACGCCGTTGCATTCGCTCTGTCGCTTCCGCGTTTTGCCGTCACTTCCTTTGAGGTGATGCGCTTCGTTTGCCCGGGCGCGCCCGCCTATATGATAGATGCCGGGCACGACAGCGCCTACGTCGGGCTGATGAAGGACGGGGCACTGTTGGAAGAGAATATGGATAAAAAGGATCTTCCGTCAGGCACCGTTGACCAAGCGGATATCTTGGATAAGCTCCCCGCGGGGGCTCTCCTCGCGCTCAGAAAGGCTTTTGAAGATAAAGCCTATTCCGCTTGCGCGCCCACGGCGGAGAGAACGTATTTAAAGCCGAACTATATGCGCAAGTCACAGGCGGAGCGCATGAAGGACGCCAAGGCATGACGGAGGATATCTCTATCATCCAAGCGTCGGAAAACGACGCCGCCGAGATAGCGCGTATCGAAAAGCTATCTTTTCCCACCCCTTGGACGGAGGAGATGATCATGTCCGAGATGCGGGAGCCATTATCCCTCTTTTTCGTTGCGAAGTATCAAGGGAATATCATCGGATATTACGGTTTTTTACACATTTTAGACGAGTTGCATATATTGAATGTGGCAGTTGATCCGTTATTTCGCGGAAGGAAGGTCGGAAGCAAGCTCATCGAGCACCTTATCGAGAAAGGCAGAGCGCTTTGTGCGCGTGCCGTTACCTTGGAGGTGCGCGAAAGCAACGCCGCCGCAATAGCTCTCTACGAGAAGTACGGATTCGTCTGCGCAGGCGTTCGCCCGCATTACTACACCGATAAGGAAAACGCGCTCATTTACTGGTTGGAGCTATAAGGAGGCAGCTATCAACTATTTTGAACAGGGAGAAGGCAAGTGCCTTGTCTTTTTGCACGGCTGGGGCGGCGAGATCGCATCGTTCAAACCGCTTGCCGATAAATTATCCCACAATTTCAGAGTTATCCTGCCCGATATGTACGGATTTGGTAAGACACCCCATCCCGCGCACCCGCTGACGCTTGACGACTATGCCGAAGGAGTGAGGGAACTATTGCGCGAACGGCGCGTTGACGATGCGGTGCTCGTGGGGCATTCCTTCGGCGGGCGCGTTGCCATGCGCGTTGCCGCTCGTGACGTGGGCGTTTCGGGCGTCGTACTCGTTGACAGCGCAGGTATTGTGCCCAAAAGAGGTCTCGTCTATTATTTGAAGGTCGCGGCGTATAAGCTGGGAAAGAAACTGCGGCTGAAACGGTTGCCGAAGGGGAGCGCCGATTACGCGGCTTTGTCCGGTGTGATGAAAAAGACCTTTGTAAATGTCGTCAACGAGAGCAGCGAAAACGACGCGCGCCATATCACCGTGCCCACTCTCCTATTGTGGGGGCGAAAGGATAAAGACACGCCGCTGTATATGTGCAAAAAACTCAATAAGTTGATACGTGATAGCGAATGTGTCATGCTGGAGGGCGGGCATTTTGCCTATCTATCCGAGGCTGAGCGCGTGTGTCGCATACTCGCCGCTTTTCGGGAAAGGGTATGATCGCCTGCATCGTTATCTCGGCGGGACTCGCCTATTATCTTGCGCTTCCTTTCGCATCACTCTTGCAGAGTGCCGGCTATCGTATCCGCGCGCTTTCCCGTGCGAAAAGCAGCCTTATATCTTGTGCTGTCTATTTCGCCCTCACGCTGATAGCGGAGCTCCTTGCGCTTTTCTTTGCGGGCAAGGTGCTCTGCGTTGCTTTAACGGTGCTTTTGTACGTCGGGACGGCTATCTTTACCTATTTCACCCATCGGTCTATGCGTATGGGCTACCACTTTACCCGTCGTTTGGTGCGTTTGCTTATTGCATTCGTTATCCTTTATTCGGGTCTTGTCGTCGGCTTATACTTTTTGCCCCTTGTAGCGCTATGCGCTGTCACGCCAACGATGGCTCCCTTTCTCCTTGCCTTGACACATTTTGCACTATCACCCTTTGAAAAGGCAAACAATCTCCGTTATATTCGCAATGCCTCCGCGCGTTTGATATGTTCGTCGGCGGTGAGAATAGGGATAACGGGGAGTTATGGCAAAACGAGTGTGAAGCATTATTTGGAAAGGTTGCTCTCTCGTCGCTACGTTACCCTCGTTACGCCAGAAAATTATAATACGCCGCTCGGTATCGCAAAGACGGTAGAAACTATGTCGGGGAAGGAGGAGATGCTCGTCCTTGAGATGGGCGCTCGCAAAAGAGGGGATATCAGCGAGCTGTGTGAGATGACGCACCCCGATATCGGCGTCATAACGGGCATCGCGCCCCAACACCTGGAGACCTTCGGAAGTATAGATGATGTCCTTAGGGAAAAGAATGTCCTTGCCCAAAGCGTCCCTGCGGATAGCGCCGTCTTTTACAATCTGACCGACGCTCTTGTTCGTAAACTGTACGATGCGCGAGAGGGCAAGAAGATAGGGGTAGGCTATGAGGACGCCGAATATTTGATAAAGGACGTAACCTTCGATGCGGAGGGCTCCTACTTCACGCTTTCTAAGGGGGAGGACGCCGTCAGGATATCGCTTCCCTGTGTGGGCAAGGCATGTGTGATCGATTTCGCTCTCGCTGCCGCCGTTGCCATCGAATGGGGGGTCAGCCGGGATGACGTATCTCTCACGGCTAAAAGCTGCGCTGCGCCTTCACATCGTTTTGAAATCGTCAAAAAAGCGCCTATTACCGTGATAGACGACAGTTATAATATCAACCCCGTCGGCGCTTCCGTGGCGCTCGACACTCTGCAAGCTTTCGGGAAGGGGCGAAAGGTCGTCTACACTTCGGGCATCGTGGAGCTCGGGAGGGAAGAGGAGAAATACAATGTTGCGTTGGGAAGGCATATTGCGCGGGTCGCCTCTCTCGCCATCGTCTGTGAAGGAAGGTACGGTGACGCCGTAGTTAGAGGGATGGCGGGGACGGGTATCCCCGTTCTACGGGTCAAGGATACAAAGCAAGCGTCCGAGACCTTTTCAAGAGTATTACGGCAAGGAGACGTTTTGCTGATAATGAGCGATCTTCCGCGTGAGTATTTGTTATAGGAGGCAATATGAAGATAGGCGTTTTATTCGGTGGTAGAAGTTATGAGCACGATATTTCCGTCATAACGGCGGCGCAGGTGGCGGCGGCTCTCGAGGGATGGGCGGAGGTGTATCCCATCTATGCGAGCGAAGGCTGTTTTTATCTCTTGAAGGGCGGTATCGATATCAAGGATTTTGCGAGCGGAAGAGTGAAGAAGAAAAGGGCGCATTTTGATAAAAGGAAGGGGAAAGGGGTGCTTGCGGTATGGGGCAGGAAGATAGTGCTCGACTGCGTTGTCCTTTGCTGTCACGGCGGCGAGGGGGAGGACGGCAGGTTCTCCGCGCTCCTTGACGTGTACGACATCCCCTATACCGCCTCAGCCCATCTCGCGTCTGCCGTCACGATGGATAAACGCTATACAAAAACGATGTGTTTGAATCACCTTATCCCCACGGCGGAGGGCGTTGTCGGTAAGCGCGGCGAGGACGTTATCGAAAGGGCAAAGTCGCTTAATTATCCCTTGATAGTGAAACCCGCTAGGCTGGGCTCGAGCATCGGCATCTCGGTAGCGCACGATGAGAGTGAACTCATAGGCGCCGTGGCGCTCGCGTTCGCCTTTGACAAGGACGTCGTCGTAGAGGAGATGATACCCAATGCAATGGAGCTTAACTGTGCGGCGTTCCGCGAGGAGGATGGCGTCGTTGTCGGCGGGGTGGAGAACCCCGTTTCGTGGCATGAGTTTTTGACCTTTGGAGAGAAATACGAGGGAGGAAAGTATAAAAGCGGCAGTAAGAGCATCGTTCGAGGGGAACTTGCCGAGCGGGTAAGGAGTTTGACAAAAAGGATATACGACGTCTTTGAACTGGACGGCGTCGTAAGAGTGGATTATCTGTACTGCAAAGGGAACGACACCATCTATCTTAACGAGATAAACTCTCAGCCGGGCTCATTTGCTTTTTATCTTTTTGAAGAGGTCGGCATTGCCTTTCACGAGCTCTTGATGCGGGTGATAGCCCAAAGTATCCATAAAGCAGAGGGGAAAGATATAATCTCATTTAATAGCCGGGTTTTAGAGAATCTATCCGTTTCCTGCCAAAAAGCCTCCCGGAATTGTTGCAAATGATATTAATTGAGTGATAAAATACATTTATAAAAAGTAGGAGACGACTATGGATAAGATAAAGATGATGACCCCTATTGTAGAGATCGACGGCGACGAAATGACGCGCGTCATTTGGCAATGGATCAAGGATATCCTTATCTGTCCTTTCGTTGACTTAAAGTCGGAGTATTACGACCTTTCTTTGGTCAATCGCGAAGCCACCAAGGACGCCGTCACCAAGGACGCAGCCGCGGCGATAGAGCGTTTGGGCGTGGGCGTCAAGTGCGCCACCATCACACCCAACGCGCAGAGGATGACAGAGTATTCTCTGACCAAGATGTGGAAGAGCCCCAACGGCACCATTCGTGCCGCGCTTGATGGGACGGTCTTCCGCGAGCCCATCATGGTGGACGGCATCTCTCCCCTCGTTCCCGCATGGACAAGCCCCATCATCATCGCTCGTCACGCCTATGGCGACGTATATAAAGACGTGGAGGCTATCTGCCCACAGGGGAGCAAGGCGGAGCTCGTTATTACCTCTGACGGCGCGGAGCAACGCTATCTGATAGCCGATTACAGTAAGAGCGGCGGGGTTGCCCTCGGTATGCACAATCTCGATGGGAGCATCCGCAGTTTTGCAAAGAGTTGCTTCAATTACGCCTTGAATAAGGGGCTCGACCTGTGGTTTAGTTCCAAAGATACCATCAGCGCCACCTACGACCATCGTTTTAAAGATATCTTCCAAGAGGAATTCGACGCGAATTATAAAGCGGCGTTCGAGGAGAAGGGCATCACCTATTTCTATACGCTTATAGACGATGCGGTCGCTCGTGTGATGCGCAGTAAGGGCGGATTTATTTGGGCGTGCAAGAACTATGACGGAGACGTGATGAGCGATATGCTCGCGACGGCGTTCGGCTCTTTGGCGATGATGACCTCGGTCTTGGTGTCGCCCACGGGCAAATATGAATTCGAAGCGGCGCACGGCACCGTTACGAGGCACTATTACAGACATTTGAAAGGGGAGTCCACGGGGACCAACCCCATCGCCACCATCTTCGCATGGACGGGCGGCTTGAAAAAGCGCGGAGAACTGGACGAGCT
>DFEQ01000008.1 GCA_002368735.1 Christensenella sp. UBA3798
GCGATCAAGCGCGCGAGAAAGGCTTCGCCGGAACTGGCGCTTCTTGCGGACGAGTGCTCCCAAAGGCAACTTGCGGAGGAAAAGAACGGCGCTTTCTTAAACGCCGCCGCGGAACCCTTTTCCGATATGATGAAAAAGGTGTTTCGCTATTTCGCAGGGGAAAAGACCTCTCCGTCGGTGGAAAAGCTCGGCTACCTTTTGGGAAAGTACGTTTATTTTATGGACGCCCTTGACGACTACGACGAGGACGCAAAAAGGAACAGGTTCAATGCCTTTCGCCGCACGTTTGGCGCCGCGTCGTTTGCGGAACTTAAGGAGCAAAAGGGCGAGGACCTTGCGTTTATTATGGAAGACATCCTCCGCGGGGTGGAAGACGCCTACCGCGACGTAAAAATGGGGGAGAACGAGGGCGTGGTCACCAATACGCTGTGGTACGGACTGCGTAATCGCATCTCGATGGTACTGAATAAGGAGGACGGCAAATGCACAAGGATCCGTTTGTAGTATTGGGGCTCGAGAAGGGCGCCACACAGTCGGAAGTACAGGACGCTTACGAGAGACTTCGCGAGGAATACCGCTCCCGCATCCACATCGAGGGTGACGAGGGAAAAAAGGCGGCAAAGAAACTGGCGGAGATAGAGGACGCCTACCGCGACGCTATGGAGCAGCTCTCCGAGGGGAGCGAGGTCAAGGACGTCTACGCCCACGTTGCGGAGCTCTTGAAGAAGGGCGACCTCGACGGCGCGCAGTCTGCTCTCGATAACGTTTCGGAGAGGGATGCGGAGTGGCACTATTATCAGTCCGCCGTCTATCACAGCAAGGGCTGGAACTACGAGGCGAAGGCGCAGCTTGATATGGCTATCAATATGGACCCCGATAACCAAAAGTATAAAGACACCCTTGCCCGCATGAAGCGCCGCGAAGAGGGTGGTTCCGCCTCGGGCACTACCTCCGCCGCAGGCGACACTACCGCGGGGAGCGGACAGCAGCGCAGTTACGACGCCTACGACGACTACACCCGTCGCCGCACGGCAAGCGATTGCTGCACCTCGCTTATCTGCGCGGACTGTTGCTGCGAGTGTATGGGCGGCGACCTCATCCGTTGCTGTTAAATGGAAAAAATAACGGGTAAAGAAATAGCACTATCGGGTATCACCGCGGCCCTCGCGGTCATCGCGGTGGTGCTTTCTCATTTTGTAGGGGTATTGACCCTTACCTTTCTCGCCCTCTCCTCGGTGGCGCTGACCCTCCCGATGATGATGGAGAGCTTGCGCGGCTCCGTCCTTGCCTACGTGGCGGCGGCGGGCTTGTCCTTTCTCTTTGTGGGATACGTTGCCGTGATGCCCTTCGTCTTGCTCTTCGGGCTGTATCCCATCCTCGACTATATCCTGTGGAAGTATCTGAAAAAGAGGCTCTTCGTCCTCCCGATAGAGGTGGTATTTTCCTGCCTGGCATTCCTCGCCACCTTCCACGCCATCGGGCTGACCCTTGGGGACTTCCCCATCGTAGACGCCCTCCCCGATTGGGGCAAGTATGTGGTCATCTACGTGGGTGTGGCGGTGGCTTCCGTCATCTTCCACTTTGCATTCACTTTGCTGTTTGAAGTGTTGAAGAAGCGGTTAGCGCCCGTTTTGAAGAAGAAATGATTCGGGCGTCCTTTTTCTTACCGCATCCGCGTCGGGTTCACGGCAACGTGGGCTTTTTTTTATTGCAAGTTCGGGCAGCCGCACTCGCTTTCGCTTTGATTTCCCGCCACGAGGAAGGATAGGGCGAGGATGATGAGGGTCAGGTTTTCCGTCGTCAGGCTCCCGCTTCCGCCGAATGTGTATATGAGGAGCAGGAGAAGGATGAGGAGCATTCCGCCGTTTAGCATGGTTTTCCTCCTTTTTTTTGGATATTCTTTTTCATTCGTCAAAGAGTCACGAACTTCGCCGTTGACAGTCTTGTATATGTCCGATAGTATAAAAAGTGTGAATACCCAGGCGCGGAGGAGTCCCCTCCTACTCAGCGATCGCGATGAAAGCGTGATCAGATACTACCTCCCGAAGAACGAGATACTCGCCGATATGGCGGACTTTTTTTCGGTATTCAGCGACGCCACGCGGGTAAAGATACTCTCCTCACTGTGTATTACCGAGATGTGCGTGACCGACCTCTGCGCTACGCTGGGGGAGAAGCAGAGCACCGTTTCGCATCAACTTGCCTATCTCCGCTCGTTGCGTTTGGTCAAGACGCGCCGCAGCGGCAAGATAATACGATACTCCCTAGCGAGTCCCTACGTGACAAAGGTTTTGGAGCTTGGCAGTAAGTTTCTCGGATATTGACCCCGCTTTTTTTCTTTTCATTTTTCGCCCCCGCGTAGTATAATTCTATCGAATAGGACGCGGAGGATAGTATGGAGAGAAAAGAGAAACGCCGTGAAGTCGTCGCCGCACTCATCTATCGCGGCTCCCGCTTTATGATATGCCGTCGCCCCGAAGGCAAGGCGCGCGCGGGGATGTGGGAGTTCGTGGGAGGCAAAGCCGAGGAGGGCGAAAGCCTCGAAGAGGCGCTCATCAGAGAGTGTGAGGAAGAGATCGGTGTCACCGTTTCGGTGGGCGAAGCGTATATGACGGTCACCTACGACTACCCCGATATCCCCGTGCACTTGACCCTTTTCCGTGCGGAGATCACGTCGGGCGAGCCTCGCTCGATGGAGGGCAACGCCATCGCCTGGATCACCAAGGAGGAGATCCCAGACTACACCTTCTGCCCCGCAGATTTACCCATTATCGAAAGATTATCCAAAGAAGAATGAAAAAGGACCGCTGTGGTGCGGCCCCTTTTTCTTTATTTGATTGTTTTCAATAGTTCGCTTCGCAAATATAAGTACCTTTCGTACTTTTCCTTGTCCGCAAAGTGCGCTTCGCGCGATTGAACGTTCTCGCGCGAGAAGATCAGGGGTCTCCCGCCGAACTGCTCGCTCGTGAGGTCAAAGACTACGTCGCCGACGGCGTTGTAGCAGTGATACCCGCCTCCCTCGAGGGGGATGCCGTAGACTACGCCGCCGTAGATATCCTGCGCGAGGAAAGCGGTGATCGAGCATTGCCCAAGCGTCTTATTCTCCTTGCTCCATTCGGGACGGAGCCTCGGCGCGCAGGTATACTCGCACCATACGTCCGAAAGGAGGTCGTACAAGTGGCGCTGGTCGCCGACTGCATGAAAGGCAGGGTCGATGGATGTTAGTGCGGGCGTATTCGCCCCGTAGAAGGCGTATTTCATAGTGGTATTATACCGCCATAGAGCGGTTTTTTCAAGGTGCGAGAACGCTATTTCTCCGAAAAAACCTAAAAACCCCTTCGTCAAACCACTCATATCCTTGACGGCACTATTTCATAGTGTTATAATAATTTGCGAAAGAGTCGCAAATTCGGAGAGGATATGGGAGTTTATCGTACCGAACAGAGAAAGAGCATTCTCGACTATCTCGAGAGCAGGCAGGACGCCTGCGTGACCGCGGGGGAGATATCCGCGGCTCTCTCTTCGTCTGTCAGTAAGAGCGCGGTGTATCGTAATCTTGCCGACCTCGAGAGCGAGGGCAAGGTCGTCCGCGTCACCCAGTCGGGCGGTCGCTCCTTCGGCTATCGCTATGCGGGCAGTCACGCCTGCGCCGGCGCCATACACATTTCCTGCGTGCGTTGCGGCAAGACCGAACACGTGTCGGCAGGGGCGGCGCTCCGCTTTGAACGCGCGCTTGCCGCAGAGGACGGCTTCTCGCTCAATAAAGGGGAATGTATGCTCTTCGGAGTGTGCCGCGAGTGTAGCGGCGGAGGGGTCAAATGAAGCGTGCTTTGATACTCCTTTTGATACTCGTACTATGTCTCTCCTTCGGCTATGCCGCCATAGAGAGCGTGCACGACTGCGAGGGCGAGGCGGATTGCCCGATATGCAAGATCATCGCGGTGCTCTCGCGGTTATTTATCACGGTGGAGGCACTCTTCGTTTGGGTGGCGGTGTGCCCCCTCCTTCCCCTTCGCGTTCTTTCATTAAGAGGGCGGGAGAGCGCGCCTTGCACCCTGACGACGCTCTGCGTGAAACTATCCTTTTGAACCTCCGTGCGTTTGTTTTATAGACAGTTACAGGCACGATCAACTATTACGGAGGTAAAAATTATGAAAAAAATCATTTGTATATTACTGATATCCCTGCTTGTCCTATCCATCTCTCTTTCCGCGCTTTCGGGGTGCTCGATGCATGACGACGGCAAGCTCAAGGTCGTGGTCACTATCTTCCCCGTCTATGACTGGGTCATGGAGGTGCTGGGCGACAGGGCGGAGGAGGTCGACGTCAGGCTGCTCCTCGACAGCGGTGCCGATCTGCACAGCTATCAGCCCTCGACGTCGGACATCGTCGCCGTCGCGCAGGCGGATCTCTTTATCTACGTCGGCGGTGAGTCGGACGAGTGGGTGGATGACGCCATGAAGAACGCGACCAATAAGGATATGCGCACGATGGAGCTTCTCGCCCTCCTCGGCGATAGGGCGCACGTCGAAGAAATCAAGGAAGGTATGGAGCACGAACGTGAAGAGGAGCACGCGGAGGCGGAAGAGGAGGGAGCGTACGACGAGCACGTTTGGCTCTCTTTAAAAAACGCGTCTTTCTACGTGGATCTTATCGCAAAGGAGCTCGGCGCCCTTGACAAGGAGAATGCCGACCTCTATAAATCGAACGCCGAGGCGTATGAAAAGAAGCTTGACGACCTCGACGACAGTTACGCCGCCGTAGTGGAGGCATCCCCCCGCGACACCATTCTCTTCGGGGACCGCTTCCCCTTCCGCTATCTCGTGGAGGACTACGGCTTGGACTATTACGCCGCTTTCGTGGGTTGCTCCGCCGAGACCGAGGCAAGTTTTGACACGATGAATTTCCTGATCAGCAAGGCGAACGAGCTTTCCATCAAGGTGATCCTGAAGATCGAAAATTCCTCTACCAAGATCGCCGAGGGGATCAGGAACGGAACGAATACGAAGGATCAGGAGATCATGGTCTTTGACTCTTTGCAGTCGGCGACCAAAAAGGAATACGCCCAAGGTCGCACCTACCTTGCGGTGATGACGAGTAATCTCGAGGTGCTCCGCGCGGCGCTCGCGGCGTAATAAAAGCGTTAAAAAGGAGAGGTATGGCACAGCTACTATGTGAAGATCTGACGCTCGGCTACGATAACGGGGCGATACTCGAAGGGCTCTCCTTCTCGGTGGAGAAGGGGGACTACCTTGCCATCGTGGGCGAGAACGGCTCGGGCAAGTCCACCTTGATGAAGACCATCCTCGGGCTCTTAAAGCCCCTCAAAGGAGAGGTGGTATTCGGGGACGGGCTCAAGAAGTACGAGGTGGGCTATTTGCCCCAACAGACGGTGGTGCAGAAGGACTTTCCCGCCTCGGTGTGGGAGGTGGTCTTGTCGGGCTGCTTGTCCAAAGAGCGCTTCTTCCCCTTCTATACCAAGGCGGACAAGGCTCGCGCGATGTTCAATATCGATAGGCTGGGGCTCGCTTCCCTCAAGGAGCGCTCCTATCGCGAGCTTTCGGGCGGGCAACAGCAGCGCGTCTTATTGGCGCGCGCCCTATGCGCTACCGAGAAGGTGCTACTCCTCGACGAACCCGTTTCGGGGCTTGATCCCGTCGTCACGGCGGAGATGTACGATATCATCGACTCTCTGAATCGAAGCGGCATCACCATAATTATGATATCGCACGACGTGCAGGCGGCTGTCAAATACGCGGATAAGATATTGCACGTCGGCAAGACTCCCTTTTTCGGCACGGTGGGAGAATATCTCGCCACCGACAAGGGTATGGCGTACCTTGCCGAGAAAAAGGCGCGCAAGGAGGACGAGTGATGATGGATTTTATCCAAAGGATAGGGCAGTTCCTGCAATTCTCCTTCGTGCGTTACGCCCTCATCGTGGGGGTGCTTATCGCTCTTTGCTCCTCTCTCCTCGGCGTGACCCTCGTATTGAAGCGCTTCTCCTTTATCGGGGACGGGCTGTCGCACGTCGCTTTCGGCGCGATGGCTGTCGCGGCGGTCGTGGGGCTCACCAATCAGATGCTCATCGTGATGCCGGTAACGGTGGTCGCGGCTATCCTACTCCTTCGTACGGGGCAGAACGCCCGCGTGAAGGGGGACGCTTCTGTCGCTCTCATATCGGTCTTCGCGCTCGCCTTCGGTTACCTTATGATGAACCTCTTCCCCACCTCCTCCAACGTGTCGGCGGACGTGTGCGGCACCCTCTTCGGCTCGGTGTCCATCCTGACCCTTTCGCCGTGGGAGGTGTGGGTGTGCGCGGGGCTTGCCCTTTTGACGGTGCTCATCTTTATCTTCTTCTACAACCGCATCTTCGCGGTGACCTTCGACGAGAATTTCGCCAAGGCGACGGGGGTGAAGACCCAGGTGTACAACCTCATCATCGCAGTCATCATCGCGGTGGTCATCGTGCTTGCGATGAACCTCGTGGGCTCCCTCCTCATCTCGGCGCTCATCATCTTCCCCGCACTGTCGGCGATGCGGGTGGCGAAGAGCTTCCTGTCGGTCACCGTCACTTCCACCGTCATCTCGGTGGTCACGGCGCTCGTCGGCTTGCTCCTCGCCATCGGTCTGCCGCAAGGGGTGCCCGTGGGTCCCACCATCGTGGTGGTGCAGGCGGCGGCGTTCCTTTTGTTCTATCTCGTCGGCTTTATCAAGGAGAAGGTGAAAGTATGAAAAAAGTTTTCTTGATAGCGCTCGCAGTCATTCTCTTCATCTCCCTCGTTTCTTGCGGCGGGGAGTCGGATCGTATCGATCTCACCGAGCAGACCTTCTTCTACGGCATGACGACGATACAGATGTATCCCGAGGAGTATTACGGCAAGGTGATCTCCTACGATTGCTTTACCTATCGCCTGACCGACGTAGACGGGGTGGACTACCTCTGCGGCGTACGCAAGTGCTCCGCAGGCTACGGCTGCAAGTGCGGTAAGGACAGCGTCATCGGCTTTATCTTGGACTACGACGGGGTCATCCCCGAGCCAAAGAATCAGAGCGTCGATACCGCCGATAAGACGTGGGTCCATCTGGAAGGGACGCTTGCAAGCGCCGAGACCCAAACGATAGATATCTACGGCTACGACGGAGAGCAAATCAATTACGACAGGGTAGAGTCCGTCGTGTTTTGCCGTTTCAAGGTCAGCGCGCTCTCTAGGATCGAGGACTATTCGGCGCTCGCCTATTACGTGACGGCGTGATGGCGCTCTTGATGCTCGCGGCGATCGGCTTTGTGATCTATATTTGCTCCGGACAGGCGACGGGTTGTACCTGCGGACAGTGCAGTTGATATAATAAAAAAGGAGAGAATTATGGCAAAAAGGAATAGTATAGAACGCAGAACTACTAAGGGACCCGCTCCGATAGACCGCAGCGCCGAGGTCGCTTCCAAACGGAAAGTCTTGCGCCTATTCTCCCTAGCCTCCCTCTTGATGGTCGTCATCTTGCTGCTCATGATGCTTTCAAACTGGGCGGCGATATACAATACCGATATCAAGGGCAACGAGGTGGAGATCAGCGGCTACAACTGCGCGTCGGCGGCGCTCTCGAATAATTACAAAGCCATCGACCAAGCAAAGTACGGCGACATCGCGGTCTTCAACTACCACGCGGGCGCCTACGTGGAAAGGCTGTCGGTGGTCAGTTTGGCGGTTTTGTTCGTCCTCATCGCGCACGCGGTCGTCGTTCTCTTCGGCTTGATCACCAATAAGCAGGGGGTCTTCAATATCCTGACCATCATCTTCGCGACGGCAGAGGCGACGCTCTTCATCGTCTGTTACTCGATAGGCATCTCGCTAAACGACTCGGGTATTTTAAGTACCTATTGCAACAATAATCCCGCTTGCTCGGTAGAGTCCGGCGCGATCTTGCCCGCGCTTTTCGCCATCCTCTCACTCTCCATACCCATCGTGGCGCTTATGCGCGATCACAAGATCAAAGCAGAGCTCGCCTCCGCAGCAGAGGCGGAGGTCGCCATGAAGGAAGGCGGCAAGCCCTTCAAAAGGCGCAGATAACAAGGTTTCCCCTTCAAAAAAGCAAAGGCGGCGCGTTTTTGCCGCCTTTTTTTATGCTCTTTGCTCCCAAAAATCCCGAGGTTGCCTATTGAAATGAGCGTATACTGTATGCTATAATATAGTTACAAATCCCTATAAAAGGAGAATACTATGGGCGAATACAGCAAATTTATATCTGAAAAACGCAGAGCGGTTCCCACCCCGAAGGACCTCGTGGATGAGAACGGAAAGGTCGTTTTCGGTACTTTTGACAAAGAGTTCGAGACGATGGAGCTCCTCCGCGCGAAGAAGCCGACGAGGGCTCCGGACTTCCTCCGTAAGTTCAAGCTGACCCTTTGGGAAGCCACCGAAGTGCATTTGAAGAATGGCGTTTTGCTCGCCGTCGTGTGCGATATGGGTATCTTCGGAAAGCAGCTCAATATGTTCTACGATAAGCGCACCCACAAGGTATACTGCTGGGATACGCAGATAAAGAGCAAGGATACCGTGATCGCGCCCAACCTCTTGAACGGTTCGGTCGCGGAGGCGAATTCCGAGTTCGGTTTCGTCAAGTACGTCAATAACTTCCAGGACGGCAAGGCGGAGCTCTCCGGTAAGCACACCGGCAAGTGCCTCATCACCCCCTCCGACCCCGATAAGGTCGCTTGGAAGTCCGCGAAGGAGAATTACGGCGAGGCGACCATCGAGTACGATTTCACCTTGACCCGCCTCTCCAAGCCCTGCGTGGTCAGCATTCCCTTCCCCTATAGCGACAATCGCACCCTCTACAGCCAAAAGGACTTCTTCAAGGCGGAGGGCAAGCTCATCATCAACGGCGAGGAGATGCTCGCGGATGACGAGACCACCGCCATCATCGACGATCATCGCGGCTACTATCCGAGAAGGGCGCACTATGACTGGGTCACCACGATGGGCGTGTGCGACGTGAACGGCGAGAAGAAGTGGCTCGCCTTCAACCTCACGCACAACCAGAGCACCGACGAGGAGGCTTACAACGAGAACCTGATCTTCTTTGAGGGCAAGACCTCTCTCCTCCCGCCCGTCCGTTTCACCCGCTCGGTGGAGTCCAAGGATTTCAGGAATTACTCCGAATGGACCGTCAAGGACGAGCACGATATGGTCAACCTGAAGTTCAAAGTCCACGGCATCAACCCGATGGTCATGCACGCGCTCATCGTGAATATCGACTACTACGTCGCTTGGGGTGAGCTCGAGGGCTACATCCGCGACGAGGACGGCAATAAGTATATTCTCGACGGCATGATGGGTATGGGCGAAGATAAGACAATGCTTCTGTAATGCGCGCATAAACAGCCTTTTAAAGGG
>DFEQ01000066.1 GCA_002368735.1 Christensenella sp. UBA3798
TGGCACCATGGCGGGTGCTTGACTAATACAAGCGCGGCGAAGACACCCCACGGACGTGCGTCTAGGTGGGGAACTACATTTTAGTTTTAAGAGTTTTGATTGAAGAGATAAGCAAACGGCGAATTCTGCCGCAAAGATTTCTTTCTTCTTTAAAAGAAACATCCGAAATCACATTTGTTTCATACAATATTTTAAGCCACCCTTCCGTTTCGTTGGATTCTTTCAGCGCAATCTCAAACTTTGCGACCATATCCGCAGAGCTTTGACCATAATTTGCCTCTCGAATATTTGCATAGACGCTGCTTGACGACTTCTTGATCTGAAAGCAAATATTATTCTCGCCGGATATGTTTTTGCATAGTTCGGCAATATCTACGGCGAGTTTTTCGGAATAGTCTAAAAGGTAGTTTTTCATAAAAGCATTATATCAAAAACAAGCGAAACAATCAATATTCTTTTATCCGCATTATCACGCGACGGCGTGGATATCATCGCGATCAAAGATCGTGCATATCATCAATTCGAAAGAATTGTATATCATCAAACCGAAGCGGATATAACGATACACGGCGTAGCCGTGATGATATACAAAGGCGAAATCGCCTTTGGTGATATACAAGCGCTCGGCGCTTGATGATATACCAAATCTCGCTACGCTTCGGTTTGGATAAAAAAGAACCTAAATCGAAACGAATTCAATTTAGGTTCTTTTTGGCGGAGAGTTAGGGCGCGACGCGTAAAGCCGACAGCACGGTGCGCTGTCGGTAGCCAAAGCGGGGAGCAATTTATAATTGCGACCTGGAGGGGCGAAGCCGTGAACCCTTGGGTGAGAATGCCTAACTCTCCGACAAAGAAAAAACGAACCCAGAGGTTCGTATTTTTCGTTTTTGGCGGAGAGTTAGGGATTCGAACCCCAGGTAGCTTTCACTACAACGGTTTTCAAGACCGCCGCTTTCGACCGCTCAGCCAACTCTCCGTATCTTATCCATGCGGGGGAGACCCCGCAGAGCAACTCTATTGTATGCGTTTTCGCGCAGAATGTCAAACGTTAATCATTTTAGGGCGCGTGCCGCTTAGCCCATGATGGTCTTCATCAGTTCGTAGGCGAAAATGAAGTGCATGTCCTTGTCGGGGTGGTTGAGTTTGTTGGCGAGGAGGTCGGTGACGTCTACGCCGTTATTCACCAGCCTTTTCCACAGGGAGTAGCAATCTGCGATGGGCACGCCGCGTTCCGCTGCGACGGCCTTTCCCGCCGCGATGTATTCGTCCATCAGTCCGCTCGTCATGCGCTCCTTATAATCCTTGGCAAGTGCTTTGATCGCTTCGCTCGTGATCTTCGGACTGACGTAGTAGTTCATCGTGTTGGGGGTCATATAGACGCATTCCGCGCCCGACTTCTTTACCTTTTGGAATATCTCGGTCAGGTTGTCCGCGTATTTCTTGACGCCCGCTTTGCCGTTATTGGTGTCGTTGAGCCCAAAGCAGACCACCACGAGGTCGGGATGATAGGCAAGGGCGGTTCTGTCCAAGCGACAAACGCCGCCGTAGGCGCTGCTGCCGCTCACCCCCGCGTTGATGACGGCGAGGGGCACGGAGGGATACAGCTTGTGCAGCATCTTTTGGAATATCTCCACGTAGCCCCATTCGGGATGGAACTCGGCGTCGATCACGCCGTCGGACTTCTCGTAGCAATCGAAACACCCCTGCGTGACGCTGTCGCCGAGGAAGGCGATGGTGATGGGGCGCCCTTCGAGAAGGTTCTTTTGCTTTTCCTGTATCTTTTCAATGATCTTCATATCTGACCTCTTCGCCCATTATACTCCCCCCGCGCCGCGCTGTCAACCGCCCGATGGGGGCGCTACGCGAACGATGTTGCCTAGCGGCACATGATGTTTGCTTCGCAAAACGATGTGCGCCAGAGGCACAACGATGTTGCACAAAAGTGCAAATTACGGGTCGCTCAGCCGCAACACACCCAAGTATCTAATCGAATCTCGGAAAGCACCAACGCGGCAACCGCTCCGATAGTACGTAATTACCTCCGAACGCCGCGGTAGAGCAGAATAAGCGCTGCTATACGCTCTCGCTCTTATTGGAACTGGGAGTTATACAAAGTGGCATACGCGCCGCCCTTCGCTAAGAGCTCGGCGTGCGTCCCTTGCTCGATGATATCCCCTTCGTCGAGGACGAGGATGAGGTCGGCGTTCTTGATGGTGGACAGGCGGTGCGCGATGACGAAAGAGGTGCGCCCCGTCGTCAGCTTATCCATCGCCTGTTGTATCAATACCTCGGTGCGGGTATCCACGCTGCTCGTCGCCTCGTCGAGTATGAGGAGGGGTGCGTCCTCCACGATGGCGCGCGCGATGGTCATCAGCTGCTTTTGCCCCACCGACAGGTTGAGCTTGTCGTCGAGCAGGGTGTCGTAGCCCGCGGGCAGGGTCGTGATAAAGTGGTGTAGCCCCACAGCCTTCGCCGCCTTCACGACCTTCTCGTCGGGGACGGTAGTCTTGCTGTAACGGATGTTTTCCTTGATGGTGCCCTCGAAGAGCCAGGTGTCTTGGAGCACCATGCCGAAGAGGTCGTGCACGTTTTCGCGGGTCAGGGTGGAGATGTCCACGCCGTCCACGAATATCTTGCCGCTATTGGGCTCGTAGAAGCGCATCAGCAGGTTGACCACGGTGGTCTTGCCCGCGCCCGTGGGGCCCACGATGGCGATCTTTTGCCCCGGGAGGGCGTGCGCAGAGAAGCCGTGCATGATCTCGCGGTGAGAGTCGTATCCAAAGCGCACGTTGTCAAAGACGACGTCCCCCTTGGCGACTTCAAGTTTCTTGGTCTTGCCGCTCTCGTCCGGGAGCTCCTCGTTTTTTAGGAATTCAAAGACCCTTTCGCTCGCCGCCGCAGCGGACTGCAGGGAGGAGAGTGAGTTTGCAAAGGTGGTCAGCGGGTTGATGAAGAGGTTGACGTACATGATGAAGGCGATGACCACGCCGAAGCTGATCTTGCCCGAGAGGGCGAGCGCGCCGCCGAGGACCGCCACCGCCACGAAGCCGAGGTCGCCCACGAAGCCCATCAGGGGCATCATCATGCCCGACATGAACTGCGCCCTCCTACCCGACACGCGGAGCTTTTCGTTGATCTTGTCAAAGGCGGCTTGTTCCTTCTCCTCGCCGCCGTACGCCTTGACGACGTTATGCGCGCTGTAGATCTCCTCTATCCTGCCGTTGATCTCGCCGAGCTCTTGCTGTTGGCGGATAAAGTACTTTTGCGAGCGCTTGATGATCGCCCCCACCACGAGGAAGCCGAGGACCGATACCCCGATCGCGGCAAACGCCATGATATAGTTGGTCACGAACATCATTACGACGGAGCCCACGAACTGCACGACCGCCCCGATCAAAGTGCCCACGCTCTTATTCATCGTTACCTCGATGAGGTCCACGTCGTTGGTGGCGCGGGAGAGGGTGTCGCCGTAGCTGGTGGTATCGAAATAGCGGAGGGGCATGCGGTCTATCTTCTTGTCGATATCCGATCTGAGTCCCTTGGTGATCTTTTGGGTGACCGTCGCCATGATGAAGCCCTGCGCGTAGGAGAAGAGGAGGGCGCAGCCGTAGAAAATAACGAGGGTCACGCATATCCGCGTGGTGGCGGATACGTCGATGCCGAGGGGGGAGCGGATGCCGTCCAGGATCATATCCGAGAGCTTCTTGACGTAGCTCGGACCGAGGATGGCGAGCACCGAACCCACGATGGCTAGGAGGAGCACCACGATGAAGGCGGGGGTATAATTCTTGGCGTAGCGGATGAGGGATAAGACGGCGTTTTTCATGCTCTTGGGTTTATCCACCATCATATCGCGCATACGCCCGTTAGGAGGACGACGATAGGTCTCTTTTTCAGCCATTTTTGTTGTCCTCCTTGTTGAGTTCTTCTTCCGACAGCTGCGACGCGGCGATCTCGCGATAGATGGGGGAGGTCTTCAAGAGCTCCCTGTGCGTGCCCATCGCGGCGATCTTTCCTTCGTCCATCACGATGATCTTATCCGCCCCTTCGATGGTGCCTATCCTCTGCGCCACGATGAGGACGGTCGTCCCTTTCATCTCCTTTTTGAGGGCGGCGCGGAGGTCGCGGTCGGTCTTATAGTCGAGCGCCGAGAAGCTGTCGTCAAAGATCAATATCTCGGGCTTCTTATAGAGGGCGCGGGCGATGGAGAGGCGTTGCTTTTGTCCGCCGCTGAAATTGGCTCCGCCGCGCGCGATAAAGGCGTTTTCCTGCCCCTCTTTGTCCATCACGAAGTCGTAGGCGGAGGCAGTCTCGAGGGCGCGGAAGACGTTCTCTTTTTCATCCTTCTTGCCTTCGCTGCCATACGTGACGTTACTCTTGACAGTCCCCGAGAAGAGCACCGCCTTCTGCGATACGTAACCTATCTTTTCAACGAGGGTCTTTTGGTCGTATTCCTTGACGTTGACGCCGTCCAGGAATACCGCGCCCGCCGTCACGTCGTAGAAGCGGGGGATGAGGTTGATGACGCTGGTCTTGCCGCTGCCCGTCGCGCCGATGAAGGCGACGGTCTCGCCCTCCTTGACGGTGAAGGAGATGTGCTCAAGGACGGGGCTTTCCGCGTCGGGATAGGCAAAGGATACGTTTTCAAAGGTTATCTCGCCTCTGACGCCCGGGAGCCCATCGGTCCGCGGTCCGCTCTTTATCTTGGGGTCGGTGCCCAGCACCTCGGCGATACGTTTCGCCGCCACCGTCGCGCGGGGGAGCATCAGGAAGACGAAGCTCATCATCATAAAGGACATCACGACCTGCATCGCATAGGCGGAGAAGGTCACCATCTCGCTGTAGAGCAGGATCTTTTCCTGTCCCATCGCGGCGTTGATGAGATAGACGCCGATCCAGTAGATCGCGAGGGTCATACCGCTCATCAGTCCCGACATCACGGGGTGGATCGCCGCCATCGTGCGGTGCGCCACGAGGTTGTTTTTCGCAAGGGCGACGTTTGCCTTCTCAAACTTCTCCTGCTGAAAATTCTCCGCGTTGAAGGCGCGCACCACCCTGAGGCCGGTGAGCTTTTCGCGCATCCTCGCGTTGATATCGTCGGTCAAGGTCTGTATCTTCTTGAAGCGGGGCACCGCCACGAGGAATACCGTCGCGAGCAGGATGCCGAGGAAGATCACGGCAGCCACCACCGTCACGCTCCATTGCCAGCTCTTGGTGGCTATCTTGGAGAGCGCCCACACCGCCATGATGGGTCCGCGCAGGGCGACCTGCATACCCATCGAGACCAGCATCTGTACCTGCGTGATATCGTTGGTCGAGCGGGTGATGAGGCTTGCGGTGGAGAAGAGGTTGATCTCCTCCATCGAGAACTCTTGCACTTTGCGGAAGAGTTTGTCTCTAAGGTTATAGGCAAGGTCGGCGCCGATCATGGACGCCGAGTACCCTACCGCCACCGAGCATAGGACGCCCGCCGCCGCAAGCCCAAGCATCTTGAGCCCCGCGATGAGTATCTCGACCGTCGTGCCGCCCGCGCCCGTCACGAGCAGCGTCACCTCCTGCATCCTGTCGATGAGGGTCAGCTCCGCCCATACCTGCAAGACGATAATAGCCACGCTTGCAAGGAAGAGCAGGAGTCCCTTTTTGCCGAGTTGTCTTATCAGTTTTCCCACAAGGTCGCCTCCACTTTTTTGTAGCATTCATAGAATAGGTTCATATTGGCGAGGAGTTCCTTCGCCTTTTCCATACCCATCTCCGCAAAGATCTTTTTGGTGACGACGGACGCCGTCGCCTTCTGCTCGTCGAGGATGGCTACCGCCTTGTCCGTCAGCGAGATATAGACCGACTTGCGGTCGTTGTCACGGTGTTCGCGGCGGAGATAGCCTTTCTCCTCCATCGTATTCAGGAGCTTGGAGACCGCAGGCTTGGAGATATCGAGTCCTACGGCGAGATCCTTCGCCCGCGTCGGCTTATTCATGCTGTCGTTGATCTTTACGATATACGACGCAAAGAGCTCGGGGAAGGTCATTCCGCACAAGAGGTGCGGGTCGCGAAATACCGAGCCCGCCCTGTACATCGTCATAAGGATGGTGTTGTCTTTTCCGAGATCGGGGGTCATAGTTGCCTCCTTTAATAATTAACCAAGTTAATGGTTGCATATAGTAATCATAATGACCCGCGCGCCCCCGTGTCAAGCGATTCCTACTATAGTAGAGTATTTCCGCTTTTTCGGATGCGTGACCGCCATGAGAAAGAAAAGGGCAATATTATTCTCGGATCGACGTATGCGCGTATGCTCATACATTCATCCTCCGAGATCATCGAGGATATATCGCGCTCCGTTAGGAACATAAGAAAAAACAATCGTTATGCCGATAAATGAGACGATCAATGATTCAAGTCAAGAGAATGCAAAAAAATCATCCATAACGATTATAGGAATTGTACTGAAAAATGATCGGGCACCCTGCACGGTCATTTTTTTGTTGAAATATGAATAATTATTCACATTTTTCTTGACAAGTATTTCGGGCGGTGATACGATGAAATTGAAAAATGTGAAACATTATTCACATATTGCAGATCGGAGGGATATATGAGTTTGATCGAATTAAAGGGCGTCAGCAAGATCTATAAGAGCGGTGAACACGAATTGCGCGCGCTCGATAATGTGGATATAAATATAGAAAAAGGGAAGTTCGTCGTAATACTCGGTCCGAGCGGTGCGGGTAAGAGTACGCTACTGAATATCCTCGGAGGACTCGACAGCCCCGATGAAGGTAAGATCATCGTAAACGGGAACGACATTTCTTCTTTAAGCGGAGACGCGCTTGCCGATTATCGCGCAAAGACGGTCGGTTTTGTCTTTCAGTTTTACAATTTGATCCCTACGCTGACCGTCCGCGAAAACGTTGAGTTGGTGCGAGAGATCGCTCCCGACGCATTCCCTGCGGAGCGAATGATCGCCGAGGTCGGTCTGTCCGATCACATGAATAATTTTCCTTCCGAGCTTTCGGGCGGCGAACAGCAGCGCGTATCGATCGCACGCGCTTTGGCTAAAAACCCCGAGATCATTCTCTGCGACGAACCGACCGGAGCCTTGGACAGCGATACCGGCGTGATCGTGCTGAAACTGCTTTTGGATATGGCGCGTTCCTATGGCAAGACGATCCTGATCGTCACGCACAATCAAAACATTGCCAAGATGGCGGACGTGGTCGTTCGCGTTAAAAACGGCAAGATCCTTTCGGCTGAAGAACAGATCCCTCTTTCCGCCGACGACGTGGAGTGGTGATATGCTAGTCAAAAAGCTGTTTCGCACATTCGGAGAATACAAGGCACAGTTTATCTCGATGATCCTGATGATCATGATCGGCGTCGGCATTTTTATCGGCTTCAACATGGAATGGGTGACGATAGAAAAGGACACGAACGCCTTTTATGAAGAGACCTATTTCGCCGATTATCGAGTAGTTAATGACGGTGGTCTCGGATTCACCGAAAAGGATCTCAAAGCGATCCGCGCCATCGAGGGAGTGGACGCCGCCGCTCTTTATGCTTCCATCGATCTCAACGTCAAGGGAGAAGAGAAAAAGACGCTTGCCGTGACGGTGACGACCTCGGAAGACGTATCCTTTTTCAAATTGATGTCGGGCGCTCCGTACGACAAGGAGGACGAAGACGGGATCTGGCTATCCGAGCGCTATGCCGAGGAAAACGATATCAAAATCGGCGATACGATCACGCTATTCTATAACGGCGATATCCCCTTGATCGTCCGCGGACTCGTCAAGTCTGCCGAATACCTGATCTGCGTGCCGGACAACGGTGCCGTCATGCCCTCGTTCGACACATACGGGTTTGCTTACGTTTCGCCTGCGGCATATTTATCGGTAGCGAAATTCCCGATCTATCCGCAGATCAACGTCCGTTCCTCTCTTCCCGAAAGAGAATTCAAGGAAGCGGTCAATTCCGCGCTCTCCAAAACCACCCTCGTTTTGACTAAAGACGAAGTGATCTCTTATGCCGAAGTGCAGGGCGAAGCGAAAGAAGGGAAAACGATGGGCGCATTCCTCCCCTTGGTCTTCCTCCTGATCGCAGTTCTTACCATGATCACGACGATGCACCGCATCGCAGCCAAAGAGAAGACGCAGATCGGTACCTTGAAGGCGCTCGGCTTCCGCGACGGAACGCTTCTCAGGCACTATACGCTCCTCTCGTTATTCGTAGGGATCATCGGAAGCATCCTCGGGATAGGTCTCGGCTATCTCGTTTGCTATTTCATTATGAATCCGCACGGTGCGATGGGGACTTATTTCGATATGCCGTATTGGACGATGTATCTGCCGTGGTTCAGCTACCTTGTGATCGCCGTTATCCTCGCATTGTTTACGGCTGTCGGGTATTTCTCCGTCTCACGCATGTTAAAAGGAAGCGCGGCGGAGGCGCTTCGCCCGCTCGTGCCGAAAAAGGTAAGCAAAGTTCTCCTTGAAAAAACGCCCTTGTGGAACAAGCTGTCTTTCGGGATGAAGTGGAACCTGCGCGATATGATGCGCCACAAGTCCAGGCTCTTTATGAGCCTGCTCGGCGTGATCGGTTGTATGGTGATCCTCGTCGGTGCAATGGGGATGAAAGACACTGCGACGGAGTTCATTGATTCTTACTATGAAGGCGCAATGAACTACAAAACCTGTATCTATTTGGATACGGCTGCTTCGGATGCCGCGCGTGACGAGACGATCACGCTTTACGGCGGGAACTATTCGGCGACTGTTCCTGTCGAGATCGAAGAAAAAGCGGTCAGTTTGACCGTTTGGTCTCTCCCGAATGACAAGATGCGCTTCTTGAAAGAGGACGATTCCTACGTCAAGTTGACGGACAACGAGGCTTTCGTCTGTTCTCGTATCGCAGATGAGTTCGGATTGAAAAAAGGTGATGTTATCAAGATCAGCCCCTTTGGGAAAAGCAAGGTTTATGAACTCACCGTCGGAGGAGTGGCACGCTCACTTTCCGAAAGTATCATGATCTCCGTTGACTACGCCAAGGCTCTCGGTGTCGAATATAAGGCGGATACGATCTATTCCGACACCCCGATCACCGAGGTAGATACTTCCCTTGTCGCTATCAAAAACGTTCGCACCAAGGGGGAGATCATGGAATCGTTCGACAGCTTTATGGAGATCATGAACGAAATGATCCTGCTCCTCATCGTTGCGGGCGTCATCCTCGGCGTGATCGTCCTCTACAACCTCGGCTCAATGGGATATACCGAACGCTACCTTGAGATGGCTACCCTAAAAGTCGTGGGATTCAATAATAAAAAGATCGCGGGGCTGTTGATCGGACAAACGATGCTGATCACCCTCTTCGGGATCCTTCTCGGGTTCCCGCTCGGCGTGCTCGTCCTAAAATGGCTGATCGTCGCGCTTGCGTCGGAATACGAAATGTCGCTCTATCTCGGACCGATGACTTATCTCGTTTCAATACTCGTGACCGCGGGGGTCTCCTTGATCGTCGGCTTGCTTGTTGCGCGAAAGAATAAAAAGATCGATATGGTCGCCGCCCTGAAAGCGCCCGAATAAGCTATCATTTCGGCGGCAAAAGTGATATAATAAAATTATGACGAAAAAATTCGGCGTAGGAGGAATGAGCTGCGCGGCGTGCGCGCTCGGCATCGAAAAGGGCGTCTCTCGGGTAGAGGGCGTCACGGCGGTATCGGTCTCCTTGATGGATAGGAGCATGACCGTCACTTTTGCTCTGCCTGCGACGGAGGAGGCTGTCACAGCGGCGGTCGTCTCTCTCGGATACACCGTCTTTCCCTACGGCAAGGAAGCGGAAGGCGCGAGCGAGAGCGCAAAACTGCTTCGCCGTTTCCTTATCTCCCTTGCTTTCCTTCTCCCCCTGATGTGGTTTTCGATGGGGGGGATGATCGGACTCCCACAGCCGACTAAGTGGATCTCCTATCTCATCCAATGGCTCCTTTCCCTCGCGATCATCGTCGTAAATCGCCGCTTTTTCTCGAGCGGGGCGCGCGCCCTTATCAAGCGTGTGCCGAATATGGATACCTTGGTCGCCCTCGCCTCCACAGCCGCCTTCCTCTACAGCGTGGCGGTCACCGTGATGACGTTTTTCGGTGGGAGCGGCATGGTCTTCTACGAGTCGTCGGCGATGGTCTTGACTCTCGTCACCCTCGGCAAATACCTCGAAGAGAAGTCTAAAGGGCGTACGGGTCGCGAGATAGAATCGCTCGTTCGTATGCTCCCCACCGATTGCCGCGTGATGCGGGATGGCGAGGAAGTGACCCTTCCGCGCGACGAGGTCGCAGTCGGGGATATCGTCGTTCTTCGTCAAGGAGACAGAGTCCCCGTGGACGGCGTCATCACCGAGGGATCTGGGCTCCTCGACACTTCCGCCATTACGGGCGAGCCTCTCCCCGTGGAGGGAGTGGTCGGCGGAAAAGCCGTCTCGGGCAGTATCGTGACCAAGGGATATCTCCTTCTTCGCGCCGAAAAGGTGGGGGAGGACGCCGCTTTTTCCCGCGTCGTCAGGATGGTCAGGGACGCCGCCTCTTCCAAGGCGCCCGTGCAACGTGTGGCGGATAAGATAGCGGGGGTGTTCGTGCCAATCGTGACGGCGCTCGCCCTCGTGACCTTCCTCGTGTGGATGCTCGTGACGCGCGACACGGACAGCGCTTTCAGGTACGCGGTCAGCGTGCTCGTGATCTCCTGTCCCTGCGCCTTAGGACTCGCCACGCCCGTTGCGGTGATGGCGGCGGCAGGAAAGGGGGCGTCGGTCGGCGTACTCTACAAAAACGCGGAGAGCATTGAGATATTGAACCGCGTGAACTGCCTCCTGATAGACAAGACCGCCACTTTGACGGTGGGTAAGCCCGTCGTCAAGGGCTTCCGCAATCTATCCTCTCGCCCCGACGAGGAGATACTCTCCTTGGCGCGGGCGGCGGAGACCTCCTCGATGCATCCCCTCGCGGAGTGTATCAGAGAGTTCTGCAAAGAGGGCGATATTATCCCCGAACGGGTGGACTATTTGTCGGGGAAGGGCGCCGTCGCGGATATCGCGGGCGAGCGCTATTATATCGGCAACGCCGCGCTCCTGCCATTTGCGCTCCCGAAGCAGCTGCTTGAGGCGCAGGAGGGCACGACGGTGTATTTTGCCTGTGACAGAGAGCTCCTTGCCATCTTTACTATCAGCGACGAGATCAAGCGCGGCGCGCGTGAGACGATAGAGCGCCTTTCTGCGGAAGGGATACGCCCCGTGATGCTGACGGGGGACGCCGCTTCTGCCGCGAATGCAGTCGCCGCAGAGGTCGGCATCTCGGAGGTCGTCTCCGATATGCTCCCCGAGCGCAAGGCGGAGGTCGCGTCGGAATATAGGGAAAAGGGCTACGTCACCGCCATGACGGGGGACGGCATCAACGACGCCCCCGCCCTCAAGACGGCGGATCTCGGCATCGCGATGGGCACGGGGACGGACGTCGCCATCGACTCGGCGGACGTGGTGCTCCGCTCGGGGGATATCTCCTCCCTTACGGACGCGGTGCTCCTCGCGAAAAAGACCTTCCGCATCATCAAGGGCAACCTGTTTTGGGCGTTTTTCTACAACCTGATCGCCATCCCCGTCGCGGCGGGCGCCTTCGCCTATTTCGGGGTTTCGCTGACCCCCACCATCAGCGCTCTCGCGATGAGCCTCAGCTCGCTCTTCGTGGTGCTGAATGCGCTCAGGATCAATCGTTATAAGCGCTTTATCCCCGCGGATAAGGCGGATACTCAATGCAAAAAGGAGGAATGCGAAATGTGTTTCAAGAAAGAGGATAGTATTGTCCTTCACGTGGAAGGCATGATGTGCGAGCATTGTAAAGCCCGGGTGGAGAAGGCTCTCTCCGCTGTCCCCGGCGTGACCAAGGTAAAGGTGGATCTCGCGAAAAAGACCGCGACGGTCAACGGCAGCGCCGACGAAAGCGCGCTTATTGCCGCCGTTGTGGATGCAGGCTACGAAGCCACGCGTCTTTGATCGCTGCGGCGACACATAACGGCAGCAATACGGCTCTAACGCTTTTCGCCCCCTCGCGGAGCGGTTATCTTGCCACCACTCTTCGCGCCTCGCTGTGCGTAAGTCCGGTGAGTGTGAAAGATAGGTCTTGCTTTATTCGGTAGCACGTGCGGCACAGCCGTCGATCCGCCCGTCATCCATTACTTGCGCTACAGCGCAAACTTCACCGTGCGCGACCGCGCACAACTTCACTTTCCCATAGGAAAACTTCATTGCTGAAGTCAACTTCACATAAAAAAAGCCCTGCTTGTCGCAGGGCTTTTTGATTACTTGAGCGTCAGTTGCCGCTTGATGATGGGCATCAGTTTTTGCAGGGCGGCGAGGATCTCCGAGAGGCATTCGCGGTAGGTCGCCTCGTCCTTGCCGTAGGGGTCTACGATGTCACCGCAGCCCGTCATCTGCCCGAGGGTGAAGACTTTCGGCAGCGAGCCGAGGCGCATCTTGTGGCGCTCGGTCATGCAGATCACGAGGTCGGCGTTTTGGATATCTTCGATGGTTATCTGGGTGGCGACGTGCTCCTTCAGGGGGATCTCGGCGTTCTCGAGCGCTTTTCTCGCGTTTTCCGAGATGGGCGCGCCGACGTTCGCCACCACGCCGCGGCTCTCTACCGTGACGTCCTTGATGCCTTCCTCGCGGAGCATCTCTTCAAAGGCGCATTCCGCCATGGGCGAGCGGCAGGTATTACCGCTGCAAACAAAGATGATCTTCATAATACGTTTCCTCCCGTTGCTTTTTTGATGCGATCCATCGCGGCGAAGTATTCCTTCCTGTCCGACAGATCTTCTATGATGGCGGCGCCGAACTTCTCCGCTTCGCGGAGGGCGCCGTATATCCTGTGTTGCGCATCCCGCGCGTCTCTGCCGAGCGAGATGGCGTTCAAGGCGGGATGTAGATCAATGGTTTCCGCCGTTGCGATGAGTACGGGCGTCGTTCCCTGCGCTTTTAGGGACTCGTAGGCACTTTCAAGGGACTCGCGCTTTGCCAAGTAGCAGGGCACGCGGGGGGAATAGTGCTTGTATTTCATGCCCGGAGCGAGGGCTTCCTTGATCTCGCCGTGATAGTAGTCCGCGCTGCCGAGGACTGCCTTTATCTCCTCCGCCGTGATGTCGCCGGGGCGAAGAACGGTGGGTTCGTCCCCCGTCAGGTCCACGATGGTGCTCTCGATGCCGACGTCGGACGCGCCGCCGTCAAGTATCAAGGGTATCTTGCCCTCGAGGTCGTTATATACGTGCCACGCCGTGGTGGGGGATACGTGCTTGCTCACGTTGGCGCTGGGCGCCGCAATGGGCACGCCCGCCGCCTCGATGAGCGCCCTCGCCACGGGATGGGAGGGGAAGCGCACCGCCACGGTATCTCTGCCCCCCGTCGTCTCGTCGGGGACGATGGGCAGCTTCTTGAGTATCATCGTCAAGGGTCCGGGGCAAAAGGCGTCGTAGAGAGCCTTGGCTTGCTTGGTCGGGTAGGCTATCGAGTATACGTCCTCCCACTTCGCGAGGTGGACGATGAGAGGGTTGTCCGATGGACGCCCCTTGACGGCGTATATCTTACGGCTCGCCTCGCGGTCGAGGGCGTTGCCGCCGAGGCCGTACACCGTCTCTGTCGGAAACGCGACGAGAGAGCCCTCTCGCAGCAGCGTTGCCGCCTGTAATAGGTCTTGCTTGGTATCTCCGATCTTCGTGGTCATGTCTTCCTCGCGCCGGGCTGTCGCCCGCTTTTTCATTATAACACGAAAAAAGCTTTGCGGATACACTTTTCACGCTCGCCCTTGAAAATATCTTTACAAAAGGAGAAAGATATAGTATTATAATATAAAATAATTTTGCGCAGAAATGCGTATGAGGTAAAGTATGCAAGCTCTCAACAATTTCTTTAAAGAACTGGCGATCAAGCTCAGTCTTCCCGATTTCTTTCAGAACACGGGACTGCTGTTCAATAACCTCTTTCTTGCGATGGTCGCGGCGCTTTCCTTGATAGCGCTCATCCTCGTGGTGTGCCTTTTCCGCACCAAGAAAAAGGGCTCCGACGCCAAAAATTGGGACTGATATTTTGTGAGGTGACACTATGGCGGCTTTCAATACCTTTTTTAAAGACCTTGCGGCGAAGATCGGCTTGCCCGATTTCTTCAAAGCCAACACCCTCATCTTCAACAACCTGTTCCTCGCTCTCTTTGCGCTCGTCGTCCTGATCGCGCTCATTCTCGTGATCATCTTCGTTCCGAATAAGAAGAAGAAAGCGGCTGAGCCTTCCGAGAAGTCGGACGTCCCCGCAGAGGACGCCGCGAAGAAGGCAGAGCAAGAGGAACTCGTCGAGCAGGCACCCGAAGAGACCCTCGAGGAGGTCAACGACCAAGAGCCCGAAGAGGTTCTCGTTGAGGACAAGGCGGAGCAGCAAGCCCCCGCAGAGGGACCCGCTCCTGCTGAGGAAGCTCCCGCCGAAGAGGTCGAGGAGACCCCCGCCGAAGAGGAAGTTGCGGCGGACGAAGAGTCCGAGGGCGAAGCCAAGGGCAAAGTCGGCGGCAAATATGAGATAGTCAAGAGGAACGACGCTTTCTATTTCCTCCTGAAAGCCAATAACGGACAGCTCCTTTTGGAGAGCCACGCCTATACCTCCCTCGCCGGGGCGAAGGGCGGCATCGACACCTTCAAGAACGCCGTGGAGAACGGTGAATTCGTTATCGACGAGGACAAGAACGGCAACTTCAAGTTCATCTTGAGGGCGAGCGCGCGTTCGCAGATGCTCTATCACGGCGAGACCTACGCCACTCGTCAGAGGGCGGAGAGCGCCATCGGTTCGGTCAAGAACTTTGCCTTCACCGACGTCATCAAGAGGATGGAAGAGGACGATGAGGACGACTCGGCGGCGACTCCCGTCGAAACGAAGCCCCTTTCCGATGAGGAGAATAAAGAAGGCGGCAAGTACGAGATCGAGGAGAGGAACGGCAGTTTCTACTTCCTTTTGAAAGCGAACAACGGACAGCTCCTCTTGGAGAGCCCCGCATTTACGTCCGAGCATGGCGCGAAGAGCGGCATCGACACCTTCAAGAAGGCGGCGGACACCGGGTTCTTCGTGGTGGACGTGGATAAGAAGGGCAAGTTCCGCTTTATCCTCCGTGCCAATGCCCGCGCGCAGATGCGCTATTTCGGCGAGAGCTATTCTACTCGCCAGAGCGCCGAGAATAGCGTGCATTCGGTCAGGTCTTTCGCGCAGAAGGCAGTCTTGAAGTAATCACAATAACCATCATCGGAGAGACGCACATAGCGTCTCTCTTTATTTAAGGAGCAACGTCATGACCATCATGGATCTCTACAATAACGGACATACCCTCCCGAAGTCCGAGCTTATCGAGCTCGCGAAAGCGCAGATCGCCGCGATCAGGCGAGGCTCTCGCTGGGACGAGTACGGTACGAATAACTATCTCGACAATATCTTTCAGGTATTCGCCGTCGCCGACGACGATCCCTCTTACTCGGAGTACGAGCTGTATAACGCCTGTGGGGTAAATCACTGTCAGCGCGATTTCAAGGGCTTCGTGGAGCAGTGTCGTCAGGCTCAGCGTATCGAATTTTTGAATATCATCGCAAATCACTTCCACGAGGAGGTTCCTTCGGTGCGTCTCGCCGTCTCAGCCTTTGCCGTGATCATCTGCGTGTGGGACGGCAGGGTAAATCCCCTCGAGCGCGCCGCCCTCGGCACGATCATGAAGCTGTAACGGACGCCGCAGACGGCGCGGTGTGGTGGCTATGCCGAAACTTCACTATTCGCAATGGGCGAATATCATTCTGCATTAAAAAAAGCGGCTTTCCTGCCGCTTTTTTTATCTCGTTCTCAGTCCTTTGGGATAGTGATTTTTGATGCGTCCCTCCACGCATTTGCCCCCGCCGAGGGAATGGCCCTCCACGGTGACGGCGACGTAGCCGTCCGAGCAATTCTTTGCGTCTATTTCCAAGCCGCGGAGGTAGTCGTCGAGGCGAGGGTCGGAGAGCGATAGGTCTTCCTTGTTCTTGAAGTAGCCGCCGTAGGCGGTAAATAGGTTATGGTGGGGGAGAAACTTGCCGCCCGAGAGTTCGCCGAGTCTGACGCCTTCGGAGAGATAGCGAAGGGGCAGGGTGCGTGCGAGGGGGTGCACGGCGTAGTAGTCCTCGCCTTGCTTATTGATGACGGGGATCTCTGCGGAGAGATTTCGGGAGAGAAAGTCGCGTACACGCCTCTCCTCGTTGATCGAGACCTTCGTGGGGATGCTCTTGGTGGTATAGATGCGCTCGCCGGGTTTTTGTAGGATGGCGAAGAACTGTCCTTCTCCCTCTTCGATGAAGGGATAGAAGCGGCGGGCATTCGTTAGGTCGAGCCCGTTGACCGACATAGCGGGCGCGGTGACGGCGAGCACTTCTTTCTTGGGCGGGAGCAGACGCATTCCGTATTTTTCTATGAGATACGCCACGATCTCCTCGTTTTCCTCGGGCGCATAGGTGCAGGTGGAGTAGAGGAGGGTGCCCCCTTCTTTTAATGCGGGCAGAACGTCCGATAGTATCTCCTTTTGCCTCTCGGCGTTCATCAGGTTGATATTCTCATTCCAGGCGCTGACGGCTTGCGGCTCCTTGCGGAACATCCCCTCCCCGCTGCAGGGGAGGTCGGCGATGATCATATCAAAGCTCTCGGGGGTATATCGCGCAAAGTCCCGCGGGGGGAGCGAGGTCACGGCGACGTTCGTTAGTCCCATGCGTTCCACGTTTTGGAGGAGGACCTTCGCGCGGGGGAAGTTGACTTCGTTCGCAACGACAAAGGCTTCGTTCCCCGTCAAAGCGGCGGCGATGGTCTTTCCGCCCGGAGCTGCGGCTACGTCGAGGACTCGACCCTTGACCTCGGGGAGTGCGGCGACCGCGCTCATCGCGCCGGGGTCTTGCATATAATAGAGTCCCGCGGCGTGCAGGGGGTCTCCGCCCACTTTGTCCTCCGACAAGAGGCGCCTTCCTTTTTCAAAATAGGAGAGCGGGCGCGTGGGCATGGTAAACAAACGGTCAAAAACATCCTGCGTGGTCTTTGCCGTATTGACGATGAGCCCGCGTGCGGCGGGAGAATCGAAACTCGCCTCGTATCTCGGGTAGTCCTCGCCGAGGATATCCTGCATTCTTCTCATATAGGCGCCGGGTAATATGCTCATATATGCATATTAACATAGTCGCCCCTTTCTTTGCAAGCGATGATATCTTGCTCTTTCCCTCTGAAAAACAGACGGCGGAGCCGTCAAGAAATATGCGGTGTTTTGCATCGAAAAAACAGCAAAAGATGTCGTTCTTTCCCGTAAAAAAAGCAGGGTGCACTCTTGCGACAAAAGTCGCGCCGATTCGTCATTCTTTTCCCTTGCGCTAGGGAGAAAGAGGGCACTATAATGATGTCAAATATTATGATTTGAGGGGTGCTATCATGAAGGACGATTCCGAGCTCAAGAAACTTGCCCAATCGGCGAAAAACAGATTGAAAAAGGGATACTGGCAGGGAGCGGCGACGGACGAGGTCGCCTTCTCTCACGCAGAGTCGGAAATAGGCTATGCCGCGGAGGAGGAGATGTACGCCAAGGTCAGAGAGATGCTCTCCGCCGACGAATGCGTCCTTGACCCTATCGGCAGACTCATCGACAGGGGGCGCTTTCAAAAGATGTCCTTTGCCGAGCGCGACAGATACGTCTTGGAGCTTGCCAAGATATACGCCAAACTCAAGGAAAGATACTACCGAGAAAAAAAGCGGCGGAAAAGCGAATAGGCTATCTCCCGCGCGGAATTTTATTTGACAGGTTACGCATACATAAGATATAATTGACCTATATTTCAAGCGCTACTCGCGCGTGAGGAGGTAACTTATCTATGCGTATCGCCATCGGCTGTGATCACGGCGGCATCGTTTTAAAGCCCGCAGTTTTAAAGTATCTCAATGAAAAAAACGTAGAAGTCACCGACTTCGGCACCTTTGACAATGCCAGCGTGGATTATCCCCTGTATGCAAAGAAGGTAGCCGAGGCTGTCGCGTCGGGCGCTGCCGATAAGGGCATTCTGCTCTGCGGCACGGGCATCGGTATGTCCATTGCAGCGAATAAGGTCAAGGGCATCCGCGCGGCGGTTTTGTCGGACGAATTCTCCGCGGCGGCTTGCTCGGCGCACAATAACGCCAATATCCTCTGCCTGGGCGGCAGGGTGGTCTCTCCCGAAAAGGCGGTGAAGCTCGTGGATCTGTGGCTCACCACCCCCTTTGAGGGCGACAGGCATAACAGACGTCTTGCGCTCATCGCCGAGATGGACGAGAGGAAATAGTATGATCAAAGAGATCGTGGACGAGATAATCGCCGCCGAAAAGCAGGCGGAAGATATCCTCGCGGAGGCTAACGCCCGCGCGAAGGAGATCCGTCAGGCAGGCGAAGCGGAGAGCGCGGATATCGTTAAAGAGGGCAAGAAGGCGGCGGCGGACTTGCTGTCTTCCTTGGAAAAGGAAACCGACCTCGCCGCAATCCGCGAGGAAAAAGCCGTCCTCGAAAAAGGACAAAAAGAAGCAGCGGCAGTCAGACAGGGCGCGGAGGGGATGGTCGCTTCCGCCGCCGAGAAGGTCAAGGATCGCTTGCTCGAAAAGTATGGCGTTACTGCCCTTTAAAAAACTCACTTTGATAGCGTCATCCCGCGATGAGGAGGCTCTCCTCACCCTTTTATCGCGCAGCGGGAGCGTGGAGATATCTTATACCGCGGAGATAGAGAATTGCACGAAGGGCGACGCGTCGTCGCGCTCCGAGGTCATCGCCGCCGAGATGGCGGAGCTGTCTTTTTGCTTGGACTTTTGGCGCGCGGAAAAAATAAAACTGGAAAAAGAACTGAAAAAGAGAAAGACGGACAAGATCACCGTTACCCTCGACGCTGCGGACGCCGCAGTTTTCTGCAAGGAGGAGCGCTTGGACGCGTTTGCCTTGACCTATTCGCCAAAGAAGACCTCTCTCCTTGAAAAGGTGCGCGGCGGCAAGCCCGAGATCGCCTTTGACGAGTTCGATAAGATAGGGGCGGAGCACGAGGATATCAAGGCGGTGCAAAGACGCCTGCGCGAAATAAGCGCCAAGGAGACGGAGCTGAAGAGCGAAAACGCGCGCCTTGTTTCTCTTGCCGACCAGTTGTCTTATTATCAAAAGTGCGACCTTGCCTTCGACGCCTACGGCGCGGGGCGCTTTGTGGAAAGAGCGGTGGGGCTTATCCCTGCGGATCAGCTCGCGGCGGCGGACCTTTCCGACCTGCCGCATCTCTACGTTGAAGAGATAGACAGTCGGCAGCGCATCACGACTCTTTTCGTCGCCTATCCCATCGGGGAGAGGGATGCGGTCGTCGAGCGCTTGTCCGCGATAGGCTTTTCAAAGTGCTCCTTCACCTTCCCCATGACTGCCGAGGAAAAGCTGTCGGAGATAGCCGCGCGGCGGGAGGATATCGCCCGCGAGGAGATAAAGCTCGCGGTGGAGGCGGCGTCCTATATCGATGAATTCGAACAAAAATTCCTCATCCTGTACGACTATTATCGCGTGGAAAAGGAGAAGGCGGCAGCCATTGACTCCACCGTCCGCACCGCCACCTCTTTCATCCTGACGGCGTGGGTGCCCGCCCATCTTGTCGAGGCGACGGAGCAGGCGCTTATGGACTCGGGCGTGACCTATTACAGCTTATACGAGGATCCCGCCGAGGGGGAGAAGTGCCCCACTTTGGCAAAGAACAACCCCGTCGTGACCCCTTACGAGAGCATCACCAATATGTATTCCGCACCCGCTCCGACCGAGATAGACCCCAACCCCTTCGTGGCGTTCTTCTATTTCCTCTTCTTCGGAATGATGGTGTCGGACGCGGCGTACGGCATTCTCCTCGCGCTCGCGGGCTTTGGACTCTATGCTTTAAAGAAACCGAAGAAGGGCGAGGGTCACCTCCTTCTCATCATCGGTATGGGAGGCATCTCCACCTTTATTTGGGGCGTGATGTTCGGCGGCTATTTCGGCGAGGAGCTTATCTCCCCCGTCCTATTCAGCCCGATGAACGAGCCCTTGAAGATGCTGATACTCTCCGTTGCGCTCGGCTTCTTCCAGATACTGTTCGGAATGGGCATCTCCTTCGTGGCGAAGTGTAAGGATAAAAAGCCGCTTGCCGCCGTTTTCGGCGAGGGCAGTTGGTTCGTCCTCTTTATCGGGCTTGGACTCTTTGTCGCGTCGGGAATGGTGGATGGCTTCGGCGCTTTGAAACTGCCCGCCCTCATCGTGCTCGGCGTGGGCGTCGCGGGCGTCCTCGTGGGCGGCGCAATGGGCAAGAAGGGCGTGAAGGGCAAGGTGCTCGGCGCCTTTGGCAACGTGTATAACGTGACGGGCTTTATGAGCGACATCCTCTCCTACTGCCGCCTCTTCGGCCTCGGGCTCGCAACGGGCGTCGTGGGCATGGTGGTCAACCTCATCGCAGGCATCCTGCGCGACCTCATCCCCATCGTGGGCTATCTCCTCTACGTCGTGGTACTCGTCGTAGGACATATCTTTAATATCGCTATCAATACGCTGGGCGCCTACGTGCACGACAGCAGATTGCAGTACGTCGAATTCTTCTCCCGTTTCTATACGGGCGGCGGACATATCTTTAAGCCTATGGGCTCAGACCTGAAATATATTCATCTCATCAGTAAAGGAGGAAAAGATTTATGAGTATGGGAACTTTTTTGGCAATTCTCGGCGCGGCGCTCGCCGCCGGTCTCGCGGGCATCGGCTCGGCGATCGGCGTGGGTATGGGCGGACAAGCCGCGGCGGGCGTTACGAGCGAAGACCCGGATAAGTTCGGTAGCTGCTTGATCTTGCAGCTTCTTCCCGGCACGCAGGGCATTTACGGCCTCTTGATCGCCTTCATCGTGTTCATCAAGGTGAACGTGTTCGGCGGCATCCTCGATATCACCCTCGCACAGGGGCTCGGAATGCTCGCGGGTTGCTTGCCGATCGCTATCGTCGGTCTGGTCTCCGCCATCCATCAGGGCAAAGTAGCCGTCAGCGGTATGGCGCTCGTATCCAAGAGACCCGAAGAGCAGTCCAAGGCTATCGTCATGGCGGTCATGGTCGAGACCTACGCCATTCTCGCGCTGCTCGTATCCTTCCTTGCCGTCTTCTTTGCGATCTAAACTATGGCTAAGAAGGAACTCATCGACAAGATCGTCGGGGACGCTAAAGAGCGCGCCCGCGAGATCGTAGCCGACGCCGAGAGCAAGGCTTCGCAGATGAAGGTCGCCGCTGTGGAGGAGCGCGCCGCGCTTCTTGACAGCGCGCGCAAGATGGCGTCTCATGCCGCACCCGAAGTCATTCGCAGAAGACGCGCAATGGCGGAGCTCGAAGGCAGGAAGCTCGTCCTTGCGGAGAAGCAAGCCCTCATTGCCGAGACGTACGATAAGGCGCTCGCCATCATCAAGGAGTGCAAGGAGTACGGATCTCTCCTCGTCAAGATGATACTCTCGGTAGCCGAGGACGGTGACTGCGTGGTCTTTGCCTCCTCCGACTACGGCAGGGTGGATACCAAGAAGATACTTGCCGAAGCGATGAAGGTCGGGAAGATACGCCTCACCGAGTCGGCGGAAAAAGGTGATTTCAACGGGGGGATCGTCCTCCGCGGAAAGGACTGTGACAAGAACCTCTCCCTCGAGGTGGAGCTGGAAACGCTCCGTTCGGAGGAGAATATCACGGCGAAAGTGCTGTTCTCTTGATATGGACGCAGGGCTTTTGTACCAAAACGCGAGGGTAAAATCCCTCGAAATGAGTCTTCTCGGCGCCGACCGTCTGCAACGCATCGCGGACGCGGGCTCTCTCGCTGAGGCAATGCGCTTTCTGGTGGAAGCGGGCTATCCTGCGGCGGACAGCGTAGACGAGACTCTTGCTGCGGCGGAAAGGGAGGCGTCTCGCCTCTTCAAAGCCAATATGGCGCAGGGCTACGGCTTGGAGCTCTTTTTAACGATAGCGGACTACCATAACGCCAAGGTCGCCGCAAAGGCGCACTATCTCGGCGGCAGTAAGGACGGTTACAGGCCCGAAGGGACCCTTGCGATATCCACCATCGAGGAAGCCCTCGAAAAGGGCGAGTACAAAGCGCTCCCCGAGGGGATCGCCTCGGCGTTTACCTCGCTCTCCGCCCTTAGCGGACGCGAAAGCCTCTACCCCTCCGATGTGGACTACGCCCTCGACAAGGCGGCGTTTCAGGAGGTGGAGGGCGCAAAGAAAAAGGCGTCCAAGGTCATCGCGGACTACTTCGACCTCCTCGCCGACCTAAAGAATATCTCGGTCGCCTATCGCGCACATCGCGCGGGATTCTCTCGCGAGAAGACCAAAACGATGCTCCTCCCCGCCGGCACTTTATCGGAAGCGGAACTCTTGAAGATCGCGGAGGCAGGGGAAGAAGCGGCGGCGAAGATAAAGGCGACGCACGTCGTCCACGAGGCGATAGCGGCGCTCAAAGAAGGGCTCACCGCCTACGAAGTATTTACCGACAACGCGCTCCTCGGAGTGCTCAAAGAAAAGCGTTACGATATGTTCTCTCCGGCGCCCATCGCGGGGCTGTACGTCGGCAAGCTGAGAGAGATAGTCAACGTCAGGCTCATCCTTGCCCGCATCCTTAACGGCGTGGACAAGGAAGTCATCAAATCGAGAATGAGGGAGTTATATGTCTGAGAAAAGCAGTATCGCCGCGCTCGGGGACGCGGACACCGTCTTTGCCTTCAAGGCAGTGGGGGCGGACGCCTATCCCGTCACGGACGAGAAGGAGGCGAGGGAGAAACTCAGGCTCCTCGCCCGCAATTACGACATTATATTCATTACCGAGCAGCTGGCGGAAAAGCTGCCCGACCTTATCGCGCGCTATAAGACGCGTCCCTTCCCCACGGTCATCCCGCTGCCTTCCGCGTCGGGAAGCACGGGATACGGCAAACGCTCCGTCAAGGAGGACGTCGAACGCGCGATCGGCACAGATATATTGCAAGTAGAGGAGAAAAAGTAATGGCAAACGGAAGCATTATTAAAGTCGCGGGACCTTTGATCGTCGCGGAGAATATGCAGGATAGCAAGATGTACGACGTCGTGCACGTCAGTCGCCAAGGGCTCATCGGCGAGATCATCGAGCTGAGAGGGGACAAGGCGTCCATCCAGGTCTACGAGGAGACGGGAGGTCTCGGCGTAGGCGAAGAGGTGGTTTCCACGGGAGAGCCTTTGTCCGTGGAGCTCGCGCCCGGGCTTATCGAGAGCATCTTCGACGGCATCCAGCGCCCCCTCGTCAAAATGCGCGACCTTTCGGGCAGCAGGATAGGCAGGGGTCAGCACGTGGACGCGCTCGACCATGAGCGCAAGTGGGACTTTATCCCCACCGCGAAGGTGGGCGACAAGGTCATCCCCGGCGACGTGCTCGGCGTGGTGAAGGAGAATACACTCATCGAGCATAAGATACTCGTTCCCTTCGGCGTTACGGGCACGGTGAAGAGCATCCAAAGCGGCAAAAAGACCATCGTGGAAGATATCGCCGTCATCGCCACCGAAAAGGGCGACAAGGCGGTGCAAATGCTACGCAAGTGGCCGGTGCGTCGTCCCCGTCCCATCAAGGAGAAGGTCTCGCCCTATATGCCGATGGTCACGGGTCAGCGCGTCATCGATACCCTGTTCCCCGTGGCGAAGGGCGGCGTGGCGGCGGTGCCCGGTCCCTTCGGCAGCGGCAAGACCGTCGTGCAGCATCAGCTCGCCAAGTGGGCGGACGCCGATATCATCGTCTATATCGGTTGCGGTGAGCGCGGCAATGAGATGACCGACGTTTTGAACGAGTTTCCCGAGCTCATCGACCCCAAGTCGGGCGAGCCTTTGATGAAGAGGACGGTGCTCATCGCCAATACTTCGGATATGCCCGTCGCGGCGCGCGAAGCGTCCATCTATACCGGTATCACCATCGCGGAATATTTCCGCGACATGGGCTACAACGTCGCCATCATGGCAGACTCCACCTCTCGTTGGGCGGAGGCTCTCCGCGAGATGAGCGGCAGACTGGAGGAGATGCCCGGCGAAGAGGGCTATCCCGCCTACCTTTCCAGTCGCTTAGCGGAGTTCTATGAGAGGGCGGGTATGTGTAAGGTGCTCGGCAAGGAGGACGTCTTCGGCTCCATCACGGCTATCGGCGCGGTCTCCCCTCCGGGCGGCGACCTCTCCGAGCCCGTTTCGCAGGCGACGCTTCGTATCGTCAAGGTCTTCTGGGGGTTATCCGCCCAGCTTGCCTACAAGCGCCACTTCCCCGCCATCGACTGGCTCACGAGTTACTCGTTGTACAGCGATAAGCTGAACCTTTGGTTTGATAAAAACGTGGACGCGGAGTGGGAGAAACAACGCGCCGCGGCGATGCGCATCTTGCAGGAGGAGGCGTCGCTCGACGAGATCGTGCGCCTCGTGGGTATGGACGCCCTGTCGCAGGAGGACCGCTTGACGATGGAGACCGCGAAGTCCATTCGCGAGGACTATTTGCACCAAAACGCCTTCCACGAAGTGGACACCTTTGCTTCTTTAAAGAAGCAGTATAAGATGCTTCGCTTGATACTCCTTTCGGACGAACTGGGGCGTGACGCGCTCTCCCGCCGTGTGGACATCGAGGACATCCTCGCCCTCCCAGTCAGGGAGGAGATAGGCAGGAGTAAGTATATCCCCGAGAGCGAGATAGATAAGTTGGACGAGATAGAAAGCAAGCTCAAGCAGGAGATGGCGGCGCTCATCTCCGAAGGAGACATTTGATATGGTTAAGGAATACAGAACTATCCGTGAAGTCGTAGGACCCTTGATGCTGGTGGAAAACGTCAGCGGGGTCACCTATAATGAGCTCGTGGAGATACGCCAAGAGGACGGTGACGTCCGCCGCGGCAAGGTGCTGGAAGTGATGAACGACAAGGCGCTCGTGCAGCTCTTTGAAAATTCGCAAGGGCTGAAGATCAGCACCTCCAAGGCGCGCTTCCTCGGTAAGAGCATGGAGCTCGGCGTCTCCGCCGATATGCTGGGCAGGGTGTTTGACGGCATCGGCAGGACCAAGGACGGCGGTCCCGATATCCTTGCGGAGAAGTACCTCGACATCAACGGCCAGCCCATCAACCCCACCGCCCGCGACTACCCCGACGAATTCATTCAGACGGGCGTCTCGGCGATAGACGGACTCAACACCCTCGTCAGAGGGCAGAAGCTCCCCGTATTCAGCGCGTCGGGGCTTCCGCACGCGAACCTCGCTGCGCAGATCGCGCGTCAGGCGAAGGTTCTTGGCGACGAAGGCAACTTCGCCGTGGTCTTTGCCGCCGTGGGTATCACCTTTGAGGAGGCGGACTTCTTCATTCAGGACTTCAAGAAGACGGGCGCCATCGACCGCACCGTGCTCTTTATGAACCTCGCTAACGACCCCGCCATCGAGCGTATCGCCACCCCGCGTATGGCGCTGACGGCGGCGGAATACCTCGCCTTTGACAAGGGCATGCACGTCCTCGTCATCATCACCGATATCACCAACTACGCCGAGGCGCTCCGCGAAGTGTCCGCGGCGCGTAAGGAAGTCCCCGGCAGGCGCGGCTATCCCGGCTATTTATATACCGACCTCGCCACGATGTATGAAAGGGCGGGTCGCTTGAAGGGCAGCAAGGGCTCCATCACGATGATCCCCAT
>DFEQ01000045.1:0-18887 GCA_002368735.1 Christensenella sp. UBA3798
CCATGCAGAAGTCGATATCAAAGTCCGGGTTGGACACGCGCTCCACGTTCAAGAAGCGCTCGAAGATCAAGCTGTAACGCAGAGGGTCGACGTTGGTGATGCCTATCGCATAGGCGATAATACTGCCCACGCCGCTGCCACGTCCCGCGCCCACGGGGATGTCGTGACGGCGGGCGTAATCGATGAAGTCCCACACGATCAGATAATACTCGGCGAAGCCCATCTTGATGATGACGGAAAGTTCGTATTCCATCCTCTCCTTGATCTCATCCGTGATGACGGGATAGCGCTTGACGATGCCCTCGTAGGCAAGGCGCCTCAGATAGTCGCCCGGCGTCTCATTCGTAGGGGGTTTGTAGGGAGGGAAGAGAGGCATCTTGAACTTGATCTTGACGTTGCACTTCTCCGCGATCTCGAGGGTGGTATCCAGCGCTTCGGGAAGGTTGGGGAATAGTTCCTCCATCTCCTCACCGCTCTTGAAATAGTAGTAGGGACCGTTCATGCGCATGCGCATTTCGTCGTCGATGTAGTGGGCGGTGCCGATGCAGATCAATACGTCCTGCATCTCGGAGTCTTCCTTCTCCACGTAGTGCACGTCGTTGGTGGCGACGAGCTTGATGCCGAGCTCGCGTCCGAGTTTGATGAGGTTCACGACCACCTTCTTTTCGTCGGGTATATCGTGGTTTTGTATCTCAAAATAGAAGTCCTCGCCGAAGACGTCCTTGAACCACAGGGAAAGCTCACGCGCGCGGTCGTAATCGTCGGCGCGGATGGCGCGCGGAATGATGCCCGCGATACAGGCGGAGAGGCAGATGAGCCCTTCGGAGTGCGCCTTCAGTGTATCGAAGTCGATCCTCGGATGGTTATAGAAGCCGTCCACCCAAGCGACGGTGTTGAGCTTACAGAGGTTGTAGTAGCCGACGTCGTTCTTGGCAAGGAGGATCAGGTGATAGGTCTGACTGGTCCTCTCCTTGACGTGAAGGTCCTCGGTCATGTAGAATTCGCAACCGATGATGGGCTTGATCTTGAGATCTTTAAAGCGCTCGAAGTCCTCATCCGTGGGGACTATGTCGTCGAAGGGGACCTCCTTCCCTGCCGCTTTGTATTCCTCTTGGAGTTTGAGTTTGACTTGGTTTTCAAAGTCCGACTGCGCCGCGCTGTAAAAGTCCACCGCGCCGTACATATTGCCGTGGTCGGTAATGGCTATCGCGGGCATACCGAGGGAACGCGCTTTGTCAAAAAGACGGTTTATCCTCGCCGCGCCGTCCAAGAGGCTATATTCGCTATGTAGATGCAAATGTACGAATTTTCTCATTGGTTCCTCCGCTTCATAGTACCTTTTTCACTAATTCCATCGCGCGGGCGGCGTCCGCGCCTTCCGCCACAACGACAAGTTCCGCGCCCTTCTTGAAGGAGAGGGCGACCACGCCCATCAAGCTCTTTGCATTCGCCACCTTGTCACGGTAGAGGATGCGCACCTCGGCGTGGCACTTTGCGGCGCTCTCCGCAATGGTCTTTGCCGCGGCGAGCGTCAGATCACACTTTGCTGTGACTTTTTGTTTCATGGCTTGTCCTCCCTGATGCTCTTTGCCATCTCGCGCATTTTTTGCAAGCGGTGATAGAGTCCGCTCTTGGTGATCTTTCCCGGCAGAATGGCGGCAAGCTGCTCGATGGAAGCGTCGGGATTGTTGATCCTCGCTTCCGCCACTTCCGCGATCTCCTTGGGTACGCCGATAAAGCCGCCCGTCCCTTGCTTGACCGTTATGGCGTCGTTGTACTGCGAGACCGACGCCGTGACCGACTTTTCGGTATTGGCTAAACGCAAGTTGCCCGCCCGCGCCGAATTGCCGTCCACGATCTTTTGCAGCATCGTATCGTTCAAAGCAAGGGCGCTCTTACTGGCACCCATCAAAGCGCAAAAGTCGGCGAGCGTCTGCATCTTGCGGGTGGAAAGCGCAAACTTCTCGCCCTTTTCCGCAAGGGTCAAGCTGACGCCGCTCTCTTCCAAAAGGGCGTGGAACGCCTCGGCGTCCTCTTTGAGTTCAAAGGTGAGCTCGAGGCGTAGTCCCTCCGCCGCGCGGGTCAAACTGCCCACCGAAAGGAACACGCCGCGCACGTAGGCGGCAATATCCCCTTCCGAAACCCACTTCGCGGATACGCCGAGATCGAGGGAGGTTATCAGGTCGCCCGTCACCTTTATCTTGCCGATGTCGGTTAAAAGGCGCAAGGCGTACTTGCCTCGTATCTCCACGGTGTAGACGCGACTGCGGCGCTTATCGTCGGGGTCGCGGATGCCCACCTCCGCGTGATAGGAGTATCTTTCACGCATATAGGTGGCGAATTCCCACGCGAGGAGATAGTCGTGCGAAGAATAAAAGAGGTAGTAGCCCTTCTCCTCCTTGCCAAGCGTACCGCCAAAGGTCAGGACGGCGGAGATATAAGCCTCCTTTCCCCCCTCGGCGAAGAGCGCGTGCACTTCTTCTTTCAATTGCTTCTCGGTGAGCATATCCTTTCCACCTCGTATTCGAGCGTGACGCCCGACTGCTTCTTTACGCTTTCTCGTACGCGCTCCGCTACGGCATAGTAGTCCGCCGTCGTAGCGCCCCTTGTATTGACGATAAAATTACAATGCACGCGCGACAGCTCGGCGCCGCCTACGCGATAGCCCTTGAGCCCCGTGCGTTCGATATATAGCGCGGCGGGAGTATCCCCCACGCGGCGAAACACGCTCCCCGCCGACCTCTCGTGAGGTTGAGTCGCCTTTCGCCTTGCCGCCATCTCGCGCGTTCTCCTATGGATAGCGCCCCTATCCGCCCCTTTCAGGCGAAGCAGGCAAGAAAGGACGATGCTGCCCTGCGGAATAGCGGCGCGATGGTAACTCATCGCCAGTTCACGCGTGGTCAACGTATCGATCTCGCCCCGCTCGCTAAGCAAAACGACTGCGACGAGAGCATCCGAAATACTTCGCCCGAAAGCGCCCGCATTCGTACATACCGCGCCGCCAACCGTGCCGGGGATGCCCGACATAAATTCGAGCCCCGCAAGCGACTTGTCCGCCGCCTTATGTGCCAAAACGGGCATTTTCACCCCTGCGTCCGCCGTCACGAGGTCGCCCGCAAAAGCGACGCTCGACAGCGAAGATAGGGTGATCAAAGCGCCGTCGTACCCTTCGTCCGATAAAAGGATATCGCTCCCGCCCCCTATCACGCGGTAGGGGACGCCCGCCGAACGCAGTTCACGGGTGGTGAGCATCAGCCCCGCTACATCCGAAGGGGCAAGGAGCCACTCGACCGTCCCGCCGCTTCCGAAGGTGGTGAGCTCGGAGCCGCTGACCCCATGGCGCACAGTGACGCCCGCACTTAGAATATTATCCGTCCATTCGCCCATACGATACCGCCTTTTTTAACGGTATAGTATATGGCAAAAGAGTTATTTATTTGCCTTTAAACGCTGTTCCAGTTCGTCGGGAGCGCTGTAACCCATCTGCTTCAAACGAAGCGACGCGACCGCCGCCTCGATGACCACGCAGAGGTTCCTGCCCGCCTTGACGGGGATCTTGAGCTTGGGGAGCGATACGCCGAGGATCTCCTCGGTCATGACTTCCGACCCGATGCGCTCGTAGGTCTTGCCCTCCTCCCAATTGACAAGCTCAAAGACGGCGTCCACCGACTTACCCACGCGGACGGCGACCGAGCCGAACATCCTTTCCACGTTGATGATGCCCACGCCGCGTATCTCGAGCATATGGCGTATCATATCGGGCGCGCGACCCACGAGGAGGGCGCCCTTCTTCTTGATGATAACGCTGTCGTCGGCGACCAGCCTGTGCCCGCGATGGACGAGTTCCAAAGCGACCTCACTCTTGCCGATGCCGCTCACGCCCGTTAGGAGCACGCCCATGCCCGCTACGTCCACGAGAACGGCGTGCATGGTGACCTCCTCCGCGAGAGCGTCGATGATAAAGCCCGCGATGGCGGTAGCCACCTTGCCCGTGATCTCACGGGTGGTGAAGAGGGGGACAGAGTACTTCTCCGCCGCAGCGACAAACTCGGGCGTGGGCTGAATGCCGCGCGCGATGACCATACAAGGGACGCCGAGGGAGCACATTTTTTCAAGCCTCTCGGCAAGTACCGCCTTGTCGAGGCTCATGGCGTAGCTCATCTCCGCGCTGCCGAAAAGAATGACGCGAGAGGCGGCAAAGAACTTTTCGTACCCCGCGAGGAAGAGCCCGGGGCGACACACCACCGAGGTGGTAAAGTGCAGTTCCGCTCCTTCCTTCATCACCACGGGGGTGAGAGAAAGAGTCTCGGCAAAGTCCGCCGCTTTGATCGCGTGGCTTGCCTGCTCTTCCTTCTTTTTGTTATACCTTCCCAGCATACTCGCTCCTTTTTTATATTCCGTCCGCTAAGACGCGCTCTATCAACACGGCTACACCGTCGTCGAAAACGGATGGTAGCACAAGATCCGCCCTCTCTTTCAGTTCGGGGATGGCGTTGTCCACCGCGCAGCCGAGCCCCGCTCGTAACACCATGGACAGATCGTTGAGATGATCCCCCACGGCGACAGTCTCCGAGATGGGGATAGAGAGATAATTCGCAAGATATTCGAGCGCGTTACCTTTGCCGGCTTCGTGCGAGGTGACTTCCAGGAAAATGGGGGCGCTTTTGGTGACTTCGGCATCCTTGCCGATGAGGGCGCGAAGCTCCTCCACCTTGGCGTCGATGGTATCCTCGCTCACGATGCCGATGACCTTATTCACCACCGGCATCTCTCGAATATATTCGGAGATGGGCAGTCCCTCGACGGCGGGCTTTAACCCACAGTATTCCCCGTACATCTTGGAAAGGGGATTTTCCTGCGCTACGTGGAAATGGGCGTCGTCATACGCATGGCACACGTCGCCATTCCTCTCGAAAAAGCGCGCCGCCGCGACAGCGGTATCTTTGTCAAGCGCATACTTCTTGATGACCTCGCCCGAAGAGGCGTGATAGATGGCGCTGCCCTGACAAGCGATGACCTCGTCATCCGCGCCTACCTTGTCGATAAAGGGACGGATCGCAGGGAAAATGCGCCCTGTTGCAATAACAAATTTCCCGCCCGCCGCACGATACTCCGCTATCGCCTTCAAAGCGCGCGAACTGAGAGCCACCTCGTCGTATAGGGTATTGTCAAAATCACTTGCGATCAGTCTGTACTTCATAGTATTCCTCACGTAACTCGTCTAAAACATATTGTATCTTATTTCTAAGATACTTTCAAGATAAAAGAAGTACAAAACAAAAAATCATTTTTTCGCCTTACGCTCGCGGAAAAACGCCGCGATACTCTCGGCGAGGGGGCGGGGAATGCCTTTGACGGCGGCGATATCGTCGACCGAGGCGTCCGCGATGGCTTCCAAAGAGCCGAAAGCCTTGTGCAGGAGGGTGACCCGCTTCTCCCCCATGCCTTCGATGTCGAGGAGAAGGCTTTTGACGCTGCGCTTGGCGCGGAGTTTACGGTGAAAGGTGATGGCGAAGCGGTGCGCTTCGTCGCGGATGCGCATCAGCAGGCGGAGGGCAAAGGAGGACTTGGGAAGGACGATCTCCTCCCCGGACGGGAGCACGATGATCTCCTCGCGTTCGGCAAGTCCTATCATCGGGATGGACTCGCCCGCTTCCGTCATCGCTTCCATAGCGTATTTGACCTGTCCGATCCCGCCGTCGATGACGAGGAGGTCGGGGCGCGACCCGAAGGATGCGTCCGTCCCCTCCGCCAAGCGGGCAAAGCGGCGGGACAAGGTCTCCTTCATGCAGGCAAAGTCGTTATTCCCCTCCACCGTTTTGATGCGGAAGGTGCGATACATCTTGGCGTCCTTTTCCCCACCCGTAAAGACCACCATCGAGCTGACCTTATCGGTGCCGCTGATGTGGCTGATATCGTAGCATTCTATGCGCTCCAAGGGACTATCTAGGGAGAGGATCTCGGCAAGCTGACGGCAGGCGCCCGTCGTCAAACGCTCCTTCCTGGAGAGTTCGGCGGTGGAGCGCGACAGGTATTCCACGGCGTTATTCATCGCGATATCGGCGAGCTGTTTCCTGACGCCCGCCTTGGGGGTGGAGACCAATACCTTCTCCCCTTTCTTATCCGACAAAAGGCGAGAAAGAGCCTCTGCGTCGGGGAGTTCCACCGCGCTCACCACCTCCTCCGCCACGACGCCCGCGTCATAATAGCGGTTGATGAAACTGGAGAGAGTGTCGGCAAGGTCCAGCCCTGCGTCGCGAATGGCGAACTTCTCCGCCCCGACCATCTTGCCGCCGCGCACGATGACGGTGGCGACCGCCATGCCGTCCCCGCCCGACGCCACCCCGAAGACGTCGATGTTGTAGTCCTTGGGAAGAGCGGCGATCTGACGACGGATCATCTTGTCAAGCGACGCGAGAGCATCACGATAGCGCATCGCCTGCTCATACTGCATCGCCTCGGAGGCTTCTCTCATCTTGCGCTCCAAGTTTTCGCGGATCGTCTTGTCGTTGCCCTTCAAGAAGGAGATGACCTCGCGGATGACGGCGTGATATTCCTCGCGCGTGACCCCTCCGCCGCATGGCGCTAAGCAGCGTCCGATGTGAGCGTTTAGACAAGGGCGATGGCTCTTTGGTATCTTATTCATATTCAAGCGGCAGTCGCGGATCGGGAAGGCGGAATGGATGAGCCTGAGCATCTCCGCCGCCGAGATACCCACCATATAGGGGCCGAAATAGCGGGCGTTGTCATGCTTCAATCGGCGGATGATCTCCACCCGCGGATAGTCCTCTTGCGTGTCGATACGCAGGAATGGATAGAGCTTATCATCCTTCAAAAGGATATTATAAAAGGGCTTGTGCAGCTTGATGAGGGTATTTTCCAGGACGAGAGCCTCTTCCTCGGTGCGGGTGATGATGTAGTCAAAGTCGGCGACCTTCGCGACCATCGCAAGCACCTTCTCCGCCTTGGGAGAGGCGTTAAAATAGGAGCGGACGCGGTTTTTGAGGTTCTTCGCCTTGCCGACGTAGATAATAGCGCCGCCTTCGTCCTTCATCTGATACACCCCGCTGTCGGTGGGGAGCTCCTTGAGTTTGGTCCGAATGATGTCGTTCATATCCCGATTACCTCTTTGAGGATTCGGCAGAAAAAAGGTACCTGCCTTTCCCCTGCCCTTTGACCGCCATGAGGATGCCGCAAGCAGTCAGCTTCTTCAACAGCGCGGACGCGGCGGAAGGACTGATGGACAAGGCTTCTATGACCTCCGCCCTGCCAAAGACCTTATCCAAGCCGAAACGCCCGTACAAAGCCTCTATGTTCCGCATTGTGCGCGCGTCCTTCTTGGAGGCGACCGGGGTTACCTTGACAACGGATGGCGCCGCCTTATCCGAAATGCGCAAATCGCGGTTTTTCAGCGCATTGCTTTCTCCCAATAGAGCGTTATGCAAAAAGAGCTCCAAATACGCCGTCGTGCTGTGTACGCCGAGCCGAAGATCGGTATAATTGGCGCGCACGAGGGCATTGCGGAAATACCAAGCGTTGGAGGCAAAGACGTTGTTGGTCACGTCAAAGCCGAGCGTGCGCAAATATTTGATAAAAAACACGGCGATGGTGCGAGTATTCCCCTCCGCAAAGGGGTGTATCTGCCATACGCCCGCCACAAAAGCGGACAGGCGGCGAATGACGCCCTCCATCGACAGTCCTTGATAGTGAAAGGTGCGTTCCATGCCGATATCGTATTCCAGTGTGGCAAGGATCTCGGGCGCGGTGCCGTAGGTGACGCTTTCCCCGTCGAGCACCCATTCCTTCTTGGTGATATTGTACTCTCTTACCTCCCCCGCGCGGGGAAGAAGCCCTTCAAAAAGGCGACGGTGAATGGAAAGAAGCTCCGTCACTGTGAAGGAGAAGCCCCCTTCGGACAGAACCTCCGTGATGCGCGCCGAGACTACGTCTGCCTCTTTTGTCCGTGATAGCGCCTCTTCACGCCGCTCGGCATAATAGCCTTCGAGGCGATCGTACACTTCACGGAGCGAGACCTCGCCCTCGATATTCCCTTTTGCCGTCTCCACCAAATAAGGAGAAGGGGTGAGTCCGTCCACCTGCTGCAAGCCGATGGCAGTGCGCCAATAGGACGCGAGATCGCGCTTGGTGGGGTCTTTCTCGCGGGAATACTCTTTGAAGGGGTCCTTGCCCTTTTCGATCACCTTTTTCATTCTGTTCTCCTCGGCAGGGATATTCCCCACCACAAAAAGTATAGCACATGCAAGAGAAAAATAAAAGACATTCTCAGATGAATGTCTTGAATTTTTGGGCGAATGTCTTGAATTTTTGCCTCAATGTCTTGAATTATGGGGTGAATGTCTTGAATTTTTGCCCCAACGTCTTGGACTTCGTTTCGCGCGAGGTGGGCTGATCAAAAGTCAAAAGCCGCCTGCCCCGAAGGACAGACGGCTCGATGGTTACTGATAGGTTCTACAGTCAGCGGATCAGCCTAAGGGATAGAACTCAGCGAGGATACCCATGGGGCCTACGTTGATGGCGATATACTGATAGGTGTTACCGCTGAACGCCGTCTTGACGTCGGCATTATCCATAGCGTCATTCTGATTGCAATCCATCAGGTAGTATCCGCCCGTGATAAGAGCATAATCGGGATTGTCCTTATCGACCGCGCAGAAATTGTTCCCCACGGTAAAGGTGGGTGCGCCCTCAGACATGAAGCGTACCTCAATATCAAAGAGATCGGCATCCACGGTACCGTACTGCGGGTGATTGAAAGGCGTTGTGGCTTTACCCGGCTTACGATCCACGAAGCAGTTACCGTATTGGATAAAGGACTGCGTGGCGGGATCCTGATTGCCGCTTTCCGCGATCGAGACCGCAATGACGTTGAACTTGTCACCCTTGAACAGCGACTTACCGAAGTAATAGTTCAAAATCCCATCCATCGCCGCCAAATCCTTAACCTTCTCCTGGACACCATTCTGCACAAACCAAACCGAGCCTGCATCCACGATACTCTCGAGAACGCAATCGCTGTCCGCATAGATCTCGGGCACGTAGCGCGCCGTGATCGTGCTGCCATCGCTATCCCAATCCTGACAGAGGAGCATCAAGGGACCGTTCGCCCTCTTCCAGTGGCAGTTATTCAGGTGGTTGACCGAGTTCTTGTTGACGAAGAGAGCGCACTGGAAGCTGTCGTACGCCTTGCAGTTGGTGTAGTTGATCTCGGTGCCGCCGTACGAGAAGTAGGGGATAAAGCAGTCGTGCGCGTTGATATTGGTGATATCGGCTTCGCTGTACCAGACCTTGACGAAGATCAAGCCGCCGGCGTAAACGAGATCGCCTGTGCCCTGTTTTATATTCGAAGTAGCGGAAACTGTGAGCAACTGCATGTGGGTATTGCCCTTAACTGCGAAATCCTTGAACTCAAAGCTCTCGGCACTGCTATTCTCCACACCGTAGACCACCAAGAAGGAGATCTTGGACTGATACTGACCGTAATAGGTGCCGTGGAATCCCGCAGGGACCTCGATAGACATATTGGGCTCAAAGGCTGCGACGCGCGGCATCCTCGTCATGTCGATATCGAAGTAGTTGCCGTAGATCTTGAAGCTGTCGCCCAAGCCCATATCGTACCTGAAAAGCCCATACTCGCCTTCGTACAAGAAGGTACGATCGCAGGGACCGCCGAACTCTGCCGGCACATCCTCGGGCTTCACCGTGTGCTCAACGCCTTCGCCGTCCTTGTAAGTATAGAAGATGTCAAAGGTATCGGGCAACGTATAATAGAACGTTTCGGGGATGGAGTCCTTGGTGATCTGCATATTGTCGTGCAGGATGATCGTCGCAGGCTTAAGACCGGTCAAACCGAGCTCCGCCTTGATGGCATCCCAGTAGTGCCTCGTCGCCGTCTGTTCGAGCAAGCAAAGCTGGCGAGGATCGGTCACGTTGTAGCCGTCTACGACCATGACAGTCTGCTCTACGCGAGAGAACGAGCCCGCGTTGGGGAAGGAATTAGCGTCGGGAAGCACGGACAAGGTGAAGGTCTTGCCGATAGCCGCATCGGTGAAGTCGAACTCGTTGGTATTGTAGTTCTCCACCACGTAGACGGTCTCGTCCTTCTTGTAGGACTTGATGCCCGCCGCCTTATTATCTTCCGCAGTGAGGAGCTCATCGCCGTAATAGACCTTGCTATCCGACTTAAAGCTCTTGAGGGTCGTAAACTCGTCGGTCTCGATATTCACCTGAGTAAGCTTGGGAAGGAACTTATAGGCGTTGTCGTCACCGACGTAATATACGTTGTTTTCATTTTCATCATAGATGAACGAACCTTCGTATCCGGCATCGCCGTCCGTCAGGTTACGATTGTTATACGTCTTGGTTCTCGTAGCGGTATTTGAGGTGAGCGCAGTAGGCTTTTCAAACCCGGTAATATTGGGGAGCGGCTCCTCGACGGTCACTGTGAACTCGTCGCTGACATCCTTACCGTTGAAGGTGTAGGTCAGCTTGACGTAGTGGGTGCCGGAAGAAGTGGCGATGGTATCGAGGTTGGTCTGCGCGATCTCGGCATACTCGCCTTCCGCACTTGCCTTCCAAGCGAACTTCACGACGCCGTACAGGTAGGACTCTCCGTCCTCCTGCGTGATCCTCACGGCTTCATCTCCCTTATAGGTGTAGTGACCTGTCACGACGAGGTTGGTAAAGTTCACAGCTGCGCCGTAATTCAAAGTGGGGATATTGCTGACGACGATACTCTCGAGCACCTCTTTGACCACGAGCGTGACGGTGGTTTCAAACTCGTCGGCGCTGATGGTCACCTGCTTCCCTTCGGTAGGCTCGGTGATAGAGGAAGCCGCGGGAACCATCAAATCGGACGCGGCGACCGCTTCGTCGGTATTGCCCGCTCCATGATAGACCCAGAAGACCTTACCCAAGAAGTCGTAGCGGGCATTCTCGGTCACATCAACGTCAGTGGTGAAGGTAGCCTGCTTGGTATAGATGCCGACCTTGTAGTCCACGACAGAGATCGTGAAGGTGGCAAACGCCTTGTACTTCACGCGGACCTCTTTGCTATTCGCCACAGCGCTCGTAAAGACCGCGAGGTCAGTGACCTTGTCTTCGCCGTTATAGAACTCCACGTCCTCGATGGCAATGACCTTTTCGCCATAATTCAAGGTAGCGGTCACCACGACGTCATCGAAGGTGGGCACTTCGTCCAACTTGTACTCGGTCTTGGTGGCGACGGCACGGAGGGCGGTCACGCCGTTATTCACCTTGATGGTGAACTGAGCGAACTTGCCTTCGTACTTGACCTTGACGACAACGTCGTTCTCCCCTTCCTCGGTGACCTTGGTCACGTCATCAAGATCGGTGAGCTCTTCTTCACCAAGATAGAGGGTAACGCCCTCAGTGGCAAAGTCCGCAAAGGCGATGACCTCGTCATCCTTGGCGTACTCGTCCTTGTAGACCGCCTTAATGGTGAGGTCGTTGAAGGAGATGCCGGTGTCGCCCGCCGTCAAAGTGACGCTCTTGTAGGGGGTGCTCTCCACGGTCAGCGTGTCGATAGCGGTCTCGCCCTCAGCGACGGTGACAGTAAAGGTGTCGCTTTTGCCGCCGTAGTTCACGGTGACGACCTTGTTGCCTGCCGTATTGGTCATCTTGGAAACGTCAGTCATGGTCACGCCGTTCGAGGTGAGGGAAAGTACGGTGTTGTCCGCGGGATCGGCGTAGGTCACGTTGACCTTCGCAGCCGCGAAGGTCTCCACGCTGATAACGTCGTCCACGATGAAGCTCAGATGCGGCACGTCGGTGACGTCCACCGCAATAGCGGTGACGTAGTTCTCCACCGTGATGGGGAAATCGATGACGCCCGCCTTGCCTTCGTAGGTCGCCTTGACCGTGAGGTTCTTGACTCCCTTCGTAGCCGTGAGATTCGCAAGGTTCGCTTCGTTGTCTCCAAGATAGAACTTGATATTCTCGGTGGGGACGTTCACGTTAGCGCCGCTCGCGTAATTCGCCTTTGCGGTGAAACCTCTCAAAACCACTGCTTCGCCGACCTTGTAGCTCCTCTTGATATCAGTGGGAGCGGTGATGGTGACGCCGGAATAAACGTCGTTCACGGTGATGGTCACGGTGTTTTCCGAAGTCATCGACTGATATTTCGCGGTCAAGGACCTGGCGCCGACAGAGTCGGTAATGGTGCTGAGATCCGCCGCGACTCTTGCCTGTCCGATAAAGAGCTCCACGTCACCAAGCGCGACCTCCACCTCATCGGTCCTGTCGTACACCGCAATGACCTTCAAGCCCGCAAGGTCCACGGTCTCACCGTAATTGTAGGTCGCCTTGAAGGTGTCAGCAGCCTGGAGTTTCACGCCGGTCAACACGGGGACGTGCTTCTCGGTGACGGTGATCGTGAAGGACTTCGACTGGTCGGAATACTCGATCTTCAAGATGTGCTCACCCGTCTTTTCGGTGATCTTGGTGAGCGCCTCTTCCACGGTGATCTCCGTTCCGTCCAGCTTGATGGTGACCCTGTCGAGCGGGATCTCTTCGGTCGTGTCGTCGGTGAAGGAGGCCGTGACCTTGATCACGGACAGATCCACACTGTCGCCCACTTGATAGCTGGATTGGAGCTTGCCGAAGTCGACGACGAAATCGTTCATCTCGTACTTTCCGCCGCAAGCGACCAAGGTCAGCGCCGTCAAGCAAACGAGCAAGACACAGACTAGTATCAATGCTTTTTTGTTCATTTGTTTTCCTCCTATTTTTATTTTTAATTTTTTCCTTATATATCAACGACTCTGGGGAGCGGCAGCTCCTCGGTCGGTTCTGCTACGTCAAGGTGATCATGATCTCCTTGCGGATGGTGGAGCCGTCGTGCGAGGTCAGGACGAAGGTCACCGTCCTCGGCTTCAAGAAGACGATCTCATTGGTCTCGGGATCTAGGTAGATAACGCCTTCGAGAGAGGCTTTGTCATATTCAAAGGTGACCTCGGGATGAGAGGCGTTATAGGGTTCCACGCGATACTCTACCTTGATGCGGTTGGGGTTTGTTTTGAGGCTCTCCTCGCTCGTATCGTAGGTGCCGGGATAGAAATAGCCGCCGTAGTGGATGTCCTCCTTGCCCGACGTATCTTTCAGTTTCTTTACGACCTGATAGCGGCTGTCCTCGATGGAGTCGCGGTTCACGTAGGTGAAGCCGTCCACCTGAATGTCGGTCATATACACGTTGGCTTCCACCCCGACGAACTGCAAGCCGAAGAACTGCACGACCAAAATGGAGGCGATATAGGCAATGATGATAGCGATAATTACACCCTTTCTCATATCACTGCCCCCTGTAATAGACCTTGATCTTCATAAAATAGAAGTAGATCTTGATAGCCATATAGGCAAGCGCCACGAACATCACTTTCCACCAAGCGCTCTTAAAGTTCTCCCAAGCGAGCCCGAACCAGCCTCCCATAAAGAGGAAGGCGAGGACGAAGGTCAGCACGATGGACTTACTCTCGTTGGGGTTATTGGCTTGATTGGCAAAGGTGGCGTACTGCTCCGCCTGCGAATTCATAATGTCGAGCTGCGCGCTGCCGAAGAGGTGCGCGATATATACGAAATAGATGGTAGCGTAGAAGAGTACGAGCTGCTTAACGTCGAGCGCGTGATAGGTGGAATACACTATGGTAGTGACCGCGAGGCCGAGGGCGCCCACCACGATATTGACGGTGAGCTTGGCAAAGAGAAGTTTACCACAGGAGGAAGGCTGGAGCTTATTGAGGTACTCCGAGGAGCCGTCCTTACTGTAAGCGCTCGCCATGCCGACGTTGGCGGACAGCATAAAGAGCAGCACGATGAAGATATTGAAGGCGACCGTCAGCTGACTGCCGAGGAAGCGGGTGTTCATGGCGTTATACAGGCTGTTCAAGAGCGCGACGGCGAGGGGCATAACGATGAGGAGAGACGCCGCCACCGCGATAAAGGAATTGTCGCGAAGCGCCATCAGCCACTCCTTCTTGACAACCGCCCAGAAGGGGCGGAGCTTGCCCTCCTTCTTGACCTTAGCATTCATATTCTTCTTGTATTCAAAGGGCTTGGACGCCATCTGATAGAAGAGAGGCTTGGAGAGAAGGAAGCCGAAGGTTCCGAGAAGGCCCACCGCCACGATGAGTCCCGGCAGGAGATACGCCGTGTGCACGCCGAAGAGTTTCCCCGCGCCCTTACCCACGATGAGCTGCACGAGGAGGGTGATGGGGGCTGCGGCTTTCTCAAAAGACTGCAGGAAGTGCTTGATCTTGAAGAAGGTGGTGCCCCAAGTTTTGACGAGGTTGATATCCGCGGGGATCAGTGAAATGACATAAATCGCAAGACCGATCGCCCCGGCGATCAGGAGCCCGATGATCACGTAGAGGAGCCCTTTGACCTTCTTGATGGCTTGGTATAAGTACATCGCGGGGATGGAGAGCAGCGCGCCGATAAGTACGGGGAGCGCCGAAACGAAGATAAACAGCACGATGACCCACGGATAGTAGTAGAAGGCGTATCCTTCGTTAGCCCCGAATGCGATAAAGAGAGGGATCAAGAACAGGAAGTTCTTCTTCATCTCAAAGACGTAGTGCACGAGGAGCTTGGACAAAAAGACGATGGAGGGAGTGGTCGGCAGGGTCAACAAGACGAAGTTATCCTTGGAGAAATACAGAGAGCGCACGAGACCGATCGTCGTGAATATCACCGACAACACGAACATCGCCGTAAAGAAGAGGACGAGCACGTTGGTCGGGAATGCATGGTTGAGATCGAAGACCGCAAGCAGCTTTGAAACGTAGATCAACACGTAGCAAATGGCGGTGATGATCGCAAAACCGATCAGGAAGAAGGAGAGGGAGAAGAGAGACTTCTTCAAATTGGTCTTGAAGGAGAAGTCCATCTTTTCTTTCAGCTGCATCATCGTCAGATTATACAGCGCCGAGATGCTGTCTCGGAAGGTGTGCGATTGAGTCGTCATAGCCATTTCTACTCTTCCTTTTTATCTGCGAGCGCGGGCGCGGGCTCGAGGGGCTTGTCCTCTTTTGCCGCCGCCTCTTTCGCCTGCGCTGCGACGACGTCCGCCTTCTCGATGGTCTCACGGTAGAAGTCTTCGAGGTTGACCCCCTCCGCTTCGAGGTCCTTCAGATTTTCCTCGGCGATGATGTGACCGTACTTGATGATGGCGATCTTATCGCAGATCCTCTCCACCACGTCGATGATGTGGCTGGAGAAGAAGACGATGTTGCCCTTGGCGGCGTGCGCCTTCATGGTCTCCTTGACCTGGAAGATGCTGTCGGGGTCGAGACCGGTCAAAGGCTCGTCCAAGATCCACACCTTGGGATCGTGCACGAGGGCGGACATGATGGTGATCTTTTGCTTCATGCCGTGCGAGTAGGTCTTGATGGGGTTCTCAAAGGAGCCCTGCAGGTTAAAGCGGGCGACGTATTCGTCCATTCTCTTATTCCTATCTTCCACGCTGACGCCGTAGAGATTGGCGATATAGTTGATGTATTCCCTGCCGGTCAGGTTCTCGTAGAGAGCGTAGTGGTCGGGGACGAAGCCGATCTGCAGCTTTGCCATGACCGACTGCTTCTCCACGTCGTAACCGCACACCTCGATGGCGCCCGACGTGATGGACTGGATGCCCACGATGCTCTTGATGATGGTGGATTTACCTGCGCCGTTGGGTCCCAAGAAGCCAAAGATCTGCCCTCCCTCGATGGTGAGGTTGGCGTCCTTGACCGCGTAGACGTTGGACGTGGAATACTTCTTACAGAAATTTCTCAGTATCAGTTTGTTCGTGCCTTCCATATTGATCGGTTCTCTCCTATTCCTGCCTTTCAGGCTTTCTTCCAAGAGCTGCATATCGCTCTTGATCTTTGCGTTTTTGGTATATAGGTCCTCCAAGCCGTCCTGCAACTGGAAGCCCAGTAAGTATAGATACCACATCCCGAAACTGAGCACCATAAAGCCGAAGAAATACAGCGTCTGATAGACGGGGTATATGATCATCGGGGTGCCCCAAGAGGTGGGGATCGCAAGTTTTATTTTGAGTAGGTCCTCCGCCCACGCGCCGAGCTTGGAGGCGATGAAGTCACTGTTGATATAGAAGAAGTCGGTCTCCTGCCCTTTTGAAGTGAAATAGGCGTTGACGAAGAGGACGATGATAAAGTACACGCCGAAACCTATCGCCGAGTAGCCCATCTGCTTCATGCGCGGACGCTCGTATATCTTGAGGATAACGAGGAGCGCCGGCATAAAGAAGGCGCAGTAGTGGTTGATAAAGAAGAGCACGTTGGACTCGGCAAAGAGGTAAGCTTTGTCGCCTTGGTCGGGCAGCAGCATCGCGAGGAGGGCGCCCAGAATATTCACGAAGAGGGTGAAGTAATACACCTTGTTCAGCTTGAAGACCAAGCAGAGCGGGACGATGAACATCGCGAGGTTACAGATGTGGAAAGGATAAGCGGTCAGGTCGGTCAGTCTGATAAAGGTGTAACGCGAACAGTAGGTGATCATCGCCGCGAGAGCGAAAAAGAGGAGCGCGTAACGCTTATGCTCGTAATCTTGACGATATAAGATGACCGTGATGAGAAGAGGCAGAAGGAATGCGCCGTACAGCACCATGCGGTGCGCAAAGACGAAGCCTTCTATCTTGATATTCAAAGGGCCGTAGCCGAAAAGCACTTGGAAAGTGTAGCTCGGGATGGCGACGAGGATCATGCCGACGAGGCAAGCAACAAAGCAACCGAAGCGGCTCCAAGAGAAGGGGGTGCGCCACTCCTTGATCCACACCATGGCGGAGATACCGAGCGCGACGCCGACCTCCACGGCATAAGCAATGCCCGAGAAGGAAATAGCAGCCGCGGCTTCCGCCCCGAAGAGCGCGGTGATCTGCATACGGATGGTGACGAGGTTTACGATATACATCGGCGCGGCGAAGAACTTGACGAGGTGCTTCAAGATGGCTATCTTTTCCTTAAAGAAACCGTAGGTCTGGAGCAGCACGACGGCGGCATAGGTGAACCATATCGTAAGCATGGTAAAGGCGGTCTCGTTCTGCCCTGTGATGCCGAAGGGGGAGCGGATATTCAGCCCCACCGTATTCATCATGACCTGCTTCGCGCTGAGATAACGTACGATGAACGCCACCAGGAACAGGAGGGTCATCGCCTTGAAGATCCATTGTTTTGCATTCTCGTTTTTGACTGTCTTTTCCGTCAGGAGAAAGACGCCTACCATGAGTGCCGCTACTGCGACCGGAATAATATAATACGTCATAATCCTTGCTTCATCCTACTAAATACGTCGGCGTTGAGCGAATACATAAGGATAGTATACCAAAAAAGTCGGGGCTCAACTCCGCTTGTTAAAAAACTCTTCCGATATAAAAAGGGTCAACTCCGAAAAACGGAATAAACGATAAATAATTTGTTAGAATACTTCGTCGCATGGGATTGGCTGGGGGCGAGACAAGTATCCTTGGGGAGCTCCGCCCTGCCGTGTGCGACTTGAGGCTCGTCCGTGACCGTGCACACTACGAAAACCGCAGTGAGGAAGGACGCCAAAAGCAAGAAGAAATCCACGAAGGCGGATCCGAAGACATCGGTCGCACCCTTCGTGAAGAGGAAGATAAAGGTGTTTTCAAAGAAAAGAAAGAAGTCTGCCACCGCTAAGCGCAGACTATCCAAAACGCCGTAGAAATTGAAATTGCGGAGCGCCAAAGAAGCCAGAGCGACGACAATGGCAACGAGAGCGCCGATCGCTTTCGGAATAAATGACTTCTTGGTTTCGTTCTCCCGGACACTTTGCTTCGCGCCGACGACCTCACGGTACACTTCCGCGCCGAAGGAGTGATCCTGCGATAACATTTTGCTTTGCATTTTCATCCTTCGGACCCGAACAACGGATCCATACGTTAATACTAAGTTATCATAATTTTTCGATACTGTCAACTCTTTTTCGGCATTTCTCGCGTATGCGCCGCCGCGCACGATAAATAATAGGATTCGCCTACGACGACGGGCGCAAAAAATCCATATAAATGCGGCGCGCCGCTTGACCGCGCTTTTTGGGGGTGATATAATTTCAGTAATAAATTTGGAGGTATTCGATATGGATCCCAACGTTCGTCCCGAAACTATGGAAAGAATCACCACTCCCGCTCTTGCGGAGAAGTTTATCGCGGAGCAAGTGGCCGCGATCAAGGCTCAGGTCGGCGATAAGAAAGTGCTCCTCGCCCTATCCGGCGGCGTGGACAGCTCGGTCGTCGCCGCGCTCCTCATCAAAGCCATCGGCAAAAACCTCGTGTGCGTGCACGTCAATCACGGTCTCCTCAGAAAGGGTGAGCCCGAACAGGTCATCAAAGTCTTCCGCGACGAGATGGACGCAAACCTCGTCTACGTGGACGCGGTGGATCGCTTCCTCGACAAGCTCGCGGGAGTCAAGGACCCCGAGACCAAGAGGAAGATCATCGGCGCGGAATTCATTCGCGTGTTTGAAGAAGAAGCAAGGAAGATAAAGGACATCGCTTTCCTCGCGCAGGGCACCATCTATCCCGACATTTTGGAGAGCAAGGACGGCGTCAAGGCGCACCACAACGTGGGCGGTCTCCCCGAGGATCTGAAGTTCGACCTCGTCGAGCCGGTCAAACTGCTCTTTAAGGACGAAGTGCGCGTCGTGGGCAAGGCGCTCGGCCTCCCCGACAATATGGTCTATCGTCAGCCCTTCCCCGGTCCCGGCCTCGGCGTGAGATGCGTCGGCGCCATCACCCGCGAGAGGCTGGAGGTCGTGCGCGAAGCGGACGCCATCCTTCGCGAGGAGTTCGCTAAAAACGGGCTGCAAGGCAAGGTGTGGCAGTACTTCACCAT
>DFEQ01000045.1:18957-24064 GCA_002368735.1 Christensenella sp. UBA3798
TTCACCATCGTGCCCGACTTCAAGAGTGTGGGCGTGAACGCCGAAGGCAAGAGGACCGAGGGCTACCTCGTCGTACTCCGCGCCATCAATACGCGTGACGCGATGACCGCCACCGTGGCGGAGATCCCCTTCGCCCTTCTGCAGCATATCACCGACCGCATCACCCACGAGGTCAAGGGCGTCAACCGCGTCGCCTTCGACCTGACTCCCAAGCCCACCGGCACCATCGAGTGGGAATAAGAGGCTATCGCCTCGGTGAGATTCGCCTATCGGCGAGTGATATTTGCTTCGCAAGTGATATTGCCTTCGGCAGTGATAAACGCGCGGTGCGCGTGTGATATACCGCCTGCGGCGGTGTGATATACGATCTTGCGATCGTGTTAAGGATAAAACTGAATAATGCGTTTATAAAAATGCACCTTTTCAGAATGATGGTTTAATGTTTTCCGCAAAAAAAGCACTCTCTCCACACAGGAGGGAGTGCTTTTTTGTATCGCTATAGGATCTTATGCCTTGCCCTTCTCTTTTTCGAAGGCGGCTTTGGCTTCGGGGGTGCGATAGACGCTGACGGCGAAACCTGCCATCTTCATCGTGAAGGTGCCGTCCTTCAAGGTGCCGGTGAAAACCTCCACGTCGTCCTGATAAAAGGTGAGCTGCGAGCCGTCGCGCTCGTAGACGCCGCTATTCCCCGCGCGGTCCACCCAGTCGCCGCGACCGAATTCGATCCAATCGTAGGGGTTATCCTCGTTATAATATCTTTCGGCGTCCGCGCACGAAGCGAAGACGAAAAGAGAAGAACAAAGAAGCAATAAGCATAAGACAAGGATAAACGCCTTTTTCATCTCATATTCCTCCAAGAAATATCTAACATATGATACCACCCCCGCGCCCGCAAAGTCAATCGGCAAAAAAACGACATTTGCGCTAAGGCGCTTTACTCTTCCGGTCGAAGATGCTATACTTTCCCTTATGAAAGAAAGATGCCCCGCAAGACCCGATAAAGGCAGCAATCTCCTCAGTTTCCCCTCCGACTTCACCGTCGTGGATATCGAGAGCACGGGAGGCTCTGCCGCTGTGGCGGAGATCATAGAGATCTCGGCGCTCAGATACCGAAACGACAAGTTCGAGGCGGCTTTTTCTTCGCTCGTAAAGCCTTCCACCCATATCCCCTACTTCATCACCATGCTGACGGGCATCACTGACGCGATGGTGGCTGACGCCCCGGAGCGCAAGGGAGTGCTTAGGGACTTTTGGGAGTTTCTCGGTGACGATATCATCATCGGGCATAACGTCAATTTCGACGTGAATTTCCTCTATGACGAACTCGCCCTTCACCTCGGTCATTCTTTGAAAAACGACTTTGTGGACGTATTACGTCTCTCGCGGATCTATCTCCCCAACCTCATCAATCACAAGCAGGTGACGGTGGCGGAGCACTTCGGCATCGACACGGCGGGGGCGCACCGCGCACTCAAAGACACCGAAATATGCGCGGAAAACTACCTCCGCATCAAGGATATCGCTCTGCGTGGCTGATTTCCTTATTACAAATCCGTTTTTTTCTATTGAAACGCAAGATACAAATATGTTAGAATAATTATGTATAGCCCTTTTTCGCCTATATAGCGCTCTTGGGCAGAGACCCCCTCCCGCAAAAGCGAGCGAAGGGGCAAGGAATGTAAACCAATGAAAACGAAAGTGATCGCTATCATCAATCAAAAAGGCGGCGTCGGAAAGACGACCTCTTGCATCAACATCGGCGCCGTGATGGCAAAAATGGGCAAGAAGGTGCTCATCATCGACATGGACCCGCAGGGCAACGCCACGACGGGTCTCGGTGTCAAGAAGCATGTCGAATTCATCAACGAACTCGGCAAAAAGGACGTCCGCCCCGTTCTCAATATCTACACCGTCCTCTCGGGCGGCACCGACGTCACTAACGAGGAACTCATCGTGCACACCGAAGTGGCGGGCTTGGACCTCATCCCCTCCTCCATCGACCTCTCTGCGATCGAGATGGAGATGAACGACTATCCCAACCGCGAGAAGGTGCTCGTCAAAGCGATAGAACCCTTGATGGGGGTATACGACTTTATCCTCCTGGACTGTCCGCCCTCCATGTCCCTCATCACCATCAACAGCATGGTGGCGGCAACGAGCATCCTCATCCCCGTCCAATGTGAATTTTTCGCGATGGAGGGGCTCGCTCACCTTCTCGAAAGCATCGACATCATCCGCAAGTTCCTGAATCCGAAATTGACGGTATATCACGTTCTTTTGACGATGTACAGCGGCAGATACAAACTGCACAGACAGGTCGCGGAGGAGATAGAAAAATACTTCGGCAAACGGCTACTGGACACCCGCATCCCGCAGAGCGTACGCCTTGCGGAGGCGCCGAGTTTCGGCAAGCCCATCATCACCTACGACAAGCGCTCCACAGGTGCGGCGGCATACGTCCGTGCGACCGAAGAGTTGCTCGCTAGAGAAAGCAAGAGGAAGTAACTATGGCAAACAGCAGATTAGGCAGAGGTTTTGCAGCGCTGATCTCGGATATGCGTGAGATCGACACCCCCGAAATAGCCACCTACGACGACAAGGGCAAGCTCAATCAAGGCGTCAACGAGATCGCGATAGATCTGGTGCACCCAAACCCCAATCAGCCTCGAAAGACTTTTAAAGAAGAGTCCCTGAACGAACTGGCGGAGTCCATCAAGACGCACGGCATCCTGCAGCCCCTCGTGGTCACCAAGATGGGGGACTACTACCGCATCGTTGCGGGCGAAAGGCGCTACCGCGCCGCTAAAAAAGCGGGAGTGAAAACCGTGCCCGTGATCGTCAAGGACCTCTCCGAAAAGCAAGTCCGCGAGATAGCCCTCGTGGAGAACCTGCAACGCGAAGACCTCAATCCGATGGAAGAGGCGGAGGCTCTGTACACCCTGCTCACCGAGAATGATTTGACGCAAGAGGCGCTCGCCCAAGCGATAGGAAAGAGCCGCCCTGCCGTAGCCAATTCCCTGCGCCTTCTGACCCTCCCCGTCGTAGTGCAAGCGATGGTGCGCGAGCTCAGCTTATCCACCGGACACGCCAAGGTGCTGGTTTCGGTCAAGCCTGCGGAAATGCAGGTCTCACTCGCGAACGAAGTCGTGGAAAAGAAACTCTCTGTGCGCGACCTTGAAGAGCGCATCGCGGAGCTCCAACGCGAAAAGAAGAACCCCGCCCAGCGCATAAAGAGCCTCTCGCCCGAGTTCAAAGCCCTGCTGAACGATATGCAACGCGTCTTCGGCACCAAGGTCAGAGCGACGGGCAGCGACAAGAAGGGAAAGATAGTCATCGACTACTATTCCGCGGACGACCTGCAGCGCATCTACGACCTCGTGGAGAAGCTGAAAGAGGATTGAGCCGTCACGGTGGCTGCCCTCGCCCATCCCCTCGCCCTGCTCCATACCGAGCGGATAACGGTATTCGACGATATTTCGCAAGAATTATAAAGAAATATCCCCCGTTTTCTGTTGACAAACCCCGTCTCCAACGCTATAATTATCATCGATGATAAATCGTGCTTTTGCCCGATAAATCAGCAAAAATACCTTTTGCGCCATTAGCCCAACTGGATAGAGCGTCGGTCTACGGAACCGAAGGCTAGAGGTTCGAACCCCCTATGGCGCGCCAAAAACTCCCGATTTCTCGGGAGTTTTTTCTTGTCCGGCTACAAATTTAAGGGCATTTTCTCAAGAACCATTTGTAGCTGATTCATAGCCGGCTACAAATACGTCTGGGGGGGGCCGCACTAAGCCTATGTTTTAATAACATAGAACGGGCGACTTAATAAGCATCTCATAGGGTATAATAAAAAAGCGCCTTTTTCGGCTTCTCTTTGATCGAATTATGCACGCGAAAAAAATCACTCTATACGCGAGGACTGCTTTTCCTTAAAGCGTTTTTTCAATTCATCAAATCGCAAAGTTTGTAACTCTTTCAGTTTTTTCAGCTTGGTTGCCAAATGAATGGAATAGGCGACATCCACGATTATTGCGCCGATAACGGCGCCCACGAAGTAAGTATAGATCAGGTTCTCGCTAAGCCAGGTAATGCCTTTCACCAAAACGGGATTCAGCAAGAAGATATAGAGCGAAGCGACCACGAGCCACAAGAAGGAATACAGCGGACAAATGATACCCATCAGGTTGCCTTTGCAATCGCTGTAATCCCACAGTTTTATCTTTAAGCCCTTTATAAATATTAACCCTGCGACAAACTCCATCAAGGTCATTCCCACTCCGATGATGGCGACCTTGACAAGGATATCCAAAAACTGCGACTCTATCCCGAAGGGAATATTGCTTACGCCGTATAATATCAAAACGCCGAAGCCGTAAATCGGCAGATAGGGACCACTCAAAAATCCGGGGTTGGTCCATTTCTTTTGCGTGAAGAGCCTTCGGTAAACCACTTCCAGAACCCAGCCCAAAAGAGACCCGATCACGAATAAAGTCGATATGATGACCAAATATTTCATAGTTGCCTCTGGTTTCAATATATCTTCAAACGCATAAAAAGTCAATCCTTTTCGCCGTGTATTCACCCACTTGACCCATTCGGCATTTTATTTATGAGAAAAGACTTGAAAAATATGGCATACTTGTTTCAGACTTGAACACGGTCTGTAAAGGGGAATAAATGAGAAAGATTATATATCACATACTACTATAAAAACTCGAAAAAATTTCGGAGGAGAAAAGATGAACTGCTGTTGTTGTGGAAAGCCATTAAGAAAAAACGATGTGAACGGTTGGCATCAGGCGTGTGTTAAACATTTCTTCGGAACAAGCACCATCCCACAAATCGAGATTGATGAAAAAACGTTGGAAGCCATTGCAAAAGAAGCCACGAATGAATCAGCGCAACTTCTGCTTCTTTTCGCGACTGATTTCAGTCACAAATGGAAATGCAAGGAAAATGCAATAAAAATGCAAAGTCGTATTGCATGCAACAAAAAGAGGCGCCGCGAACGGGCACCTCAATTTGATATAAAAGCGGGTTATTTTGCTCTGTGGACGGTACCGCCGACAAGGACAATCATCTTAACCGCCTGCAAGGAATAATC
>DFEQ01000093.1:0-7595 GCA_002368735.1 Christensenella sp. UBA3798
CCCCACACCGGTGGTATCTGTGGGTATGCGGTAAAAAAGATGTTAATTACAAATAATAGTTAGTTTTTCGCTTCGAAGACTTTGTCTGAGAAGCGAAAAATTTTTCACACTTCAAATGTTTAAAGAGCTAAATTGCAAACTGCTAGAGAACATCGGATCCATACGCCTCAAAAGGGAAAAAAGCCGAATTATGGAAGAATATAACGCATTTTTGCCTTAATTCCGCCAAATGCTTGTTCAAAACCATTCACAAAAAATTTTTTCGAAAGAACCACGCGCCTTACGAAGCCCTCCAAAGTGCACAAATTGTTCATAAGTCCAACGAAAAAACAAGTACACACTCCTGCGATTTATCTGCGATCACAATCCACAATGCCGTTTTAACGCACTCTAAGGCACCAAATTTAAACGTTTATCTTTTTCTCGATAAAATACTCGACAGAACATTTTTCGTTGAAATTTGGGCAAGTTTTACGATCGTTGATTTTGCACTCACCCCAAAGAAACACACCCGACGTCCCGTAAAAGCTTCAAAAAGAACGAGAGCGCAGGAGCGGTGTAAACCGGTGACGCGCTTTAAAAAGATTATTTTTCAGAAAAAAACGGCGTTTGACCGCCGCTTTTTCTTTCGTGTGTGCCGACGCTTTTACTCAACGACGACGTAATTGAATGCACATTCAAACCTGCGGCGCGAGCGATCCGTCATAATATAAATCACGCGCTTGTTGTAAACGCCGACCGACGACGTATCAAACCCTTCCACCATACCCTGGCTAAACGTGAGCTCCTCTCTGCTGCCGTCGGCATAATTCATATACAAGTGCATCACAGAAGGATCCATGACGTCTCCCACTCTATATTCCACGGTAGGCGCGTCGGTCTCCAAGGAGATGCCGCTTGCAACGGGTCCGGAAATAATAACGGCACAATTATTTGTGGTAAAGCCAAACAGCGCGACACGCATGTAGTAAGTATTCGGAATCTCCGGATAAAAGTCGGAAGCAAACGTGTATTCCGCCCCAAACTCCTCTACCGCCCTCTTCAAAGACATATACTCGGTGATATAGCCTTCGGAATAATTGAGCGTGATGGTAATGCGAGAAAGATCGAATTCATCCGCGGGATCAAGTTTGACCCACGTCGGGATCGAAATGCCCGTAAGCCCCTCTATCCGATTATCTCGCACCACGACCGACTGCTGTATATTCAGCCCCGCATAAGTAAAAGTCACTATCTGTGCGCCCAGCTGCCCAGGCACGTAGTCATTCGTCACGGCGGGATCGCTCAACGACACCCACCCGAAACGATAGCCGTACCCGTAACTAACATAAAGCGCCGCATCCCCGGGCAAAACCAAACTCTCGGAAGAAAAGAAGGTCAAGTCATTCCATTTATCTAAGGAAAGGATCTCTGTCGCAACGTCGGCAAGATCGGGATCCTTTACCAATATATCGATTTCAATAGAGCATCCGCCATAGGCGAGGACAAGCGTTTGCGGCCCCGAGGCTGCTATATCGTAGCCGGAAACAAGCTCCGCTGTTATCGGCAACCGCTCAACGCGATAGCCGTAACCGTAGATCGCAGAAAATTGTGCATTCTCATAGTCCAACTCTTCGCCACGGGAGGGAACGCCGTTGCGCGCACCCTTCCAAATCGTACTGAGATCCGTAACCGTGCCTGCCACCTCTTCCGTAACAACACGTAGTGTAACCGAAGCGGATGAGCCCATGTAGTCTATAGTGAAGTCAACGGCGGCGACCGCCTCCTCAAACGGCCCCACCCCACCGCGAACCATATCGGCAGAAAGAGGCAGCTCTATCGTGCCCGAGAAGAAAGCGTAATCCACTAAAACGGTAAAAGCCGAAAGATCCGGAGTCTCTCCGACCTTATAAACCAAGCGTTCGGCCCTAAGCGAAAGCGAGCTCAAGACGTGCTGCGCGCCTTTGGGATAAGTTTCAACCGAACAAACGAAAGGTACGCCGTAATATAGGAGCGTGATCTCGGCATCGTACATTCCTGCGGCTTCCGGGAGCTCCGCGGTGGTGATCAAGACGTTTTCATCATGAAAGGGAACGATTTCCGTCCTGCCGTCATTGAACGTAGCAAGAAAATTGATCGCCCCGAAAACGTTATTTTTGTCCAACGGCGCACCTTGCTCCGCAAGCAGGATACCCATCGGCTGGAAAGAAACAACACGCTGAATGACGGTGTAAGAGTATTCGACAATTATGCCTTGATAGGTCAGCAAAATATTATAATCTCCACACAAGCGGGTGGTAAAGCCGGGCGCTTGAGACTTCGTGATCGGCGCGGAACGGATGATCTCGCCGTTGTAATACAGGTCAAATACGCCCCTAGTGGGGAAAGGATCGTTCGGCTCGTATTCCAACGGCAGGGTGCCTTCCCTCACGTATAGCGCGATATCGCTCAGCGCAACCACGTTTATCTTTGCGGAGACCCGCCATTTGCCATAGGCAACCGTAACGGTCTGCTCTCCGGGCGTAGAGGGGTCAAGCCCCGAAAGCATCTTTGGCGAAACCTCTTCTCGGTGGACGAGCCCCGCCTTGGTCGTCGCCTTGATATTGAAGCCGCCCGTGTACGCCTCGCCTTCCAAGAGGATGACCTCACCCTCGACCTCCACCGATTTCACGGGGAGGGTCAAGAACAACCCGAGGAAGATGCCGACCGCGACGAGAACTAACGCCGCGACGGCCGTGGCTGCACGCCAATGCTCAAGGAGCCATCGTCCGAACACACAGAACGCTCTGCCAAACGCCTTTGCGCCCGTGGCTATGCCTCTGCCCACAGCGGCAAAGAAGGCGCCGACCTTACGAAAGACCGCGCCGAGCGTCGCCCAAATACGTAGGTTTTTAAATTTTTCCCAATAGTTTTTCATTGTCGTTATCCTATTGCGACTCGCCGTCCTTATTCTTGTTGCGCGGTAACGGTATAGTTATACACCACACCCTTGCCGCCGTAAGAGATCGTAACGGAATGCGCACCCGCAATATCCGTACTAAAATCCGGCGCCATGTCCGCCGTTACGGGGAGGCGCTCCAAACCGTTTTTATAATAGAGAATCAAGTTTACGCCCGAGAGCTCGTCCCCCTCGGTATATGCACTCTTGGAGCCGCTCTCGATCTCGATGCGCTTCAGCACGTTATCTCCGCTCCCCGAGACAAAATTGACAAAAAAACCGCAGGTGCAGCCGCGATAGGTCGCCGTCGCACGAGAAAGCCCCTCCCGCGATAGGTCAAGCATTGACGAGTCTACGCTCACTTCGCTCGAGCCGAGGAGAATGGTCTCCTTGCGATAGCCATACCCGTAGGTCACGGTTAAGACGACCTGCGACAGATCGGGCGCCACCCCGACGTCCGCCATCACGGTATCGGGGATGACGGCTACTGCCGTCACGAGATCCTTATCCGACAAGGCGTGCACTTCAACCGTAAGTTCCTTTTGCACCTCACCGTACGACAATAGGATCGTCTGCAATCCCGCCTCGTCGAAGGGTCCTCCCGAGAGCGTCACGCCCTCGCCGTTAAGGGGGATAGAACTCGATGCATAGCCGTAGCCCAGCGTCAACACCGCTTTATATTTCGCGCGGTCTATATCCATGACCGTATCGCCGACAAAGAGAAGCGGGGAGAAATTCGCGACCGAGATGTCCGTCACGCGAGTTTTATCCTCTTCGCCGATCAAACGGTAAAAAACCTCGCAACTTTGTCCTCCGTAGGTCACGGTCATTCGCTTCTCCCCCGCGGAGGAAGAATCAAATTCAAAGACGGCTTCGGCAAACGGTAGGACGCTTGACGAGCGCCCTCCACCGTAGACGACAAATAGCCTCATGCTCTCCGTCGCGAGCTCGTCGCCTACTACGTAAAGACTACGCATTCCGCTCACAGAGATCGACGTGACCCTTGCGGCGTATTCCGCGGACAGCACACGCACGCGACCATCCACCGTCGCACCCGAGTAGGTGACAGTTAAAGGAACGTCCATGTAGTCGCCCTCGATCTCCTCGGGAAGATCCAAAGTCACCCACGCCGCCTGACAATCCACAATGTCGGGAGCGAGATATTTATAGTTGATCCCTACCTGCACGCCCGTTGCGTCGATGGGGTCCCCCCATACAATGGGGGAGAAGGTTCCGGAGAGAGAGATGCTCTCCACTGCGGCAACATTCTCATCCTCGGGGTACACGCACACAGCAAAATTAGTCGTGCGCCTACGAAAAAACACCTTTTGGATGATATCTCCCACGTCGGAAGTACGGTACTCGAGCACCAAGCGATCTGTCATAATGCGCACATAACGGTCTCCCGTCGCCTCCACGACAATCTCCTTCTTGGCGGTCACCGTCGAGAGAGGGATACTCTCCCGCTGTTCCGAACCGTCAGGCGCATTCTCGTATATCACAATGAGCTCACCAAGCCCGTCAAAATCGCTGTTTTGTCGAACGGCAGCAGTAAATCCGAAGGGCGTAGCACTGACGATTGTAGGTAAAACGCGATAGGAATAGCTGTCCTTGACCCCCGAAACCACGACCTCTATCTGCTTTTCGCCCGCCGTCGCGGTGCTGAAATCCGGGAAATTCTCGCTAGTAAGCGAGATAGTATCTGAAGTGCCGTCGTCATATGTCAAAACGCCCTCTCCCGTATCGGGGAGAACGTCGCCCTTTTCATAAATCGCAGGAAGGCTGCTCGCCGTGAGCGCAAAGGACGCCACCGTTTTCCTGACAAAATACTTATAATCGCACTCCAATCCACTATACGCCACCATTGCTACAAATTCACCACCTTTGGCGGTGGAAAAATCAGAGACGTTATTGGCAAACAAAGTGGCATAATTGATATTTCCACTTTCGTACGTCACCTTTATTTGGGCGCCCGTTACGCTGAGAGGCTCGCCGACGGCGTATTCCTTCTTGGCATCGATGAGCTCGATGGAAACGCGCACGTCTTTCTTCACCGTGATGATGAAGGAAGTCGATGCGCCGAGATAGGTGACCGACACGTTCTGCGTTCCTACGTAGCTGGGATCGAACCCGCCGAGCATGCTCGGCGTCACCGTGAGCCCATCCGCCGTCGTCCCATCCGAAAAGACTGCAGAGAAGGTGACCGTCGAAGGGAAGGCCTTGTCCTTATACAGCGTTCTGGGGACGGTATCGGCGTCAAGCGTGATGGACGTTGCCTTCAATGGGTGCACCGTAACGGCGACCGACGCGACGAATTCACCGTAGGTGACCTTTACTATCACGGTGCCCGCAGTAGATGTATTGAAGCCCGAGACCATCTCTTCGGTGATGGGTATCTCGGTAAAGGTCGTCGCATCCGAATACATTTTGAGGTTGCCCTGAACGCTCAGCGTCTCTCCGATGTAATAATCAGTCTTAAAATCGTCGGAAACCGCGGCATAAGGTTTATTCGTTTCGGAAGAATTGCCGCAAGCGGGAAAGATGAGCACACAGAACAAAAGAAGGAAGGCGATCGATAGCGTGGCGACCGTCCGAAATGCCTTTCTCTGTACGTATGGAAACTCTTTCATATCGACCATTATAGGTGATTTTCCGCGTACGTGTCAAGATAGCATCGCAGTAAAAATCAACCATTTTTTATCTTTTAGCCGGAAATTATCACAAAAACGTCCGAAAACACCATTTTGGCAAAAAAAGAAGGGGGGATCGGAACGTATCAAGCGTCCAAGCGCGCTTGGAGATAGGCCGCTTGGCGGTCGGCAAAGAGGTCGGTGGGGGAAATGCCGCGCTCTGCGCGGTATTTTTTTATACGCGGAATGCGGACGATGAGCTGCGACATAGAAACCACCAAGAGGTAAAAGGGACCGTACAAGAGCGACAGAAGGAAAAAGCCGTATTGCTTGGGGGTGACGGTGCGCGGCTCGGGCGACCTTTCCGAGATAAAGGCGAAAGTGCCGAGCGAAAAGGTGAAGGAATAGCCGTGATACAGGACGATCATGCCGCGATAGGTGCGGACGCGCGACTTAGGCAAAAGAATAAGCGCCATAACGCCGCCCACGACGGTCTGCAAGGCGCACCAGGTGACCGATAGCAAAAATATCAAAATGCCTTTCAAAACTTTCATTCTTCGTCCTATCGCTTGTTTTAAGGGACTCGTAGGGACTTTCCAGGGAGAAAGCCCCCACGGTTCGGAATCTTACTCTAGGGACTTTTAGTCCTCCGCAGGGGCGTCGGAGGGCGCTTCGGGAAGGGCGGGAGCCGCCTCTTCTTTCTTCTCGGGGTGCAGGATAGACTCCACGCTCGCACCCTCGAAGAGAGCCTCCACCTCGTCCTTGAAGATGGTCTCCTTTTCGTAGAGGAGGCGTACCATCTTCTCCATCACGTCACGGTGCTTGGACAGAATATCCAAGGCGCGCGCGTACTCCTCGTCGATGATTTTCTTGATCTCGCCGTCCACGACGCCCGACATATTCTCGCTGACGTCGCTGTGCTGCCCGTACGTCTTGCCGATAAACACTTCGTGGTCGCTGCCGAGATACATATTGCCGATGACGTCGCTCATACCCCACTCGGTGACCATGGAGCGAGCGATGGAAGAGGCGCGCTGGATGTCGTTGGAGGCGCCCGTGGAGATATCCTGAATGACGATCTGCTCCGCAGCCCTGCCGCCCAGCATCATACAGATATTGTCGAGAAGTTTATTCTTGGTGACGTGGCTGTCATCCGAATCGGGACGGGTCAAGGTGTAGCCCGCCGCCATGCCGCGCGGGATGATGGAGACTTCCTGGACCTCGTCGCAGTTCTCCAGCACCTTGGCGATGATGGCGTGACCGCTCTCGTGATAGGCGGTGATGCGCTTATCGGTCTCTGTGACCACGCGGCTCTTCTTCTGCGGGCCCATGATGACCTTATTGATGCCTTCGAGGATATCCTCCATGAGGATCACGCGGCGGTTCGCCCTCGCCGCAAGGATAGCCGCCTCGTTGAGTAGATTGGCGATATCCGCGCCGGTAAAGCCTATCGTGAGGCGGGCGACCGTCTTGAAATCGATGTCGCCCGATAAAGGCTTATTGCGCGAATGCACGCGGAGGATCTCCTCCCTGCCCTTGACGTCGGGCGCGTTGACGTATATCTGACGGTCGAACCTGCCCGGACGGAGCAGCGCGGGGTCCAGGATGTCCGCGCGGTTGGTAGCCGCCATCACGATGACGCCGTCGTTCGCCTCAAAGCCGTCCATCTGCACGAGGAGCTGGTTGAGGGTCTGCTCCCTTTCGTCGTGGCCGCCGCCGAGACCTGCGCCGCGCTGACGACCCACCGCGTCTATCTCATCGATAAAGACGATGCAGGGCATATTCTTTTTGGCTTGGATAAATAGGTCGCGCACGCGGGACGCGCCCACGCCTACGAACATCTCCACGAAATCGCTGCCGCTGATCGAGAAGAAAGGCACCTTCGCCTCACCCGCGACCGCCTTGGCAAAGAGGGTCTTACCCGTGCCCGGAGGCCCGACCAAAAGCACGCCCTTGGGGATCTTCGCCCCCACGTCGGTGAACTTCTGCGGATCCTTCAAAAACTCCACGATCTCCTTGAGCTCTTCCTTCTCCTCCTCCGCGCCCGC
>DFEQ01000093.1:7725-11841 GCA_002368735.1 Christensenella sp. UBA3798
CTCATCGCCTTATTGTTGGCGCCCATATTCTGCCTATTGAGGATAAAGAGGAACACGCCGATCAGTACGATGCCCACCACGATGGGGAGGAGGGAGGACCAAATACTGTTCCTGGACGGATCGTTCAAAACGATGGTCGGAAGGTGCCCCGCGGGAGCCTCCTCGTATATCTTTTCGATGGGGTCGGCGCGGTTGGGAACGTAGACGTAGGCGTCGGGATTATTGGAGATGGACTTGGACGAAGTGCCGACGTACAAGACGTTCATCCTGTAATTCCCTTCCAAATAGACGCTTTGGATCTTTCCTGCCTTCAAGTCCGCAAAAAACGCGTCGTACGACAGCTCCTCCGGATGCTGCATGAACACCTCGACGAGCACGACGGCGATGATGATACACACCAAGATCGCAACGATGATGCCGATGGTTTTGGATGCTTTGCTCTTGAACATTCTGTAGAACCTCCAAACGGGCGAATAGGCGCCCGCCATTCTTTTTCGTTAGTATATTATATCATAGTGCGAAATATATAATCAACAAAAGATTTGTTAAACTTCTCCTCTCCGAAAAACGTTCCGACCCCTATATCGCCGCCGAAAGCGCGACGCTGATCATCTCCGCGATGCGCCGCGCGAGTTCCTCGACGAAGGAGAAGGGCACGCCGAGAAGGGTGGCGTAAACGTCCTTGGGCTCTCTTTCTTCCGCGACGACCCCCACGATGCCGACGTCGCCGATCTTTTCCCCCTCGCGGTCGAGCGCGCCGCCCGCCTTGATGCCCCCTTTCTTGAGGCGGATCCTGCCCACGTCCTCCCCCTTGCCGAGCGCGGCGTCCACCGCGATGATGCGGCTCTCCTTGTGGCGGCGCGAGATCATGGCGAGGTACTCTTCGAGGTTGATGCCGTTGACGCTATCCCCCACCGCGCCGTAGACGGGGCAGGGAAGGTGATATTCCTCCCTTAGGCTGCTCCCGACGAGGGGGCCGAGCATATCCCCCGACACCCTGTCGCTGCCGATACAGATCACTACCGTTTCCATCATACCCGGAGTATTGCCCTCTTTTGTAAAAATACCGCCGCGCGACAAGATTCGACCATAAAATGGATTTTTTCGTTATAGTGTTGCATTTCGCGCTCGGAATAATATATAATGCCAGTATGGATATTATGGATTTTGTTATTATAGGCGCGACGGTTTTGTTCGCGATCATCGGACTTGTCAAAGGGGGCGCGAAGATGTTCTTCGGGCTCTTTATGCTGCTCATCATCATGGTGGGCTCCGCCTTTATTTCTTCAGCCATCTGCCCGCTCTTCCTTAGAAGCGAAAAGGAGGACGGCTCGGTGACCTACACCGGCGCGGCAACGGTTTTGATGGAGCCTTTCGGCACTTCCGTCCTGCCTACGGACGGTGATATCGGCGCCTTCCTCGACGCGGAAGTCACGCGCGGTCCCGACGGCACTCTCTACGTCGAAGGGGTCAAGCTCACCGACGCCATCTCCGAGAAGGTCCCCTACGTGGGCAGCTTCCTCGCCTCCATCGTGGAAAAGGCGGCTCGCCCCGGCGAGACCTTGCGCACCACTCTATCCTACAAGATGACCGAATACGTGTACGAGACCGCCGTGTGGGTGGTCCTCGTCATCATCCTCGCCATCATTCGCAATATCATCCGCAAGAAGATATTCGTCTATTTGGACAGCCATCCCGCACCCAGCAAGATAGACCGCGTGATCGGGCTGGTCCTGAACCTTGCCATCCTCCTCGTCCTCCTGTGGGGCGTAGGCGCACTCGTTGCGCGCTTCGACGATGGGGCGAACTGGGCAAACGCCGCGGATAACTTCATGATCAAAGGACTCATTGCCGAGCCTTTGATGACCAATAACCCCTTCCTCAAGCTGATGGGGGTCACGTTGCCGATCGCCTGACACAATAATGAAAGCGAAAAGATATCCTCTGGACCTTTCCGCCCTCGCCTATCCGATGATGCGGACCAAGCGGACGGAGAGCAACTACCGCTTTTCCGCCGAAATGAGGGCCGAGGTCGATCCCCATATCCTGATCGAGAGCCTCTGTGAGGTATTGCCGCGCTATCCCGTCTTCCGGACGAGGGTCGCGGCGTCTTTTTTTTGGCACGAACTGAAAGAGAACCACGCGCCGCTCCTTGTAAAAGAGGACGACAGGCATCCACTGCAGCCCCTTCGCAAGGAGGACACCAACGGATACCCCTTCCGCCTCGCCTATAAAGGGGAGCAAGTGGTGCTCGAGGTCTTCCACGCCGTGACAGACGCCAACGTCGCCTCTCTCTTCTTTGCGGATATACTCACTCGCTATACCGAGATAAATGAGGGAATAGACGAGAGCGAGCTCCCCGAGCGCGCCTTGAACGTCGAGGACGCCTTCCTGCTTTGCGGAAAAAAGAAGAAACTATGCGAGCTGTCCTTAAAGAGCTACAACGGCGACAGCGTCTATGCGCTCGGGAAGCGCGGCAAGTACCGCGACTATCCCGAACTACTCTCGCTCGAACTCCCCCTCGACGAGGTCAAAGCCGCGGCAAAAAAGTGCGGCGTGACCATCACCGAATACGTCGCCGCAGCCTACCTCTCTGCGATAACGCAAGGAGAACCCCTACCCCTGAAAAAGGCGGTCTGTTTATTTATCCCCATCGATTTGCGCCGCTTTTTTAAAACCCAAACCATGCAGAACTTCGTTGCTTTCGAAAGGATATTTCTCCCGAAGGGAGAAAGCGACCTATCTTTCGAGCGCGTTTTATCCATAGTCCACGAGGAATTTTCGAGCAAGATCACCGCGCAGAATATGCAGTCCCACGTTGACGACGTGCGACGCGCGCTGACCCTTCCCATCGTCAAATACACGCCGCTCTTTATCAAGCAACCCCTCTTTAAACTTGTCAAATGCCTGCTGAACAAGGTGCGCCAGACCGCCATCCTCTCCAACGTCGGCAGGATAGAGTTGCCCGAGCGCGCGATGAAATATATCAAAAACGTCAAATTCTTCCTGAATAACGGCAAAAACGCCCCCGTCAACCTCGCCGTCAACACCTTTGGGGACACCCTCAACATCAACGTGACCAACGGCTTAGAGGAGCGGGATATTCCAAACCGCCTCTTTGCCATCCTGACCTCTCAAGGCAGAAAATAGCACAGCACCCCGACGATAAAAGTATAGGGGACGAAGGGCAGCAGCCCTTTTTTTATTTTCCCAAGCATAAAACGCAAGGCAAACAGCCCGCTGACAAAGGCGGCGACGAAGGCGACGGCGACCTCCCCGATATCCGCCCCCGCGATGGAAAAGCCGCTCTCCGCCCCTTCTAAGACAAAGCCGCCGAGAATGACGGGAACGGAAAGAAGAAAGGAGAAGCGCGCCGCCTCCTGCTGCGGCACCCCCATAAAGCGCATCGCGGCGATGGTGGAGCCGCTCCTCGACACGCCGGGGAGCACCGCGATCCCCTGCATCAACCCGGTGAAAAGCGACGTCTTTACACCCATCGTTGTCCCTATGCCCTCCCTACGAAGCTTCTCGGAAGCAAAGAGGATGCAGGAAGTCATGATAAAGCCGAAGCCGAGGAGCCGCCCGGTCAACAGCTCGGGGAGAAACCTCTTTATCAGCAAGGCAACGATAACGGTCGGCACAGACGCTAAAAGGATATACTTCGCCTCCCCCTTTACGGGGTGCGTCAAGGTTGACCACACCTCCCGCCGCATCACGATGAAAAGCGCGAGCAGGGTGGCAAGATGCAGAGCGAGGTTATAAAAGACGGAGGTCGGCGCGATGGAGAGGCGAGCAAGGATGGTTAGATGCCCGCTGCTCGACACCGGCAAAAACTCCGTCACCCCCTGCGTAAGCCCCACGAGAAGCGCTTTCCAATACTTCATTTTTGCCCCCTTCCCTCGAGTTTTAGCGTAATCAGTTGATTTCCGCGCGAGGAGATTGTATAATAACTTTATATTTTACGAAATATAAGCGGCATTTATGCCAAAGGACGAAAACAATGAAACTCGGTATCGTAGGTCTCCCCAACGTGGGCAAATCCACCCTCTTCAACGCCATCACTTCCGCAGGGGCGGAATGTCAAAACTACCCTTTCTGCACCATCGAGCCCAACGT
>DFEQ01000007.1 GCA_002368735.1 Christensenella sp. UBA3798
ATTCATATTCTCGGCGGCGAAAAAATGTCGGATAGAATGTGCTAAAAATAATTGACAAGTATTTTTCAATGCAATAGAATTTATAAAGAAAATTAATATACCGTTTACGGAAGGTGGGTGAACAATAGTGACTAATATCAAAGTTCGTGAGAATGAGTCGTTAGACAGCGCGATCAGACGTTTCAAGCGTCAGTGCACGAAGGATGGCATCATCGGTGACATCAAGAAGAGAGAAGCGTATGAGAAGCCCAGCGTAAAGCGGAAGAAGAAGGAAGAGGCTGCTCGCAAGAGAAAGTCTTCCAGAGACTGATAAGTCGGATCTCGGATATATCGTCCGAGATCCTTTTTTTATTGCCGTTTGAATGGTTTTGTCTCTTCGTCGGCTTCCTCGTCCGTCCCTTTTGGCAAATTGCCGCGGCGGATAACGTCATAGCCGTATTTATCGCGTATTTTGTCGATGCTTTTTTCGAGTCGGGTGTTTTTGCCCGCCGTGATCTCGTCAACGAAGAGGGAGGTCGGCACGTAATCGTCAGCACCGATGAGATATATCGCCGTTACGGTAAGCGCACGAACGGGGAGGGAAGCGCCTTGTTTCCATAAGTCATCCAATAGGCGCAATGCGTGGTTTTTGATGTCGGTTGCGGACGCCGTGGGGACCTCGACGCGCATCTGCTTTCCACGAGTGGTCATCGCGTTTGACTTGACGGCAAGATGCACGCCGCAAGCAAGGGTGTCGTGACGGCGCAGTCTGGTGGCAACACGTTCGGATAGGGCGGTGATAAGTCGGGCGCACTCTTCTCGGGTGGTCAGATCCTTTTCGGCAGTAGAGCCGTTGCCGACGCTTTCGGGCTTTCGCGTTTCATAATATAGTTTTACGGGCGAGTCCTCCAAGCCGTTCGCCCAGGCGTGAAGGGTAGAGCCCATCTTGCCGAGGCGCGAGGATAAAAGGTTCTCGTCCGCCTGCGCCAAATCACCTATCGTGCGTATCCCCACGGAGTGAAAGAAGGCGAGCGAGCCTGCGCCCACCATCAGGATGTCCTCTACGGGGAGGGGCCAAGCGATATTGCGATAATTCTCGTGTGATATTACGGTCTGGGCGTCGGGCTTTTTGTAGTCCGAGCCGAGCTTTGCAAATACTTTGGTAAAAGAAACGCCCACGCTGATGGTGATACCGAGTTCTTCACGCGCGCGACGACGCAATTCCTCTGCGATGTGTTCGCTCGACCCGAATAGTTTGTGGCTCCCCGATACGTCCAGCCAGCATTCGTCCAGCCCGAAGCTTTCCACACGGTCGGTGTAGGAGGTGTATAGGGAATAAAGCGCCTTGGAATACTTGACGTAAGAGGAAAAGTCGGGCGGGAGCAAGACGAGGTCGGGGCAGTACTGCTTTGCCTCTCGGATGGTCTGTCCGGTTTTGACGCCGAGGCGTTTTGCACCTTCGCTCTTCGCGAGGATGATGCCGTGACGCTTCTCCGGGTCACCGCATACGGCAAGATTCTTCCCCACGAGGGAAGGATCCTTTGCCATCTCGACAGAGGCGTAGAAGTTATTCGCGTCGCAATGCAAAATATTCTCGTCCATATCGCTCTCGAAAGAATGCTTTTCTCGGTAATATTATAACATACTATTTAATAAAGATTAAATATTGTTTCTTGATTTTTTTGCGTTTGAAGTCTATAATATAAGGAGGAGAAAAGTATGTCTCTGAAAGCGGTCGTCCTTGCCGCGGGAAGGGGTTCTCGGCTGTGCCCGCTGACCCCGTTTATCCCCAAGGAAATGCTGCCCGTAGAGGGCTTGCCTGTCATTCATCACGTTTTGACGGAACTCGTCTCGGCGGGGGTCAAAAAGGTGCTAGTCGTTCTCTCCGAAGGGAAAGAAGTCATCCGCGATTACTTGACCTTGCGGATGATCCCAAAGGGGGAGGATGCTAGACGTCTGTCCGAAGAGCGAGAAAGGACGCTCTCTGCGCTGGATATCTCCTTCGCTATGCAGAAGGAGCTCCTGGGAACGGCGCACGCCATCGGGCTGGCGTCCTCCTTTATGGGGAACGATAACTTGCTCGTCGCCTATCCCGACGACCTAATGTACGACCCTTCGTCGCATAGAGTCATCTATGAGCCGACGCGCAAAATGATCGAATTATCCGCCCAAACGGGGGATAGCATTGTGCTCGCCGACGAGATAGACGGCAAGAATGCGCACAACTACGGCGTTTTGCGCTTATGCGCGCGCGATGAGGTCTCTCGCGTTAAAGATATCGAGGAAAAGCCCCTTGACTACCGCGAAGATAAAGCGCATATCCTCATCGGTAGGATGGTGATCACCCCTCGTGTGATGGAGAGCATACCTCGCCACCGCATGACGGACGGAGAAGGCATCATCCCCGCACTCAGAGAGGAGTCGGCGAAAGAGCGACTGACGGCGCTCGTATATAAAGGAAACAGGTTTGACCTCGGCTCGCATCAAGGCTATAAAGAGTTGCTGCGACGCACGTTGAAAGAATAAGAAAAGGATATGGAAAAAGAGCTTTGTCAAATATGCAAACATAGGATAGCGGAGCATCGCTTCGTGCGTGTTGTAGGCGGGGTAGAGACCACCTACAGCATCTGTTCGCATTGTAAGGCTCTGATGGATAATAAGTATCGCGAACTGCAAGAAGAGGCGGCGCGTAAAGCCGTCCCGCCCGAGATGCGCGTTTGCTCGGTGTGCGGCTCCACCTTGCAGAGCTTTTCCGAGACCGGCGTGCTTGGCTGTGAAAACTGCTATCACGTCTTTGACGACTATTTGATAGAGTACATTCGCGGCTATCACGGCGCCGTTACGCACGTGGGTATGGACGCCACTGCGGTGCCTCCCGACGTGGAGGCTTTGTTCAAGGAGCTTGCCGACCTCATCGCCAAGGAAGAGTATGAAAAAGCACAAGCGCTCAACGACAAGATAAAACGTCTGATGGGAGGCGGAGATGATAGACTATAACGTAATTTCGTCACGCGTCCGTCTTGCGCGTAATTTAATGGGGGTAAAATTCCCCTCCAGGATAACTCCCGAAGAAGTCACGGTGGTGGAAAAAGCCGCGCTCTTTGCCGCAAAGCAACTCTACGACGTGGGCTTTTATCGCATCGCAGACCTTAAACGCTCGGATATCGAGTATTTGGTGGAAGGGCACTTTATCAGTAAAATGCTCGCTACCGCTCCCTACGCGTCATTGATACTGTCCAAAGACAAGAAAATGTCTATCATGCTCCAAGAGGAGGATCACGTGCGCGCGCAATACATTCTATCGAGACTTGCGCTGAAAGAATGCTTTGATGCGGTAAAGGAATACGACTTATCGCTTCGCGGGGCGGCGCACCTTGCCTACGATAAGCAACTCGGATATCTGACGGCTTGTCCCACTAACGTCGGCACGGCCATGCGCGCGTCGGTGATGATGTTTCTCCCCGCGCTCTCCATGACGGGAAGGGTGGGCGAGCTTGAAAAGGAGCTGAAGAGCGCAGGTCTGACGATTCGCGGCGCCCTCGGGGAGGGAAGCAAGGCAGATGGGTATCGCTATCAGATATCCAATGCCATTTCTTTAGGTGTGGTCGAGGAGACCATCCTCAACCGCGTGGAGTCTGCAGTCCAAAGGATAAAGCAGATAGAACTCGATACCTTGGACGCATACTACGCGTCTGACCGTTTGCACTTGGAGGATAACGTGATGCGTTCCTCCGCCGTGCTTCGTTCGGCAAAACTGATATCTCAGGAAGAGCTCGAATCGTTATTGGTATACGAAAAGATCGGCGTCTTGCTTGGATTGACCGAGGGAAACGACAACATCAATTTGGACGAGCTCTCGCTACTATGCAAGCAGTCTTCGCTGAGTCGCTTGACGGGAGTAGCTCCCGGCGTCGAGCTTGATGCCAAGCGCGCCCAAACCATACAAAAGGCAATTACCGGAAAGGAGGAATAAAAGTATGTTTTATAATTTCTCAAACGAAGCGGAACAAGTAGTGGAATACGCTACCAAATTAGCCTCTCGCTCGGGAGGTCTCATCGCAACTGAGCACTTACTGGCAGGCGTGCTCGAAGTAGATACAAACCTTGCGGAAAAGATGAAGGCATACGGAATGCCGTCGGGCGCCATTGCGCGTTTTATCGATTTTAATAATGCGCGCGTTAGCACGATACGTATCTCTAACAATGCGAGCATGGTCTTCCGCCTTGCGCAGATGCTTGCCGAGAAGATGAATTCGGACAAGGTCTATCCTTTGCACATCTTCCTTGCCATCTTGCGTACCCCTTGCCGCGCTCGCAGCATCATCGAATCCTATAATATCTTGTCTTCGACGCTCTTTGCAGAGCTTGCGGGCGAGCAGTCCGATGCTGCCGGAAACGAGCGCGCGGATGCTCCCGAAGACGATATCTTTTCGGGTATGGAGCGCTTTTTCAGAGGGCTTACGGATCAGGAAGGAAAGCAGAGCGGCGAGCCTCGCACCGGTCAAAATCACGGCGGGAAGAAGGGCTCCGATCTTGAGGAAGCCTTGAAGGGTATCGGTGAAGACCTTACCGCAAAGGCAAGGGCGAATAAGCTGGACCCTGTCATCGGCAGGAAAAACGAGATAGAGAGGATCATTCAGATACTGTCGCGCAGGACAAAGAACAATCCCGTCTTGATAGGCGAACCAGGTGTGGGCAAGACGGCTATCGTTGAGGGGCTCGCGCAGGCTATCGTTTCGGGCAACGTTCCCGAGACCTTGAAGGATAAAAGGATATTCACCTTGGACATCTCAAGCGTCGTTGCGGGAACGAAGTATCGCGGCGAGTTTGAGGAAAAACTCAAAAACGCCATAGGCGCCATCAAGGAGGCAGGCGACGTCATCATCTTTATCGATGAGATACACATGATAGTGGGCGCGGGCGCAGGAAGCGAAAGCTCGATGGATGCGGCAAACATCTTGAAGCCGATGCTCGCGCGCGGAGAGCTGCAGGTGGTAGGCGCGACTACGCTTGAAGAGTATCGTAAGAATATCGAAAAGGACGCCGCGCTCGAGCGTAGGTTCCAGCCCATCATGGTGGACCCGCCTTCGGTGGAAGATACCATCACCATTTTAAAGGGACTGCGCAACAAGTATGAGGAACATCATAAAGTGAAAATAACCGACGAGTCCTTGACCGCCGCCGCCGTTCTATCCGACAGGTATATCAGCGACCGTTTCTTGCCCGATAAGGCGATAGACCTCATCGACGAAGCCGCCAGTCGCAAGAGGATGCTGAACTTTACCGTACCCGATTCCATCAACGCGATGGAGACCAAGATCGCCGCGCTGGAAACGGAGATAAAACAGCACGTCGCAAGGGAAGAATTCGACCTTGCCGCTCAACTTAAAAAGGAAAAGGAAGAACTCATCATGAAACTCTCAAAGAGTAAATTGAATTGGTCCTCCGAAGTAAGCGCATCCGAGCTGGTCATCACCGAGCAGGATATCGCCGAGATAGTCTCCAAGTGGACGGGCATCCCGGTAGTGAAATTGACCGAGGCGGAAGCCTCCAAACTCATGAACCTTGAAAAGGAGCTCTCCAAGCGAGTGGTCGGGCAGACCGAAGCTATCTCCGCATTGGCTCGCGCCATCCGTCGTGCGAGGGCGGGGCTTGGCGACCCCAAGAGGCCGATAGGTTCCTTTATCTTCATGGGCCCGACAGGCGTGGGAAAGACTGAGCTTTGCAAGGCGCTTGCGGAGGCAATGTTCGGGGATGAAAACAACATAGTTCGTATCGATATGAGCGAATATATGGACAAGGTATCGGTCTCTAAGCTCACAGGTTCCGCGCCCGGGTACGTAGGTTATGAGGACGGCGGGCAACTCACTGAAAAAATCAGAAGGAAGCCTTATTCCGTCGTGCTTTTCGACGAGATAGAAAAGGCGCATCCCGACGTTTTCAACATCCTTTTGCAGATACTGGATGACGGCAGGCTGACTGACAGTCACGGCAGGACGGTCAGTTTCAAGAATACCATCATTATTATGACATCCAACGTGGGCGCAGACGTCGGAAAGCGCACAAAACACCTCGGGTTCGGCTCACAGGACGACTATGAGAGCGAGCGCGAAAAACATATCGACGCGCTGCGCGCCATCATGCGTCCCGAATTCATCAACCGCCTTGATGATATCATTGTTTTCCACTCGCTAACGGAGGAGAATATTTCCCAAATTGCCGAGATAATGCTTGGCTCTCTGCAGAAGAGATTGGACGACAAAAATATAAGGATAGTATTGACGGAAGAGGCAAAAAAGTTTATTATTAAAAGGGGAACAAACGTGGAATACGGGGCGCGTCCTTTGCGCCGTACCGTCGAGCGTTTGCTCGAAGACGCATTGTCGGAAAAACTTCTTCTCGGCGAGATAGCGATAGGAGATACCGTTACGGTCGACTACGAGGGAGGAGAGGAATTGACGTTCCGCAAGAGCGCATAATGATATATTCGTCCTTAGGACGTATATATAAATCACAATAAAGGAGGCTTATTATGAGAATCGACATTGTGGGTAAAAACTATTCGGTGAGTGACAAACTTGACGATATCATCCGCAGAAAGGCTGAGAGGCTGGACCGCTTCTTCTCCGACGACGTCACCGCTCGCGTGGTGTGTAAAGAAGAGCACAAAGGAAGGTATACCCTCGAAGTGACCATCATCGTGGATGGCGCGGTCATTCGCAGTGAAGAGACCAGCGACAATATGTACAGCAATATCGATGTCGTTATCCCCAAGATCGACAGACAGATCCGTAAGCATAGAACGAGATTGAATAAGAAGATCAAGGACAGCTACTTCAACTTTAGCGCCGCGGAAGCGGAGGCTATCGAGATGGCAGACCCGCAGGAAGCGGAGATCCCGGTCATCGTAAAGACCAAGAAGTTCGAGCTATTGCCGATGAGCGTAGAGGAAGCCATCGAGCAGATGGATCTCCTCGAAAACAAATTTTTCGTCTATCTCAACCCCACGACGGGCAAAGTAAATATCGTGTACAGGAGGTATGATGAGACTATCGGTCTTATCGAGCCGCAGTACTAAAAAGGAGAAAACAGAATATATGGCAAGATTTAACAAGAACGATTTCCGCATCCGCTTTGACTTCAACAACATGATGCGTGACTACATAGGGGCGGAACAGGGGATCAAGGAAACGGAGATCGCCGACGTTTCCAAGACCGTCAAAGACGCCTTTGACAGCGTAAAAGAACAGGGCGGCGCAGGTTGGCAGGGATGGCTCGACCTTCCTTTTAACCAAAAAGAGATAGTTGACGATATCATCACCACCGCAAAGTCGGTCAGAAAGAACTTCAAAACTTTCGTCGTACTCGGCATCGGCGGCAGCGCACTCGGACCCATCGCCGTATTTCAGGCGCTTCGTCACCTGCATTATAACGAGCTCCCATACAAGATGCGCAAGGGCCCCAAGTTCTACGTAGAGGATAATATCGACCCCGAGCGTATGGCTGCACTCCTTGACATCATAGACGTCAAGACTACGATGTTCAACGTTATCACCAAGAGCGGTGCGACGAGTGAGACCATGAGCCAATATCTCGTCATCACCGATATCCTCAAGAAGGCGCTCGGCGCGGACTATGCTTCGCACGTCATCGCCACGACGGATAAAGAGAAGGGCAACTTGATCAAGCTCGCAAAGAAAGAGGGCTTCAAGACCTTCTATATCCCCTCGGGCGTAGGCGGTCGTTTCTCCGAGATGTCCCCTGTGGGGCTTCTTCCCGCTGCCGTGCTCGGCATCGACGTCAAGAAGATGCTCCTCGGCGCCGCGGATATGATAAAGATGGGCTTCAAGACGGCGAATCCCTACAAGAATATGCCGCTCATGGCTGCTACCTTGCAGTATATAGCCATCGGAAAGGGCAAAAACATATCCGTTATGATGCCTTATGCCGACAGCTTGAAGTATATCGCCGACTGGTATTGCCAGCTGTGGGGCGAGAGCCTCGGTAAGGCTGTGGATAAATCGGGCAAAGAGGTCTATGCGGGACAAACCCCCGTTAAGGCGCTCGGCGTGACCGACCAACACAGTCAGATACAGCTGTATACCGAAGGTCCCTTCGATAAGGTCATCACTTTGATAGCCGTTGAAGCATTCCGCACCGAAGTTATGATCCCCGAAGGGCTGGAAGATTTCCCCGACGTCAACTTCCTGTGCGGCAATACGATGGGCACTCTTCTCAATACCGAGAGGAAGGCAACGGAATACGCCCTTGCCAAGAAGCATCGTTTGAACCGTACCATCACGCTTCCCGCCGTCAACGAATATACAATCGGTCAGCTCCTCATGCTCTTTATGATGGAGACTGCTTTCGTGGGCGCTATGCTGAATATCGACACCTTCAACCAGCCCGGTGTGGAAGAGGGCAAGAACGCCACTTACGCAATGTTTGGCAGGAAGGGCTACGAAGCCAAGAAGGCAGAGCTGGACAGCGCCAAGGCAAAGGCGGAAAAATATATCATTTAATAACGTTATCCGCTTGACAACAGGCGAGATGCGATTTATAATTCAATAGCAATGTTGCAAGGGGTGCCGAAAGGCTGAGATCATACCCTTCGAACATGATGAGGTAATTCTCGGCATGGAAAGCACGTAAGCACTTTGACCTCCCGAGAATTCGGGAGGTTTTTTTATGACAAACGCATTACTTTCTGCCGAGATCAAGTTTTATCCGATCTTGTTCGATAGTGCGAAAAACGCGCTTAGATCGGTCTTTTTATGGATCACGCTTCTCGGGATGATCGCATATCTTATCGCTTATTTTCTCCTAAAGGAGAAGCCTGTTTGGAAAAAGGTAAAAAAGGGGACTTTGATCGGGGTCATCGTATACGCGACGATCATATTCATCACACAATTGATCTTTTCCTTTCGAGAGGACGGGATAGTTACTATCCTCTTTGTGCCGCTCCTCGTTTCAATCCTGCTAATTGCAGGTTGTGTCGTATTGCTGATCGTGCGCCCGGGGCAAATATCGAACGTGATCGCAGGCTCGCTGATCGGTGCGGGGCTCCTCGCAGTGTTGATCTGTATTGGGGTGCATTTTGCGAGCGGCAACGCCATCGAGATCAACGGCGTGGACGGGTCGGACGTGAACAGTATGATGCTCTATATCTTCGCTGCGATCGGGATCGCGCTTCTCTTCTTTATCTCCTATTTTTTCGGAAAAAAGGGGAATAACGGATTTGATACGAAGTCCATCACTTATGCGGCGATCTGCTTGGCGTTGAGCTTTGCGCTCTCCTTTTTGAGCTTGATCAAGCTACCTCAAGGAGGCTCGGTTACTCTCGTAAGCCTACTGCCGTTGATGCTGTATTCGCAGATGTTCGGCGTGCGTAAAGGCGTAATTGTCGGATTTATTTACGGCTTATTGCAGGCGATACAGACCCCCTATATCTTGCATCCCGCGCAGTTTCTCCTCGATTATCCCATCGCATTTGCGATGATCGGGTTTGCGTCCTTGTTTACGCAGGGAGGGATCAAAGATGAGACAGGGATCGTCCTTTTTGCCGCCGGGGCGATCTTTGCTGCGACGATGCGTTATCTGGCGCATTTCGTTTCCGGAGTTTTCGCTTTTTCCAGTTATGCACCCTATGCAGGGTATGACAGCGGGGTCATATACAGTTTGGTCTATAATTCGTTTGTTTTCGTTGATATGGCGATCGCGCTGGTGGTCGGTGTGATGATGCTCTTTAATACCGCATTCCGTAAATTGATCGACGGGATCAACTATTCCGTTATGACGCCTCATGCGGCAGAGACCGCCGGCGTCGAAGATAAAGGTGAATGAGATCACATATATTCCATTGGTCGGGGCTTGCCGGTGCAAGCCCTTTTTTTTATCGCTCTATCAGATAGTTTTTCCTTTCGATTGACTAATCGCGAGGCGTGAGGATATAATTTACTTATGAGTAAATTAGTTTGCAAGGACTTTTCCGTTCAATACTTCGGATACGACGCCGCGATAAACAACGTCTCGACGACCTTTTCGGACGGTATCAACGTTATCTTTGCAGGTGAAAAAGGGGGGAAGACCACTTTTTTGAAAGCCCTCGCAGGCATCATCCCCCATCAAGGAGAGCTTTTTTTAGACGATATCAACGTGGACGAGCTGTCGCTCCGAGAGCGTGATTTCCAAATGCTCTTTGACGATTACGCTCTCTTTTCACGCCATTCGGTGCGTTATAACCTCGAGTATCCGCTCAAACTGCGTAAAGTGCCAAAGGCGCAACGTCGCGCCCTCGTGGAGGAAGTATGCGCGCTCTTTGACCTTGATATCATGCTCGATGCTCCCGTCTATCGCTTGAACGAATGGCTCAAAGTGACCCTCGTACTATGTCGCGCCTATCTTCGCAAGGCAAAAGTGCTTTTGATAGATAATATCTTTTCAAAACTTTCCTATTCGGAGAGAATGCAAGCCTTCCGCCGCTTTATGCCTCTATTTAGGGAGGGTATCGTTATCTATGCGACGGATAGTAAAGAAGAGGCGGCAGCCTTGTCGCAGGATATAAAACATCTTTCCTGCGGGTTCTTGGTGCAGGAGGGCTCAGAAAGGGCACTTCGCGAAAGACCGCTTGCGCTGTCGGTATTTACTGCGTGGGAGGAGTATCCCACTATTATGCCTTGTACGGTATGCGAAAAGGGCGTGATTGTGCAGGATACTTTGATAGAAATGCCCCTTCGGGGTAAGCTCGCCGCCTATCTCGGTAAGGAGGCGGTCGTAGCACTGTCGCCAAAAGACTTCGCCGTTTCGGACAAGGGCTTTACGGCGACCGTCGTCGGCAAGTTTTATAACGGAGAACGCATCGTCTACTCCGCTTTAGCGGATGATACAACGTTTTATTTTGAAAGTGAAAAGGAGCTTTTAACGAGCTCTGTCGTCCTTTCTGTCAAAAGCGTCGTCGGAGTCTTCGACGCATTGAATGAAAGGCTCCTTACGGAGGTTTGATAATGAACAGATGGATAAAAGTCATACTTATCGCACTCCTTGTGTCGGTGATATCCGTCACGCTCTTGTCCTGCAATTATGCCGAACATCAACAAGTCGTGATCCTAAACGACAACTTTGACTTGACCAATCAGGTGTTGAACTATATCAAAGATAACTATTATGATGAGATGGACGATGATGAAGCTGACTTGTATGCCGCCGCAGGTATCGTAGCCAGCCTCGGGGAATACAACTATATCTATCCCTCTTCCGATGTTCTGGGTGCCTCTTCCGATGGAAAGGGCTTCGGGCTTATCGTGCGAAATACCCTCTATAACGAGCATTTGATAGACTTTATTCTTCCGGGTTCTCCCTTTTTGACCGCGTCGGAAGGGCATACCGCGATTCGCGGCGACGAGATATATGCGATAGGCGATAAGCGCGTGTCGGGGCTTACTTCCGGCAATTATTCTGCGGTTTTGGCTGAGCTTCCTTCCGATTCGCCTGTCAAATTCACTCTTCGACGCGGCGACGAAATGTTTGACGTCACCTATACCAAGGTGAGTTTCAATTTCCCGTACTGCATCTATATCAATGATTTACCCGGCGTGTTGCCCGATTTCGGCTATATTTGCTTACGCACCTTTGATAACTCGACCAACGTGCTAAATGAGTTTAAGACGGCTATTCGTTCCTACAATTCGGACGGTAATCGCGCGCTTATCCTCGACCTTCGCGGGAACGGTGGCGGCAGCGCCGAAGTGTTGCGTTATATCGCCTCGTGCTTCTTGGGAAGTGAGGCACATGTGGGCGAGACCTTGGTCGAGATACACTATGCAAGGGAGGACCGTTCGGCTTATATTACCTCTATCCCCGTCGAAAATAAGGTGGATACTCCCGTCTACATTCTTTGCGACGGAGGCACGGCTTCCGCTTCCGAAGCCCTCATCGGCATCATGAAGGCGCACGGTACCTTGACTCGCCTCATCGGTAAGACTACGGTGGGTAAAGGCGTTGCGCAAAACGGCTTTACCAGATATGAAGAGGGTGAAAAGGGCATCATTCGCGACAAAGGCAAGGATGAAGAGGGCAACGAGATAGACCTTGACCTCTATCTATTGCAGATAATAATAGGAAAATACTATATTTACGACAGCTCCGTGGATGGCGGAAAGTATTGTATCCACGGCAAGCCTTTTACCCCCGATGTAGTAATCGAGGGCGATAATCCCGTTACACCCGATTACAGCGAGGATTTGTATGTCCAAGCGGCTATCGAGCATTATACGAATAAATAAAATTGGAGGAGACTTATGAAAAAACACATTATTACCATACTTTTGATGATTGCCATTCTAGTTGCAAGCGTCTTTTCCTTTGCCGCATGTTCCGAAAAAACTACGACGAACGAAATCCTCGTTGCCGTTCCGGACGGCGGTCCTGCACTGGGTATGTCCTATTTGATGAAGAACTATTCGACTATCTCCAATACGAAGGTGACGTATAAGATCGTGGATGGTGCCGCAGGCATTAAGTCCGCTGTTATGAGCGGCGAAGCGGATGTTGCCATCATGCCCACGAATATGGCGGCTATCCTTTATAATCAAGGCATTGAGATAAAGGTGGTCGGCACAAATAGCTACGGACTCCTATACATGCTCTCCAATAGCGTTTCCGCAAGTGATTTCACTCTGAATGACCTCAAGGGACAAGTGCTGAATACCGTCGGACAAGGGGGAACGCCCGAGATCGTTTTGAAGAAAGTGCTTGAAGGTGCGGGCATCGAGTACGTGGAGAGCGATACTCCCGTGGAAGGAAAGGTCGCCATCAAGTATCACGCCGAAGGCACCACCATCATCGGTGGTTTGAAGCAGGGCGCCATCCACTTCGCAGTGCTCGGCGAACCCGCGGTATCTACCGCTTTGCAAAAGGTGGGCGGTGACCTCGCTATCGTGTGCGATATGCAGGAGAAATGGAAGCAAGCGGCAGGTACTACGGCAAGCTATCCGCAGACTTGCCTCGTTGCGAAAAAGTCACTGATCGAGTCCGATCCCGTCCTTGTAAAAGTCATCGCGCAGTATACCGTTGATTGTGCCGGTGCCTTGAAAGAGGACGCGGCACCCTATATCGCCGAGCTTAAGGACAGGGAAGCCACCGTGCCTGACACATTTGGTGCTGAGGGCGTCGAGAGGACGAATATCAAACCTTCCTTCGGTAGCGTGGCAAAGACGGATATTGAAGCGTATTTTACGATATTACAAGCTTTCAAACCCGCGTTGATTGGCGGAAAGCTTCCCGATGAGAACTTCTATTATAGTGTAGAATTAAAGGAATAGGATGGAGAAAAAGCGGCTGATCTACAATATTCTCGCGCCCGTCGTCGGGTGCGTGGTGTTCATAGCCCTTTGGTTTATCGTATCTGCGGCGATAGGGAAGTCGATTATTCTTCCTTCGCCCGCCGATGCTCTCTCCGGCTTTTTCGTTTTGCTCGGTGAAGGACAGTTTTATCTTGCGATCGGCAGGACGCTCGGCCGAACTTTGTTGAGCTTTGTTATTGCGTTTGCCTTAGGATGCTTTTTTGCCTTTCTCTCGGTAAAATCGGAATTTTTTAAGAAAGCATTTTCTCCCGTCGCAGTCATCGTACGCGTGCTTCCGACGATATCGATCATCTTACTTGTGTTGATTTGGTTCAGGAGTGCGACGGCGCCTTACGTCATCACATTTATCGTGATATTCCCGATGTTATACACTACCATCTTGAATGCCGCGGAGAACGTAGACTCTAAGCTCGTGGAGATGTGTCAAGCCTATCACGTATCTAAGGGTAGGCAGCTTTTCTGCCTGTATATCCCCGGGATGACGCCCGCCGTCTTGACAGGGATGAGTATCACCTTGTCTTTCTCGGTCAAGCTCACCATCGCGGCGGAGGTGCTTGCCTCTACGCAGGGGAGTATGGGGCGATATATGTCGCAGTCATCCGCCTACATCGATACGCCGACTCTGCTCGCTTGGACGCTTGCGGCTATCTTGCTCGGCTTTATACTCGAAGGACTTGTCTTGCTCGTAAAAAAATTACTCTTGAGGCGCTATCATGGAAGGTGAACGTATGGATATCGTTGTTAAGAATATTTCTGTATCGTTCGGAAAAATAGGAGTTTTCCGCGATTTTTCCATCGCGTTCCCCCAGAATAAAATAACCTGTATCCTCGGGCCATCGGGTTCGGGGAAGACCACTTTATTAAAGGTACTCGGCGGGCTTATCCCCACAGAAGGATTTTCCGCACCTCGCTGCTCATTTATCTTCCAAGACCATCGGTTGTTGCCGCATATGTCGGCACTCGATAACTTGGCTGTCGTTCTTGAGGGGGACAAGGCATCAAGAAGAGAAAAAGCGCGCAAAATGTTAGCCGATATGGAGCTCTCTGAGGCAGAAAAACTTTATCCGAGCGAACTATCGGGTGGTATGGCGCAACGTGTAGCGATAGCACGCGGACTCTTATTTGATGCAGAGCTTATGCTGATGGACGAGCCTTTCAAAGGGCTGGACCTCGCACTTCAGGAACGATTGATAAAGTATTTTATCAAATATTGGGAAGAAAAACGCCTTACCACCGTATTTGTGACGCACAGCATACTCGAAGCTATCCTCGTTGCTGACAAGATAGTGGTTATCGATAAGCGCGAAGAGGGCGCAAAGGTGGTTTTTGACAAAGAGTTTGATCTTCCGCGCTCACAACGTGCGCTCGGCGTGCCCGAAGTGGATGAGCTGAGAAAACAGCTCCACGATATCTTGGTCAGCCTTTAAATTGTATTGATAATATCTATAACGCTCTGCAACCTTGCTCTTTGTTCCTCGCTCAGCATCGGGGAAACGCTTTGCACGAAGGTTTTGAGTTGTTGCTCATCTAAAGAACCGTTTGCTTTTCCCTGTGCGGCTGTTTTCATAATGTCCTTAAGCAGCTCATCGTCGCTTTTCGTTGCGTATTGCTCCGCCTTTTTCCTGACATCATCGGCGTTAGCTTTCTCGGAAAGGTCATCTACGCTCTTGTAAGTACTTTTGAAATTTTTTAAATCCATACATCCTCCGCATTCACTCAATTATACTCGCGTTCATATATAAATGTGACGGAGGGAAGTATGGATCTCGGTTTTTTATCCGGTTTGCTTGGCGGCAAAACGAATGACAGCGGAATGATTTCGACGCTATTGCCTCTCCTCCTTGCGGGGAAAGGGCAGACGACCGAAAAGGGTGGAATAGGGAATATCCTATCTACACTCTTCAAGGGAAACGCTAGGGACAATGAGGCGAGTTATCCCCCCTTATTCGGCGAAGTAGCAAAAAGTGAAACGGGCGCGCAAAACAACCTTTTGGATATCCTGGGGCGCATTTTGAATAAGCCGAAAAATGATGATATCCCCAAGCAGAAAGATAAGAGTGATTATCCTTACGAATTACAGTATAATCGTCCTTTTCAGCAAAAATGAAATATTAAATCGGGTAAAAGAAAAATAATTAAATAGTTTGCAATAACCACAATATATGGTATAATAAACAAGATTTTAGTTCCAAATATGGTTTTTGGAGGAGTCTTGTGAGCAAAGAATATAACGCAAAAGATATACAAGTCCTCGAAGGTTTGGAGGCGGTCCGACTGCGTCCCGGTATGTATATCGGTACGACAGGGGCTAAGGGTCTGCACCACATTTTGTGGGAAATCGTAGACAACTCTCTCGACGAGATATGCAATGGCTTCGGCACACGCGTCGACATCGTGATATACGGTGACGGCAGTATCAGCGTGGAGGACGACGGTCGTGGTATCCCCGTAGATAAGCATCCGACCCTCGGCATCAGCGGCGTGGAGGTCGTATTCACGCAGTTGCACGCAGGCGGCAAGTTCAATAACGACAATTACACCTTCTCGGGCGGGTTGCACGGTGTTGGCGCATCTGTTACCAACGCGCTTTCCGAATGGCTGGACGTTACTATCTATAAGAACGGCAAGGTGTATAAGCAGGAGTTCCACTCTCCCGAAGTCAACGGCAAGGTGCAAAGCGGCATCCCGCGCACCCCTCTCCTCGAAACGGGTGAGAAGACCAAGAAGCACGGCACCTTCGTTAGGTTTATGCCCGATAAGCGCGTTTTCGGTAAAGAACTTTTCAGTTATCAGACCATCGTGGCGCACGTACAGGAACAAGCCTTCCTGAATCGCGGTATCACCATCACTGTAGAGGATAAACGTCAGCTTGACGACGACCTTAACAGTTTAAAATCCTCTTTCTGTTATGAAAAAGGGCTCAGCGACTTTGTCAAGTATCTGAATGACGGCAAGGAGCCCCTCTTTGCCGAACCAATCGAATTTGAAGTCCGGCAGGATCGCTTCTATCTCGGCTTGTCGATGCAGCACACCGGTGCATACACCGAGAGTATCTTTTCATTCGTCAACAGTATTCCTACCACCGAAGGTGGTACACACGAGATCGGCTTCAAGAGCGCTCTGACCAAAGTCATGAACGACTACGGAAGGAAGCGCGGTTTGATCAAGGATAAGGATCCTAATCTGCAGGGCGAAGACTTCCGCGAGGGCTTGACCTGCGTCCTGTCCATTCGTATGCAGAACGTTCAGTTCGAGGGACAGACCAAGACCAAACTCGGTAACCCCGAGATACGTCCTCTCGTTGAGAGTCTCGTGATGGAAAAGCTTGACGCCTTCCTCTCGGAGAAAAAGCACTTCGACGTGGGCGACAAGATAATCGAAAAGGCGCAAGGCGCCGCCAAGGTCAGGGAAGCGGGTAAAAAGGCAAAGGAGCTTGCACGCCAAAAGAACAACGCCAATACCAATATGCTGATAGGAAAGCTCGCCAACTGCAGTGGCAGGAAGCCTGAACTCAACGAGCTGTTTATCGTTGAGGGCGATAGTGCAGGCGGTAGTGCCAAGCAGGGACGCGATAGAAGGTTCCAAGCTATATTACCGCTTCGCGGTAAACCTATCAACGCCGAAAAGAAGCGCATAGATCAGCTCCTCTCTAACGAGGAGATATGCACCATCATCAGCGCGCTCGGCGCAAATTTTGATACGGAATTTAACGTAAACGCCTTGAAGTTCGGCAAGGTCATCATCCTCGCCGATGCCGACCAAGACGGCGGACACATTCGCTCCATCCTCCTGACTTTCTTCTTCCGCTATATGAAGGAGCTGATCACCGAAGGACATCTCTATATCGGTATGCCGCCTCTCTTCAAGGTGGAAAAGAAAGGTGTAGTGCGCTATGCTTACGACGACGCGGCGCTCGACCAAATCATCTCGGAGGTCGGCAGGAATTACGATTTGCAGCGCTATAAAGGTCTTGGCGAAATGAACCCCGAGCAACTGTGGGAGACCACCTTAAATCCCGAAACGCGGTGCTTGACTCGCGTCAGCATCGAGGACGCGGCTTCCGCAGACCGCCTCATCACCACATTGATGGGCGACAACGTAGACGCGCGCAAGGCATATATCTATCAATACGCGAATTTCAACCGTAGGGATGAAATCGAGAAAAAGGGTTACTTGAATGTCTGAGGAAATTAAGAGCGATAACGTCGCAAACGAAAGAATATACGAAAAGACCGTCGAGCAGGTCATGCACGAGTCCATGATGCCGTACTCCGAGTACGTTATCTTGGACCGCGCTCTTCCGCGCGTGGAGGACGGCTTGAAGCCGGTTCAACGCAGGATACTCTACAGCATGTACGAGCTGGGTCTGTCGCATGACAAGCCGCACAAAAAGTGCGCGAGGATAGTCGGTGAATGCTTGGGCAAATATCACCCGCACGGCGACACATCCGTCTATGACGCTCTCGTCAGACTGGCGCAGTCCTTCAATATGAGCGAATGCTTGGTGGACGGACACGGAAACTTCGGTTCGGTGGATGGCGATAGCGCCGCCGCTATGCGTTATACCGAAGCGCGCCTTGCCCCCATCGCGCAGGAGATGCTGCGTGACCTTGATAAGGACACCGTTACCTTCAGCTTGAACTTCGACGACTCACTGAAAGAGCCCGATATGCTCCCCGGTAGGTTTCCCAACCTCCTCGTAAACGGCGCGTCGGGCATTGCGGTCGGTCTTGCTACCAATATCCCCACCCACAATATCACCGAAGTCATCGACGGCGCTGTGGCGATGATCGATAATCCGCACATCAAGCTGGACGACCTTATGGGGATCATCAAGGGCCCCGATTTTCCGACGGGCGGCATCATCTATCGCACGGACGAACTTCGTCAGGCGTACGATACCGGCAAGGGGAAGGTCACCATCACGGCGAAGATGCACATAGAGAGGGAAGGTGACAAGAAGAGCATCGTCATCACCGAGCTCCCCTATCAGGTCAACAAGTCGAAACTCCTTTTAAAGATAAACGAACTGCGTGAAAGCAAAAAGGAGCCCTACGTGCAGATCGCCGATATCCTCGACGAATCGGATAGGCAGGGCTTGCGCGCTACCATCAAACTCAAAAGGGACGCCGATCCCGACCGTATCGTCAAGTTGCTCTTGAAGCATACCGACCTCCAAACCAATTTCGGCATCAATATGGTGGTCATCGCGGACGGAAAGCCGCGCCTCATGGGGCTCAAGGAGATACTGCGTTATTATTTGGACTATCAACGCACCTTGATACAGCGTCGTACTCGCTACGACCTCAATGCGGCGAAGGAGCGCGAAGAGATACTGCGCGGCTTATTTGTGGCTATACAGAATATCGACGAAGTCATCGCCATCATCAAGAAGGCAAAGAACGTTACAGAGGCAAAGGAGTCATTGCGCTCGCGTTTCTCGCTTTCCGAAAAGCAGGCGAACGCTATCGTGGAAATGAAGCTCCGTAAACTCACCAACCTTGAGACCGACGAGATCATTGCCGAAATCGACGAGCTTCGTGCAAAGATCGAATTGTATACCGAGATACTCGGCTCCCCCAAAAAGCAGTATCAGGTCATCAAAGAGGAACTTCTCGATATCAAAAAGCGCTATAAGCGCCCCCGTCGCACCACCATCATCGACGAGAGCGGTAAGGAGATGGTCGTCTCCGAGCTCAAGCCCGAAGAGGCGGAGTCCAAGCCTGTCGTAAACGGCGGTATCGTTCTTTTCAAGAACGGTAATATGAAGTTCTGTAATCAGCGCACCCTCGGCGCGGGCGGAAAGAACGTTCTGGGCTTGACGATGGACGACGTGGTCGTGGATATTTGCTATCTGACCTCGGATAAAAACTTCTACGCATTTACCGACAAAGGTAACGTGGCGAGGATATCGGCTTCCGATCTTCCGGAGCGTTCTTGGAAAGATAAGGGGCTCCCTCTTATTAAAATCGTTTCGCAGGCGGATAAAGAGGAGAAGGTCGTCTCCATCCTTTGTTTGGATGAGAGCGATAAGGCAAAGCCCGACGCCAGCTTGGTATTCTTCACCACGGACGGCATGGCAAAGCGCACCCTAACCTCTGAATACGTGTCGCTTTCCAAGTCCTATTTCCAAGCGACCGTCCTCAAGGAAGGGGAAAAGGTCATAAAGGTGTCCTCCTTCGACGAAGGCGACTCAATGCTTTTCGTCACGCGTGACGGCATGGTCTTAAAAGCCGAAACCGACGACGTGCCGGTGCAGGGCAGACGTTCTTCCGGTGTTAAAGGCATTGCGTTGAACGATGGTGACGTGGTGCTTTACGCGTCGGTATTCCTTGAAGATGCGGGCGGCGAACTCATCGTCGTATCCGAGCTTGGTTACGGAAAGCGCGTTATCGTGGGTGAATTCCCGCTGTCCAAGCGCTATAGAAAGGGCGTCAAAGTGATGGATACCGATCTCTCGCGCGGACCTATCGTCTTCGCTGACATCGTGCGGATGCCGTATTTGGTGGCGTTCTTCTACGATAACGAGGAGAGCGAGGTGGTGCAGTCCGACCTCATCGATATCCAAGGGATATCCGATATCGGCGATTACCTTCCCACCAATCGCAACGCACGCATCGTGGCTGCGGATAAACACAGAACGAACTAAACTGCAGAAATAAACTGTCTTGAAAGGCTTTCTTCGCGGGAAGCCTTTTTTGTTTTGACTATTCTTGCGGTGTGATATCATAAAACTTGTCCGCATAGAATGATAGCATGTTAGACGGCGTTTTGACGAAATCTATTATACGACGACTGCCTTGCGGCGTTACGGAGATACGCATCAGGCGAGGTCGTCCTCTAACCTATTTAACGCAAAAAGGTCGCTATTTCTCCGATTACGTTATTTCGGACGATGAGTTTGAATCGGCGCTAAACTTGATCACGGAGCATTCGCTCTATGCCATTACCGAGAAACTGGTAAACGGCTATATCCCCTTGCGAGGCGGAGTAAGAGTGGGCGTTGCCGGGGAAGGTGTGATGGACGGTGACAGAGTCAAAACGATAAAGCATATCACCTCGCTGTCCGTGCGTATCCCCCACCAAATCTTCGGGATAGCCGATTTTCTTCAAATAGACGGAAAATTCGAGCAAAACGTCCTAATAATTTCACCTCCGGGAGCGGGTAAAACGACTTTACTTCGTGAGATAACGAGGGTTCTTTCAAATGCGGGGAAATGCGTCACTATCCTCGACGAAAGAGGAGAAATAAGCGGGGCAAGCGGCAATAGCTTTGCGCTTGACGTAGGCAAAAACAGCGACGTATTATTCGGCTTTCCTAAAAAGACATCTTATGAAAACGCTCTTCGCGCGCTCTCTCCCGAGTATATCGTTACTGACGAACTATCGGGCGAACGTGACGTGGAAGGGGTCCTTCGTGCATATTACGGCGGTGTTAAAGTCATCGCCACACTCCATGGCGACTCGCTTGACGTGTTCCACGGAGAGTTTGCCCATCTTGCACCTATATTCGACCGTTTGATACTATTATCCAAGTATCCGCGCGTTGGTACCGTAGTCGAGGAGAAAAAGAGATGAACACCCTCACCATTCTTGCAGGTGTATTATTGTTTTTTTCAACTTCGCTCGTCGGACTGTGGGTCAAGCGACGCTTTATTCGTAAGGCGTCTTTTTACGAATCTTACTATCGTTATCTGCAATATGCTTGGGATAAGATATCCTACGAAAGGATGCCTATCGGTGAGATAAACACGTCGTATTGTAAGGGTAAGAAAGATGAGTTTTGCGACTATTTACAGGGTAAAACCCTTGCTTTGCCCTTATCGGAAGGGGAGATCGACGAGGTAAGCAGGTATTTATCCGCCATCGGCACGTCGGACGCGGATACGGAGCTTGCGACTCTTGGGGGAAAGTGCTCGGAAATGAAGCGCTTTACAGAGGAAAACTGCGTCAAATATCGCAAAGACGGAACGCTGTATTTTAAGCTTGCGGTACTCCTTGGAGTAGTAGCGTTCATTATCATCGTGTAGGGAGGAAGTATGGATATCAGCGTACTATTCAAAATCGCGGGCATAGGGCTTCTTGCCGCGATAATCAATACTATTCTCAGAAAGAGTGATAAGGAGGAGATAGCGACCATCACGACGCTTGCTTCCCTCGTCATCGTCCTCGTCATCGTACTTGACATGATAGCCTCGCTCTTTGACTCTATCAAGTCGATATTCAGTTTGTATTGATATGCAGATAGTCAAGGTCATCGGGGTGGGGCTCATCGGCGCGCTCGTCGCGGGGCTGCTTCGACAGGAAAAATCCGAATTATATATATTTGCTATCATCGCATGTGGGGCGCTGATCCTTATCATCATTCTGTCCTCTTTGACCGAAGTTATCACGCAGTTCGGTATGCTCGTGGGGAAGAGTGGGGTGGACGAATCGTTATTTGCGGGAGTTTTGAAGATAATCGGCGTGGGATATATCACAGAATATGCCTCCGCACTCTGCACCGATTACGGCGTTTCAAGTATTGCAAACAAGATGCAGCTTGCGGGAAAGCTGGCTATCTTCTTTATGACGATGCCCATCATTGCCAATCTCGTAAGCGTGATATCCTCTATGCTATGAAGCGCGGTTTCTTGTGGTGTTTTATCGCTTTTATTGTCCTATTTTTCAGCGTTAATTGTAACGTCACGCTTGCCGAATCACGCACTAAGGAAGAGGTGGAAGAGCAGCTCGGCAACGAGATACAAAGGTATATCGATAGTTTAGACCTCGGTGAGTTCGAGCGTTTTA
>DFEQ01000090.1:0-5737 GCA_002368735.1 Christensenella sp. UBA3798
AAGGAGGAGAAACTATGCAAGCGAAACAATTATCCGTTTTTATCGAAAACAGAGAAGGCAGATTGGACGAAGTGCTCGCGGTCATCAAGGCGGCGAACGTCAACATCCTCTCGCTCAGCCTCGCCGACACCAGCGAATACGGTCTGCTGCGACTCATCGTCAGCGACCCCGCAGCCGCAGACGCCGCCCTCAAAGCAAGCGGCTTCTCCTCGATGCTTACCGACGTCCTCGTCGTGCGCCTTGCGAACAAGGTGGGCAGCCTGCAGGCATTCCTTTCCGACCTTGCAAAGACCGAGATCAACCTCGAATATATGTACGGTCTGACCATTGAGAAGGAGGGCAAAGCCTCCCTCGTCATCAAGGCGTCCGACCTTACCAAGGCTTCCGCCATCCTCTTGAAGGCGGGCGCGGAGCTCCTCACGGCGGAGGATATCGCCAAGCTGTGATATGATAGTAGATTTCCACGCGCACGCCTTTCCCGACGCCCTTGCGGAGCGTTCGGTCGCCTATCTTTCGGAGAAGGCAAGCGTTCCCGCCTTCGCATGCGGCACCACACGGGGCTTAGCCGAGGCGGCGAGCCGTGTCAAGGCGGACTACGCCCTCGTTCTTCCCGTCCAGACGAAGCCCTCGCAGTTTAGGTCGGTCAACGCCTTTGCTAAACGCATCAACGACGGAGAGTTTGACGCCTTTGGCGTCAAATTGCTCTCTTTCGGAGGCATCCACCCGGGCGACGAGGACATCGCGGGCGAGCTGAAGGAGATCAAGGCGCTCGGTCTCAAGGGGGTAAAACTGCATCCCGACTATCAGCAGACCTTCATCGACGACCCAAAGAATATGGCGATCATCGAAAAAGCGGCGGAGCTGGGTCTTATGGTGTCGGTGCACGCGGGGCTCGATTACGGCTTTACCGATTGCACCCATTGCACCCCCGCGCGCGCGAAGAATATGCTGCGTCAGACCGGCGCGGAGAACGTAGTCCTCGCACACATGGGCGGCTTTGCGATGTGGGAGGAGGTCGCCGACCTCCTCGTAGGCGAAAAGGTCTATTTCGATACCGGCGTCGTCGCGCGCTATATGGATAAGCGCCTCGCATCTGATATCATCCGCTCTCACGGCGCGGACAAGGTGCTCTTCGCCACCGACAGCCCGTGGGCAAGTTACGAGGACAGCGTGGAGTTCGTCACCTCGCTCGACATCACCGACAAAGAAAAAAATATGATCTTGGGCGAGAATGCTCAAAGACTTTTGGGGTTAAAACTATGATATGTAACGAAAAAATGTACGGTCTCGGCGCCAAGCGCTCGGTGATCCGCGAGCTCTTTGAATACGGCAAGATGCGTAAAGCCGCTGTCGGCGAGGACAAGGTCTACGACTTCAGCCTCGGCAACCCCAGCGTGCCGCCGCCTCCCGCCGTCAAAGAGGCTCTCATCAAGATGCTTACGGAGGAGAGCGAGATCGCCCTCCACGGCTACACCTCCGCGCAGGGGGATAAGGGCACCCGCGACACTATCGCCGCCCACTACGCCGAGGAGTACGGTTTCCGCCTCGACCCCGATATGATGTATATGACCTGCGGCGCCGCAGCCTCCCTGACCATCACCTTGAACGCCATCGTGAAGGACCCCTCGGACGAGGTCGTGACCTTTGCGCCTTTCTTTCCCGAATATCGCGTCTTTACCGAGAAGGCGGGGGCGAAACTCGTGGTCTGCCCGCCCGCGGCGGGGCTCGAGATCGACGTCAAGGCGTTTGAGTCCCTTCTCAACGAGCATACCCGCGCCGTCATCATCAATTCTCCCAATAACCCCTCGGGCGTTCTCTATCCCGAGGAGCAGGTGAAGGCGGTCGCCGCCGCGCTCGAGAGAGCGGAGGCAAAGTTCGGCACCACCATCTACCTGATCTCGGACGAACCCTACCGCGCCCTCGTCTTTGACGGGAAGAAGGCTACCTGCTTCCCCTCTTACTACAAGGACACGGTGGTGTGCTATTCCTACTCCAAGTCCCTCTCCCTTCCCGGCGAGAGGATAGGCTATATCGCCGTTTCTCCCTTGGCGACAGAGGCGCAGGAACTCTACCTCGCTGTGTGCGGGGCGGGGCGCGCCCTCGGCTACGTCTGTGCTCCCGCGCTCTTTCAGCGCCTTGTCAAGGCGTGCGACGGCTTGACTTCTGACGTCAATATCTATCGCGAGAACCGTGATATCCTCTACTCCGCACTCACCGAGATGGGCTTCACCTGCGCCTATCCGTCGGGTGCCTTCTATCTCTTCGTCAAGGCGCCCTCGGGCGACGCGAACGAGTTCTCGGAGGAGGCGAAAAAGATGGACATCCTCGTCGTCCCGTCCGACAGTTTCGGGTGCGAGGGGTACGTGCGCATTGCGTACTGCGTATCCACCGATCTCATTCGCCGCAGCTTGCCTGCATTCAAGGCGCTCGCGGCAAAATATTTTCTGTAACTGCGTATAGCGGCGCTTATTCTGCTCTACCGCTTCTCGCCCAAATGGTCACGTACACCACCTAGTACGCGCCCATCCGTCCGCTCGCGGAGCGTTTGTCTAAGCCCCACTCTCCGCAGTTACGTTAAGGGTAGATGGTGCGTATAGCGGCGCTTATATCCCACCACCGATAGGTGCATATCGCACGACGCAGTCGTATATCGCGTGGCAATAACCACATATCGCGCCCGTCAGGGCATATCGCCTTTCCAATGCGGAATGCGTAATGCGGAATGCGGAATGCGGAATGAAGGTAAAAACGATCTCTACATCCTTAACTGGGAACGAAGTGAGCAACTTCACTATGAGCGAAGCGAATAACTTCACTGACGAAGTCAACTTCACTTGCCGAAGGCAAACTTCACGCGGCGTAGCCGCACAAAGGAGGTATCTACTATGAGCAATTATGTCAAAACAAATGAAGTCACCGACCTCGTCATGATCACCATGGAGTCGGGCAAATCCATCGTCGTCAAGCTCGACGCTGCAAGCGCCCCCATCACCGTGGCGAACTTTCAGAAGCTCGTTTCGGAGGGCTTCTATAACGGTCTTATCTTCCACCGCGTCATCGCGGGCTTTATGGTGCAGGGCGGCGACCCCACCGGCACGGGTATGAGCGGCAGCAAGGAAAAGATCAAGGGAGAATTTCTGATGAACGGCGTCAGAAACTTGATCTCGCACAAGCGCGGCGTGATCTCGATGGCGAGGACGAACGATCCGAATAGCGCCTCCTCGCAGTTCTTCATCTGCCACGCGGACGCGACCTTCCTTGACGGACAGTACGCCGCTTTCGGCTCTGTGGTCGAGGGGCTCGACGCGGTGGACGACATCGCCGCCGTACCCACCGATAGGATGGACAAGCCTCTCCGCGACCAGCGCATGAAGGAGGTTTGTTTCGTGAAAATCGGCTAATAGCCGACCCCTTTCGCCCGCGCGCAGGCGCTATTGACTTTTCGCGCGTGTTATGATAGAGTAAAGAGTAGGTAGGCTGACGATGAGCGTATATCACGTGATCTACAATCCCAATTCCGGTCTTAGGAAGACTGCGCGTTCGGCGGACGCCGTGCGCCATATCCTCGAAGCCCACGGCGACGAGGCTATCTTTTATCCCACCGAGCGGGAGGGGCATTGCACCGAGATCGTGCGTGATATCAATACGAAATATGAGGCGGCGCGCGTCATCATCATCGGCGGCGACGGCACCTTCAGCGAGGCGCTGAACGGCGTGGTGGACTTCGATAAGATAACCTTCGGGCTCGTCCCCTGCGGCACGGGCAACGACTTTGCGAAGAAGATGAAGATCCCCTCTTGCACCCGTCGCGCGATGAAGCGCATCCTCGCGGGGAACGTTCGCTTGCTCGACCACCTCGACCTCGGCGGCAAGCGCTGCTTGAACGTGTGCGGGCTCGGCATGGACGTGGACGTCCTCGTGAAGTACGCTTCGATGAAGCATTTTAAGGGAAAGATCAAGTATTATCTCTCGCTTTTCTACGTGCTCACCCACTTCAAGCCCCACCGCGTTCGCTATAAGATCGGGGACGTCGAGGGCGAGCAGGAGGTCTTTATGGTGGGCGTGTGCAACGGCAGCTACATCGGCGGGGGCATGGCGCTTGCGCCCGATAACGCCGTGGACGACGGCACGTTGGAGCTCGTCGTCATCGACAATATCAAGAAGCCCATGATACCCATTCGTCTCGTCCCTTTCCTTCTCGGCAGGATGAATAAGCAGTCTTGCACCCATACCTTCCGCGGCACCGAGGCGGAGGTGGAGATCATCGGGGAGGAGCCCGCACGAGTGCAGGTGGACGGCGAGGTCATCGAGATGCCGAAACTGCAGGTGAAGGTCGTGCCCAAGAAGCTACGAATGTTTTTGTGATATGACCAAAGAAGAGATCTTAGAGGTTTATTCCGCCGCAAAGGCGGTGAGGACGGAGAGCGAGATGCTCTCCGATCTTATGTGTCGGGGGGAGGTTCTCGCCGACCATCGTCTTTCCGCGCATTATTCTGCGAGGCTTCAGGCGATGCAGCCCGTCCTCTCCGCGCTCGCGAAGTACGAAAAAGACGCAACGGAGGACAATGCGGCAGCCCTCCGTCGCGAGAGCGTTCTCTATTCCTTGCACGATGGCGAGTCTTCTCCCGCGTATGCGGGCGCGGGCGTGTGTGTATACGCGCCATTCAATATTGATATAGAAGGGGCAGAAGGGCTCCTCCGCGCGGTTGCCGAGCGATCGGGGCTCCGTGTAGAGGTCAAGGAACGCTACGAATGCCATCTCCGCGCCGAGATGATGGGTGAGAGGGCGCATGCCATTCTCTCCGCGCTCTCGGATAGGGCGCTCGGCGAGAGGGTGCGCTTTGCCGTCTATCCCATCCTCGCCGTTCCCGAGGTCACCGAGGCGGACGTCCGCACCGATATCTTCCTAAACGGGGGGAAGGGCGGACAAAACGTCAATAAGGTGGAGACCGCCGTCCGCATGACGCATATCCCGACCGGCGTCACAGTCACTTGCCGTGACGAAAGGTCGCAACTCCAAAATAAGAAGCGCGCATCCAAAATGCTCCGCGCGGCGGTAGCATCCTACTATGCGGACGCGCAGGAGGCACTTTTAAGCGCCGCCAAAAGGCGCGCGTCCGTATAGCGTCGCTTTTGCTGCGGCGGGAGATTGCGGCACTTATACTGCTCTACCGTTTCTCGCCCGAATGGTTACGTACAAGGAGTACGCGCCCATCCGTCCGCTCACGGAGCGTTTGCCTAAGCACCACTCTCCCCCACCTCGCCGTGCACAAGCAAACAAAAGTAAAAAACGAATGAGATCCTTCGAGACCCCTCGCTAATCGCTACGCTCTACGCGGACCTACGCGATGCTCCGGTACAGGATGACGATTGATTTAGTACCGTCATCCCATACCAAACGTCCGTGTGGCGCGTAACAGAGAGATCACATCCTTGTTTTGCATCCTTTGAGTGAGCGCAAAGCGCGAACGGAAGGGAGGCTTGATTGCTCGCATAGCGAGGAATGGTGGGTTTTTAAAAATCCCCCGTTTTTTCTCGCTTCACTCAAAAAACCCGATCCCCCTTTGCAAAGGGTGTAATATTCGGAGCCGTTTGGGCGACCCGCAATTTGCACTCTGTGCAACATCGTTGCGCTTAGGCGCACATCGTTTTGCGGAGCAAACATCGTTTGCCATCAGGCAACATCGTTCGTGTGGTGACCGTAGGTTCCGCAATTGGATCAAGCTCCGCATTAAAA
>DFEQ01000090.1:5822-6627 GCA_002368735.1 Christensenella sp. UBA3798
TTTCGGCGCTGCCGAAAATCAAGCCGCTTGCAGCATAGCTTCTTCACGCGCTTTGGCTAAAAACACCGCACTCCGGGGTCCCTGAATAATAATCATTATTCGGGGTGGTCTTGGTGTTTTATTAACGCGTCGCGCCCTTTCCTCCCTCGAATGAAAGCATTCTCGGAAGGGTGTCTTTATCCCTCAGCAGGACACCTCAACTGCTCGCCGCGAGCAATATCACTTGTCCGCAAGGACAAATAACACTCCGCAAAGCGGAATATAACTTGCCCTTGGGCAAATATAACTGCGGTCCTCCCCGTCTTTTGCCTTCCGTTCGCGCAGTTTACACCCCTTGTCACCCTCATTTTCCGCAAAAAATGAGCATAAAACTCTCAAAAAAGCATACGGGCGTACGATTCGCACATGATTATCCCTCATTATGTCGTGCACAGTTTACAAATTCATTAATGTGGAAATCTTAACGTTTGAAAAAGCGCAAATATGGGCATTTTTGCAAAAAGTGCGGATATTTCGAGGAATTTTTGTGGAAATCTCAGCATAATAAACATTAAGAAGGAGGTGATTTACGTTAAGAAAACTTAAACTTGATTGAATTTTTTTTAAAAACCCTATTGAAATTCCTGATTTTGTATGCTAAAATAACTGTAGAAAGGAACGGCAGGGCGTTACATAGACTCTCTGCCACGAACAATTTGTTTAGTGCAAAATGTTTAAGGAGGTATTTAATTTATGAAAAAACGTTTACTTATCACATCCATCGTGATGATGCTCGTGGTAGCTGTGGCTCTCTCCACCGCGACCT
>DFEQ01000063.1 GCA_002368735.1 Christensenella sp. UBA3798
CGGAGCCTTCCTTGAGAAGTCCCTTATCCTCCGCATCTTCGATCATGGATTTGGCTATTCTGTCCTTGACGCTGCCGGCCGGATTGAAGTATTCCAGCTTCAGCAGCAGGGTAGCTTCCAGGTTCAGGTCTTTTTCGATGTTGATCGCTTCGACCAGCGGTGTGTTTCCGATCAGTTCCAGTGTTCCTTTATAGATATTTCCCATGTTATTACCTTCTTTCTTATTACTATTGATCCTTGCTTTATTTGATGGCCGCGAAGCCCTTCTCCAGGTCCGCGATGATATCGTCGATATGCTCCGTTCCGATGGAGAGACGGATGGTGTTCTGTTTGATGTTCTGATCCGCCAGTTCTTCCTCGGACAGCTGGGAATGGGTGGTGGATGCGGGATGGATCACGAGCGACTTTACGTCCGCGACGTTCGCGAGCAGGCTGAAGAGTTGCAGACTCTCTGTGAACTTCTTTGCCTTCTCCGCGCCTCCCTTCACCTCAAAGGTAAAGATGGACGCCGCACCCTGCGGGAAATAGCTGTCGTAGAGCGCCTTTTGTTTGCCTAGTGCAAGGGAGGGATGATTGACCTTCTCCACCTGCGGATGAGCCTTCAAGAACTCCACGACCTTCAAGGCGTTCTCCACGTGCCTCTCCAAACGGAGCGAGAGGGTCTCCAAACCCTGCAAGAGCAGGAAGGAATTGAAGGGGGAGATCGTCGCGCCCTGGTCTCTCATCAAGGTGGTGCGAAGTTTCAATATGTATGCAAGGTTGCCGCACGCCTCGGTGAAAACGACTCCGTGATAGGATGGATTGGGCTTGCTGAGACCGGGGAACTTGTCGCTTGCAGCCCAGTCGAACTTGCCCGCGTCCACCACCACGCCGCCCATCACGGTGCCGTGCCCGCCGATAAACTTGGTCGCCGAATGCACGACGATATCCGCGCCATGCTCGATGGGACGGAGGAGGTAAGGCGTTGCAAAGGTGTTATCCACGACGAGGGGGATGCCCGCTTCGTGGGCGATCGCCGACACGCTCTCGATGTCAAAGACGTCGGAATTGGGATTGCCGAGGGTCTCGGCGTAAATGAGTTTGGTATTGGGGCGTATCGCCTTCCTGAAATTCTCGGGCTCCGAAGGATCGACGAAGGTCACCGACAATCCCTGCTCCTTCAAAGTGTGCGCGAGGAGGTTGTAGGTGCCGCCGTAGAGGTTGGTCGAGGATACGATATGATCGCCCGCCGTGGCGATATTCTGTATCGCGTATGTGATGGCAGCCGAGCCCGAAGCCGTGGCGAGCGCCGCCGCACCTCCTTCGAGCGCGGCGATCCTCTTCTCAAAGACGTCGCTCGTGGGGTTCATCAGACGGGTGTAAATGTTGCCGCCCTCAGTGAGGCCGAAGCGCCCTGCCGCCTGTGCGGAATCCTTGAAGACGTAGGACGTCGTAGCGTAGATGGGCACCGCCCTCGCGTCTGTCGTGGGATCGGGAGTCTCCTGCCCCACGTGTATTTGCAATGTTTCGAATTTGTAGTTTGCCATAGTTTATTTCTCCTTTCTAAATGAATGTATCTGTCAATTCGTGCGCTCTATCTACATCGACACCAAAAGTACATTCGTCCGAAACGGTAGTTTTGTCTTACAAACTCTTTTAACAGATCGGTCATTTTTTCTTCCTCTTTTTAACCCACCTATCTCGTAGGTTAATATGATTATAGCATGGCGTTTTGTTCCTGTCAACAAAAATAACGATGCTTTTTACAAAAAAAATTTGCCTTGCGGCGTCCCGACATTATCGAGTGACTGCAAGGCAAATTTCCACTATTTATACGCGGGCGCGCGTCAGTCCTCGCCCTCCTCCACGTCCTTGAAAAGCTCTTTGTCGTACTCGATACCTTGTCGCTTGTAGTAGTCGAGTACGGCGCGTTTGATAGCTTCCTCCGCGAGAACGGAGCAATGTATCTTATGCGCGGGGAGACCGTCCAGAGCCTCAGTGACCGCTTGATTTGTCAAGGTGAGCGCCTCGGAGAGGGGTTTGCCCTTGATGAGCTCGGTCGCCATCGAACTGGACGCGATCGCCGAGCCGCAGCCGAAGGTCTCGAACTTTACGTCGGCGATGATGCCGTCCACAACCTTTAAATATATCTTCATAATATCGCCGCACTTGGCGTTGCCCACCTCGCCGATACCATTAGCGTCCTCGAGCACGCCCACGTTGCGGGGATTGCGGAAGTGATCCATAACTTTTTCGCTGTATAATGCCATAGTTTTTCTCCTTTATTTCAGTAAAAACGGTTTTTTACCCTCGGTCTTATCGCGCCAAATGGGGGACAGCGCGCGGAGGCGCGCCACCACTTCGGGGATCGCTTTGAGCGTGTAGTCTATCTCCTCCTCCGTCGTGTACTCCGAGAGGGTCAGGCGCAACGAGCCGTGCGCGATCTCGTGCGGGTGTCCGATGGCGAGCAGGACGTGGCTGGGGTCCAACGAACCCGAGGTGCAAGCAGAGCCCGAGGACGCCTCGATGCCGTACTCGTCGAGGAGCAGAAGGAGGCTCTCCCCTTCGATGCCCTCAAAGCAGAAATGCACGTTGCCGGGGAGGCGGCTCACCCTGTCGCCGTTCAAGACGGAATGGGGAATACTCGACAAGCCGCAGATGAGTTTATCGCGAAGCCGCTTTACCTTTTCCATATTTTCGTCAAGCCGTGCCGTCGCGCCAGAAAGCGCCGCCGCCAGCGCGCTGATACCCGCGACGTTCTCGGTGCCGGCGCGGCGCGACCTCTCCTGCGCGCCGCCCTCGATGAGGCTAGTCAGCGCCACCCCCTTCCGTGCGTAGAGCACGCCCACGCCCTTGGGACCGTGGAACTTGTGCCCCGAAAGAGAAAGCATATCGATATTCATCTCGGCGACGTTTACGGGAACGTGCCCTACCGCCTGCACCGCGTCGGTGTGGAATAATACCTTTCTCTCGCGGCAGACCGCCCCGATCTCGGATATCGGGAGGATCGAGCCGATCTCGTTATTTGCAAACATCGTCGTGACGAGGCAGGTATCCTCGGTGATGGCGTCCGCCACCTGCCGCGCGGAAATATTACCCTTTCCACCAACGCTGAGATAGGTCACAGTGAAGCCCTGTTTTTCGAGCTTGGCGAGGGTATGGAGAACAGCGTGGTGCTCAAAGGCGGTGGTGACTATGTGCTTTTTCCCTTTCCTTTCGCCCATTGCCGCCGCAGAGAGGATCGCCTGATTATCCGCTTCGCTCCCGCCCGAGGTGAAATAGATCTCATCGGGATGGGCGCCGAGGCACCTTGCCACCACTTGGCGCGCCGCTTCCAGGGCTTCCTTTGCCCGCTGTCCCATCGAGTGAAGGGCGGAGGGATTGCCGTAAGTTTCCTCCAAATAGGGGAGCATCGCGTCGATCGCCGCCCTGCTCATCTTGGTCGTTGCCGCATTGTCTAAGTATACTTGCATACCTTTCCTCGCTTGATTGATGGCATCATTATATCGCTTTCAACCTACCTTGTCAATAGGTTATTGGTGTTTGCTAAAAAAAATCGCCCTATCAAAGGGGATAGAGCGAAGTTTAAATAAAAACGGTGGGGTCTACTGTCTGGCAAGAGCCGCTTTGACCGCTTGCGCGAGTTGGTCTGCGCAGGAGGTCGGGCGCCTGCCGCAGGTATTGCCCTCGCAGGATGAGACGATGTAGGAGGCTTCCTTATTCTCAAGGAGCTTGGCGATCATCTTAAGGTTGCCGTTGCATCCGCCTAGGAAGTGAATGTCCGAAACGATGCCGTCGGTCAGATCGAAGTCGATCTGCACGGCGCAGGTGTCCTTGGTTTTGTAGGTGTATCTCATAATAGCTCCTTTATGGCTTTTTCCATCTTCTCGGGGGTGGTGGTAGGGGCAAAGCGCGCCACGACAGCGCCCTCGCGATCGACGAGGAATTTGGTAAAATTCCACTTTATCCTCTTGCCGAAGATGCCGCCATTTTTCTCCTTCAGATAGGTATAGAGCGGCGACTCATTCGCGCCGTTGACGTCTATCTTGGCAAACTGCTTGAAGGTGATGCCGAAGCGACCCGTGCAGAAGGAGGCTATCTCCTCCGCCGTGCCCGGTGCCTGAGAGAAGAACTGATTGCACGGAAAGTCGAGTATCTCAAAACCCTGCTCCGCGTACTTCTCGTATAGGTCCTGCAAGCCGTCGTACTGCGGAGTGAAGCCGCAGCCCGTGGCGGTATTGACGATGAGGAGCACTTTGCCGCGATAGTTCTCGAGGGGAACGTCCACCCCTTTATTGTCTTTTACCACAAAATCGTAGATAGACATAACCTCTCCTTTATCAATAATTATCGGCGCTTATCTCAAAGTACGCCTGCGGATGGGCGCAGACGGGGCACACGTCGGGAGCCTTGTCCGACACTACGATATGACCGCAGTTGCGGCACTCCCATATCTTGATATCGCCACGCGCGAAAACTTCGCCCTTCTCGATATTCGCAAGCAAGGCGCGATAACGCTCCTCGTGACGCTTCTCGATGGCTGCTACGCCGCGGAACTTCGCCGCAAGCTCGGGGAACCCTTCCGCCTCCGCCGTCTTTGCAAAGGACTCGTACATATCCGTCCATTCAAAGAACTCGCCCTCGGCTGCCGCCGCAAGGTTCTCGGTGGTGTCGCCGATGCCCGCAAGCTCCTTGAACCACAGCTTGGCGT
>DFEQ01000065.1:0-4201 GCA_002368735.1 Christensenella sp. UBA3798
CGAGGACGCCCACCTTGCCGCCCATGTGGATATAGCTCTCGAGGATGCCGTCTTCGGAGACGAACTTCGCAAAGCGACGGAGAGAGATCTTCTCGCCGATCTTTGCGGTCGCCTCGATAACGGCGCTCTGCTTCGCTTCAACGAGGGCGTTGATATCCGCCACGTCGTTGTCGACGATATACTCTGCGATATCCGCCACGAAAGCCTGATAGGCTTCGCCCTTGGCGACGAAGTCGGTCTCGCAGTTCACTTCGACGAGAACACCGACGTTGTCCTTGATAAGAGCGGCGACAACGCCCTCGGCCGCGATCCTCGAAGCCTTCTTCGCAGCGGTTGCCATGCCCTTCTCACGAAGGATCTCGATGGCTTTTTCCATATCGCCGTCGGCTTCGACGAGTGCCTTCTTGCAATCCATCATGCCGACGCCGGTCTTTTCTCTGAGTTCCTTAACATCACTTGCGGTAAACATCTTAACACCTCCGAATCATTCCGCATCTGCGGGAGCCGCAGGGGCCTCCTCCGCAGCGGGAGCTTCTTCAACAGCGGTCTCCTCAACGACCTCGTCATCGTCGGACACGCTGAACTCTACCCCTTCTTTTGCCTCAATGACCGCGCTGGCGATGGTGGAAGCAATGAGCTTGACGGCACGAATGGCGTCGTCGTTGCCCGGGATAACACAGGTCACGTTGTCGGGATTACACTTGGTATCGACCAAAGCGACCACGGGGATGCCGAGCTTATTGGCTTCGTCAACGGCAAGGTGCTCCTTGTCCACGTCCACTACAAAGAGAAGATCGGGGAGCTGGCGCATATACTTGATGCCGCCGAGGTTCTTTTCCAAAAGATCGCGCTCCTTCAAAAGCAGACCGACTTCCTTCTTGGGAAGGAGATCGAACTCGCCGAGCTGCTCCATCTGATTGAGCTTGTTCAAGCGGTCGATGCGGGTGCGAATGGTCTTGAAGTTGGTCAATGTGCCGCCGAGCCATCTCTGGTTGATGTAATACATCGAGCAACGCTCCGCTTCCTCTTTGATAGCGTCCTGCGCCTGCTTCTTGGTACCGACGAAAAGAACGGTCTTGCCCATCTTGACCTCGTCGCGAACGAAAGCGTACGCCTTCTCGATCTCGACGACCGTCTTTTCAAGGTCGATGATGTGCACCCCGTTGCGCGCAGTATAGATATACTTCGCCATCTTCGGGTTCCAGTGGCAAGTGCGGTGTCCGAAATGGACGCCGGCTTCCAAAAGCTGTTTCATGGTGATAACTGACATACTAAAAAATCCTCCTGTTTTTCTTCCCGCGATTTCTTCGACCGCCCCAACTCAAACGAGCAACAGTACGGTCTCGATCCACGGTGCTTATTTAGCATAAATATAATATCATACGAAAAAATGTTTGGCAAACGATTTTTCGCACAAATATCGCTTTTATTTCTTGTCGTCGCACCCCGCGCAACCGGAGCACTCTCCCGAACACGCCGAAGCATTGTTCTCAAGGAATTTTTCAAACGCTTTATTAAGCTCGTTTTCATCCTCGACGGGGGTCAGATCGACGGTGCCGTCCTCGTTCTCGGCGATGTGGAAGATATAGCAACTGCCTTCCTCGTAGTCCTCGCTCCCGACGATGGGTTCGACCACGCAATAGAGTTTACCGTCAAGTTCAACGGTGTCCAAAAACTCGCATTCGACCTGATTGCCGTCTTCGTCGGTCAAGGTAATGATATCTCTTTCTTCGTTGTTCTCTGCCATAATGCAACCTCTCTATTTATTCAAGTAGCTGCGCAGGATGATCTCTGCCGCCACCTTATCTATGACTTTACGCCTTTCTTGACGGGATAGCCCCGCCTCGATGAGTATCTCCTCCGCCTCCACCGTGGTCAAACGTTCGTCCTCGTAGTCCACGAGGAGCCCCGACCTCTCGGAAAGAAGGGAGCCAAAGGCGCGCACCTTCTCCGCCCTATCCCCTTCGGTCCCGTCCATATTGAGAGGAAGCCCGAGCAGTATCTTTTCCGCGTGGAGTGACGATGCCAGCGCTGTAAAATAATCGGCATCCGCATCTGCTCCTTTAGAGAGGCGCGTCTCTATCCCGTTGGTGCTGATGCCCAAGGGATCGCTGACCGCAACGCCTATCCTGACGTCGCCTATATCCAAACACAATATCCGCATAGGCTTTATCCCTTGTTTCGGCGAATGACCTTGGCGCGAACGAGGGTCTTTTCGTAACCGTTCTCGGAGGGGTGATAGAAAGTTTCGTCCTTTATGGCGTCGGGAAGATACTGCTGATCGACCCATCCGCCGTAAGAATGAGGATACTTATAGCCCTCGATCTTTTCCTGTTTATAATTGGCGTCTTTTAAATGGGTGGGGACGATATCGCCATAGGTCTTTTCCACCGCATCGTGCGCAGAATAGAGTGCGCCGACGACCGAATTGCTCTTGGAAGCTTCGCAGACGTAGAGGATGGCTTCGGTCAAAGGAATGCGCCCTTCCGGAAGTCCGATATTCTGCATCGCGGTCATCGCCGATACCGCAATGGTCAAGGCGTAAGGGTCAGCCATGCCGACATCCTCCGCCGAATGCACGACCAGGCGCCTGCAAACGAGCATGGGGTCGCACCCCGAGGAGATCAAGCGCTCCATCCAATAGACGGCGGCGTCGCTGTCGCTCCCTCGTAAAGACTTGCAGAAAGCCGAGATCATATCGTAATAGGTGCTCTCATCAATGGAAAGATACTTCTTTTGCACCGATTGAGAAGCGATCTCTTTGGTGATGGTGATGACGCCGTTTTTATCGGGCGGAGTGGTGATGACCGCCAGTTCAAGGCTGTTGTAGGCGATACGAAGGTCTCCGTCAGAGGCGTAGGCGAAATGGGCGAGCACGTCGTCTGCGCACTCGGCATTGAAGGATTTTAAGCCTCTTTCGTCGGTGAGAGATGCACGCAGCGCACCGATAATATCGGCGGAAGAGAGCGGCTTAAACTCAAAAAGACGACAACGCGAGACTATCGCCTTGGTCATAGAGATAAAGGGGTTCTCGGTGGTGGAGCCGATAAATGTGATGACCCCTTCCTCAATGGCAGAGAGCATACAATCGGACTGCGCCTTATTCCAACGATGGCACTCATCCAAGAGGAGATAGGTGCGAACGCCGTACAGCTTCAACCTATCGCGCGCTTCGTCGATGACCTTCTTCGCATCCGCAACGCCGCTGGAAACGGCGTTCAGCTTCTCGAAATGCGACTTGGTGGTCTCGGCAATGATATTGGCAAGACTGGTCTTGCCCGAGCCGGGCACGCCGTAAAAGATACAGCTGCCCAGCCTATCCGCCGCGATGGCGCGACGAAGGAGGGTGCCTTCCCCAACGATGTGCTTTTGACCGATAAACTCGCCGAGTGTGCGCGGGCGCATCCTCTCCGCAAGCGGCTTGGCTTTATCGACGTTTTCGGTATAATCAAATAAGTCCATATATTGATGATACCACAAAACCCGGCTGCTGACAAGGGAATCAGACAAACCGACAGAGGATACGCGTATTTTCCTCAATCTCGTGAAGATCGACGCTATCCACATTTCGCTCGTCGAGGTATAAGCCGTGCTCCGTTCCACGCTCGTACTCCACGATAAACTTGCGATCATCAAGGACCAGCTGCACGCTTAATCGCTCGAAAGAGGAAGGAAAGCAGGGACGGATCGTCAAACGATCGCCGCGTTTTTTGATGCCGAAAAAGTCCTCTGTCAGGACGTATTTCAGCCATCCCGCGCTCCCGGTATACCAAGTCCAACCGGCGCGGCCGATATATGGTTCGATGCCGTATACGTCGCCCGCAAGGACGTAGGGTTCGCCCATATATCGCTCGGTACCTTCGCGCGTCAGACATCGCCTCATTGGGTTCAAATTGCATAAGATATGATAGGCTTTATCTCCCTCGCCAAGCTCCAAAAGCGCCTTGAAATACCACACCGAAGCATGGGTATATTGCCCCCCGTTCTCACGCACGCCTTTGGGATAAGCGCTGATATATCCGTAATCGCTTCTCGCGTCAAATGGGGGCGAAAGCAGCTTGACGATGCCATGGATAGAGTCGACGAGTCCATCCGCCGATCGCATCGCGCGTTTTGCGTCCGATATGGGAACGGCACCCGATAGAACAGCCCATGTTTGGCTGTTCAGCGCCAGGCGACACGCTTCTGCGTCAGCCGTTCC
>DFEQ01000065.1:4249-11229 GCA_002368735.1 Christensenella sp. UBA3798
CAGCCGTTCCGAGCCACTTGCCGTCGTCTGCGAAAGCGAGAGGATATCTGCCGTCCTTTAAAAGAGGCAAGACAGCGTTTTTGAGCCGCAGAAGATGTTCCGATAATTCTCTTCGAGGGACGTCAGGATAGTAATTCAACGCATCCGAGATGACCTTATATGCAAACATCGTGAGCCACACGCTCTCCCCGCGACCCTTGACGCCCACCCTATCCAAGCCGTCGTTCCAGTCGCCGCTACCTATCTTTAAGAGCGAGTGTTCGCCGTATTGAAGTGAGATGCGTATAGCTCGCAAAAGATGCTCACGTAAAGACGCGCTATCCCCGGACTTGGGTATTTCGTAGCGGCTGACCTCATCTTCCGAAAGGATGGGGGCGGACAAGAAAGGTACCTGTTCGTCAAGGATAAGTAGGTCGCCCGTGACCTCGATATACCTGGCGGTAAGGTATACGAGCCAAAGCCGATCGTCCGAAATCCTCGTGCGCACCCCGGTTTGCGGTGGGTGCCACCAATGTTGCACGTCCCCCTCCTCGTACTGATGCGCCGCAAAAAGAAGTATCTGCTCCCGAACCCTCTTTGGGTCGGAAAGCAAGAGTCCGAGAAGGTCTTGCAGTTGGTCGCGGAAGCCGTATGCGCCGCTGCATTGATAAAAGCCCGTCCGCCCGTTGAGTCTGGCGCCGGTCAGCTGATAAGGAAGTGTATCGTTGTAAAGCCTGTCGAGCCATTCGTCCCGCGAGAAGGAAATAGTAGCGTTAGAAGTTACGCTCGCAAGCGCTTTCGCCTTGGAAGCGGCGATATCCCTTTCCGTCCAATCGCGCGGCGGTTCGGTAGCGAGCACGAAACGATAGCGACCGGCAGCGCTCCCCGAGGATGAAAAGGTGATTTTTCCTGCTTTCGTATCGGGAATATCGAGCTTTACTTCGCCGTCTAAGGAATAGACGAAGGCGCTCTGTCCATTCTCGACGTTCGTCAACCGATATCCGCGCGTTTCTTTGGTAAAAAGGATCTTTTCTCCATACCGCCATCCCAATGAAAGTATCAAAGAGAGCGAAAAACGGCTGTCCTTTGGGAGCGCGCCGCTATTGACGACTTCGTACAGCTTTCCCCTGCCGTCGTCAAAGAGCGATATCGTCAAAGCTATCGTTATACCGTCGATGCGATGGGTAAAGGTAGTTTCTCCCACTTTATGCTCGCAATGGTTGGCATTTAAAAGGTATCGTTTGTCTGCGGTAAGGAGACACACCTCTTCCGTTCGATGATCGCGTACGGCGTCCCCGGTCCAAACGGTGAGCTTGTTTTCGCGAGAGTTGTCGCCGAAGGTAAAGCCGCCACCGTTCTCCGTGATGACGAAACCGCCATGGCGACCACCCACGACGTTCGCATAAGGGAGCAAAGTATGTTCGCCAAAGGGGCAGACGGCGTATCCCGCCTGTGTAAAACCTCCCTCGCCGCACGTTTTGGCGGGAAGTTTGCTACCATTGACTTTGGGGACTACCGCAACGGACTTATCGGGCTTTTTGCTGTCGAAAGGAGCGGAAGAGGACAACACTAACTTCGCAGCCGGGCGGAATCGCGCCCCCTCTTTTCTATCCAAAACGATGACTGTTTCGTCAATGGCGTGGACGGCGCTTTCTATCGCCTGCTTCTCACTCATGCCCGCACCCGGCATCTCCTCCGCAACGACGATGGTCTTGTGCATAACTCCCGATTCACGCGCTTTCTTAGACAGCTTGATCACGGACGATAATCTTGCGCGCTCTTTCATCTCCGCGCAATCAAAATATAAGATATCGTCGGAGGGTGAAATGCCGAGGGCGGCAAGCTCCTCTGCCAACTTCATTTTTGCCTCAAGGACAGCCTGCGACGTGCGACGATACATAAGTTCGCCTACGATGGAAAGATATCTTTCCGGGTCTTCGATCCTTTCCTCTTTGTCGCCTCCGAGTAGTTCAATGGCGCCCGAACGATAGGCGAGCTCTAACTGCTTGTTTCGGGAGCGAAGGTAGTCGACGTTTCGGTCGGCAAGTAGCGTTAAATAGATAGTAGAATTGCCGTGTGGGGGGATCTCGCTTTGCCCGGAGAAGGCAAAGCATGGATACAGTACCTCCCCAAAGCGTGGCGAGATCGCTCTTTCTATTCCTTTGGAATAGTCCACGCCAAAGTCGCCGCAACGACCTATCACGTTATAGGAATTGCAGTTTCCCGTTGCGTCCGTCAAGCCCATTACCATCAAGGAGGCTGATAAAACGTCCTTATTATCCATACCCCTCCGCGTGAGATACTCCGCGTGCATCTGTTCATCATATTCGCTACGCACGAACATATCCGAAAAGGCGGGATGGGCGGTATATCCGTCCTCTGTGTTCAACATCATATCGGCATAAGCGGATATCGTAACTTTGCGCGGGTGGTCCGTGGGGTTATCCAAGACGATCTTGCGCAGTTCCCCTTGATAGCCGTTGAGCCCCACGACCTCCATCGTTACGTGCGAATTCGGATTGACGTATTTGACCGAGCGATCGGAAAACACCGCGTAACACTCCTCTTCTTTAAAAGGATAAAAGCACGGCGAAGTTAATTTCTCGCCCTCTTTTATCTCCACGAAAACCCCGCCGTATTCCATAGAATAGTCGAGTGTTTTGGTCAAACGGTATTCGCCGAGCGACGCCCCGCTTCGTCCCAATGCGTCATATGTCGCGCGGTATTCCCCATAGCGTAATGCCAAAGTATCGGGTATCTCTTTTATCGAAGACATTACGACGTTTTGCTTGATAGGCGCGGACGTAGAAGCGGGAGAAACGCGCGTCTTTCTCTCGTAGATATCGTCCTCGGTCAAAAGTAAACGGATAGATCTGTCGCGCGGGAGCGACATGAAAAGCCGCACTATCTCATCCCCCAATACCGCGTTGGTGATGGCTGCAAGGCTCATCCCCTGGTGATGCGTCATATAGCTCTTGACGATATCCCCATCGTGCTCGTAGTCGATGGCTTCGTAAAAACCGTATATCCCTTGCGCTCCCCGCCTTGAGAGTTCTTCCAAGTTGCGCAAGCAGGATGAGGGATGAGTGGGCAAGTATAAGAAAGACGCGTATGGCGCGATGACGTCGGACGTCTCGCCCGAAAGCGCAAGCTCCGCCGAGCCCACCGCCTTATATTTGAACGCCGTTGCGTCGTTAAAGGCATAGTAGCCGCATTCCGAACGCCCGAACACCCCATCCGTCCTGTCGCGCATCTGAACCATCCCCGAGCGCGCTTCCTGCGCGCGCATTAAACTGCCGAAGGGCGAGGAGAGAAAGATGCGGGGGAGCATATATTCAAACGCCGTCCCGCTCCAAGATAAGAGGGTATTACCGCCTACCGAGGAGCACTCCCTCCCGAGCGAAAAGTAGCAATCGGGGTCAAGCCCTGCGGAGATAGCAAGGTAGTAGGCAAGGCGCGATTCCGAAGCAAGCAGATCGTACCTACCGTATAGCCGTTCTTCGTCGGTGTTCCTAACGATGGCAAGGCACTTACCGACCTTGTCGTACAATACGGAAAAATCGGCGTAGCGGACAAACTCACGCGCCCTATTTTCTATTTCCCGCCAACCTTCCTCCTTGGCAAAAGCTTCCAGGACGGAAAGACAGCATATAAAATTCGCGCTGTCCACCGTGGAAACGACGCGAGGATCCATGACCTGAAAGGTTTTTACGTCGTACCAGTTATATAGGTGCCCGTGATAGCGCTCCAAGCGCTCGAGCTTATCAAGCTGAATCGATATATTTGCTTGCGCTTTCCCCTTCTCCACAAGTCCGAGTTTAGCGCCGCACACTTCGGAGAGAAGCGCGAAACCGAGATTTGTGGGCGAGGTCATGCGCGAGGTCATCCTATAGGGAAAAAGCTGCAGATTATCGGTAATGAGCCCCTCTCCCGACATATCCGAAAAATAACGATATATCTCGGCGGCGCATTCTTTGAGTTTGGCAGCGCTTTTGTCGTCAATCCTTGCAAAAGTTATTTTCCTTCCCGAGATAAGGAGAGTAAAAGCGTAAAGCATAAACGCTGACGAATAGAGGCTCAACCATAAATCCCCGAGGGCGATGGTCAACCCCGTCAAGACGAGAACGGTCGGGAGAAGTATCCGCGCTCCGTCCTCAGCCCCGCCCGACTTCTGCGTAGTGCGAAAAGGGGTCCATTCCAAGAGATCCTTGCATCGAAACGCCATTTTGAATGATGTCACGACAAAGATAAATGCCCCCGAGATAGCGCGAAACGGCAGTAATAAAAGCTCTTCCGCGAGGAGTTCCGTCGATAAGATAACGCCCCGAACGGCGTGAGATAAACGCACGTTGCCAAATAGCCCTCGCAAGGAAAGGATAAGGGCGAATGCCTTAACGAACAGGAGTAAACTCAGCGCGTAATAAAACAAAAACAAACTGCCCGAAAAATAAGCAAAGAGGAGAACCGATAGGAGCATCGCTTCGCGCAAGACCGAAATCCCGTTGATGAAAATGATGAGTTTATAGATGGGGGCAATGGGGTTTTGAATGCGTTTGCCGTATCTGTTTTTTACCTTATTGCAAAAGGCGTATGGCAATAGCTGAATATCCCCTCTTTGCCAACGTGAATTGCGACGACAGTCCCCTGCAAAGGTGGCGGGCGCATCCTCGTAAACACACCGTTTGACTGAGGTAGAGCGCAAAACGGCGCCCTCGATGATATCGTGGCTGAGTATCCTCTCGTTAGGGAAGAAATCGGATAGTTTGGTAAGGTATGGGGCGATGCGAACGATCGCCTTTCCACAATAGAGCGCACTGTCAAAGGCGTCGGCGTAAAAGTCCGAATAAAAGGGATACGCCTCCGCGCCACAGCTACGGAGGAAGCGCAAAGTATAGTGCGTATTGATGGAAAAACGGTTTACCCTGCCACCGAAAGACAAAAGGTCGTATTCCTTGTTTAGAGGGTGCGCCATCGCAAGGATCGCCGCTCGTATCGTCCCGGGTAAGAGTTCGCTGTCGTCATCAAGCAGGATAGCGTATTCCGCCTTCGGCAATTCTCCCACAGCTCGGAAGTTATCGAATTTTCCGCTTTTCACAGCAGATAAAAAGTCTAGTATAGCGCCCCGCTTTCGCTCAAAAGCGCGCCATTTTTTACCGCAAAGAGTTCTTTTTCTTAAGAAAAAGGACACCCTATCCGACCGTTCGCGCGAACGAATATAATTCAATAATTCTTCATCGCGATCCCCCCATTCTACGTCGCTCGACGGGATGTCGGCAAGTACGGCGAAGGAAAGCGCCCTGTCACCTTCGGATGCGGCTAAGGTCTCTATCTGAAGAAGAGCGTCGTCAACGTCCTCTTTTGAAGATAGATAGCGGCTGACCGTCACCACCGTGCGACATTCCTCGGGAAAGATCTTGTAATCCATCTGCGGCAAAGGTCTGGGCTTTAAGCGCATCGAATAGACGCGTTTTAAAAGATACTCCACGGGATGGAGCGATGCAATAAACAAAGGAAGAACTGATAAATACGACCACAACGTGCGCAGAAAATACGCGGGGAACGCCGCTATGATAAGTGAGAAAAACAAAACGAGAAAGCTATACATCCCCTGCACCTTGCTCTTCTCGTCGCGAAGCGGTTCGGCGATACCGGTGCGAAGATACTGCCGAAGGGCGTCGGGATAATAATAGAGTATCTCACCGAAGTGTTTGGACAAATCGTCGCCAAGCGCAAGCGCCGAGCGCGCCAAACTCTCTTCTGACACATCGTTACATGCCGCGCACTTTGCGGTCTGCATCAAATAATCGCTCTTCGCCTTGTCGCTCATAGAGCGATAACTCTCATCCTTACGATAAATACCGTCAATTACAGAAAGCGATACGATAAACGCCTCGTTCATTTCACCGGCAAGCGTTCGCAGTGAATCGATATACGCCGAAGTCATCATCAAATCGTCGGCAAGAAGGTTTTCAAATCCGAGCCGCGCGGACATGAAGTCGCTTTCCGTAACGCCCTCCGCTTCATCCGTTCCATGCATCTCGGCATAATAAGTCATATAGCTATCGGACAAACGATAACGCACACGAAAGCGCGCCCTTTTTGCCCTTCTATAACTATCGTAATAGTGGAGAGCGCGCTCCGCAAAAAGAGATATCTCGGTGAGCAGCCTGTAAGTCAAGGCGTCTTGTAGGCGGGCTATCTCGTAGTAACTTAGCGGAGTCACGGCACAAAAGGCTTCTACCACCTTACGGGTCCTATCGCCGCTCACCTTGCCGCCCGAATATTTGACGATAAAATCGGCAAGTACGACGACGCGCGGAACGCCGTCAACGTGCGGAAGAGAGGTGAACCCCTTATAATCGATCCTATCCAAAGCCCCCAAGAGAAGGCGGGCGTTATCCGATATCCACTTTTCGAATTCATAAACCCGTACGCCCGCTTTGCGCTTGGCGTCCACCTCCTTTTTGCACGCCTCTATGGCTAGTTTCAATGGGTAGCGCGGCACCCCCGCTCCGCCCTTTACGCTCTTTCTGAGAGAATGCGCAAGATAGTCGATATTCCTGACGGCGTCTTCGTCGGACATCTCGGCGGAAAACTCGTACTTGTTTTTGGCAGATAGTTTTGAGAGCAATTTCAATAGTTTCTTTGCGAGAAATAATATCATGATAATGAAATTATTTACAACGCCCGATCAAAATAATCATTGCAAGGAGCTGTAAAAGATGATATACTTGTCACGTGAGTTAACCAGACGGTCGCATCGAAAGATGAGGAAAGTCCGAGCATCATAGGGCAGAGTGACGGGTAACACCCGCTGAAGGCGACTTTAAGGAAAGTGCAACAGAAAATAACCGCAGTTCTTAAACTGTAAGGGTGAAAAGGTGCGGTAAGAGCGCACCGGCAGTTTGGCGACAAAATTGGCCGTGTAAACCCCACTTGATGCAAGAGTTGAAACAAATAGTTTGCCCGACTTGTTTCGTATCGCTTGAGCGTTTCGGTAA
>DFEQ01000014.1 GCA_002368735.1 Christensenella sp. UBA3798
AAGGTGAACATCAAGTTTAAGGAAATTACCCGCGGCGGTACCGACGCGAATAAGTCCAAGAACGCCCGTGCGGATAAGTCCGTCAAGGAAGAGATCAAGTCCCAGACCTTCGAGGGTTTGGTCATCGCACGTCGCGGCGGCGGCATCAGCGAGACCTTCACCGTTCGTAAGATCTCCTACGGTGTGGGCGTTGAGAAGACCTTCATGCTCCACTCTCCGCAGATCGAGAGCATCCAGGTGGTGCGTAAGGGTGCGGTCAGACGCTCCAAGCTCTACTACATGAGAGGGCGCACCGGCAAGGCAGCGAAAGTCAAAGCCGCAAAGTGATCTATTCTACAAACCAAGCGCGTGGCAGTTTGCCGCGCGTTTTTTTATGCCTTTTCGTCATCTTTTCGGCGCGAAAAAGGTCGCTTTTTTATTATCGTAGGTGCGTATCGCGCTCCGCGGGCAATATATAGAAGCGGGCGCGTGCGTGTTAGAAAAGAATTATACTAAATTATTTTAACAATAAATTTCGCCAAACGCTTGATATCTTCCCGTAAAGTATTTAGAATAAGATTGACTAACTATGCGAGGTATTAGCATGAAAAAGTTTGTTTTAGTTATAGTCTGTGTGCTCTTGATAGCTCTTTGCTTCACTGCCTGCAAGACGACCTTCACGTCGGAATACGGCGAGAACATCCTCACCAACTCCGATTTCGAAAACAACACGACCGACGGTTGGAATATCGTAAAAAGCGATAACGACACCACCGACCCCAAGCTCGTGTCCTCCACCGGCGATTATAAAAACGAAGTCGGTAGCTATTACTTGCAGATCAAGGGCAGCGATTACACCGGCTACACACAGACGGTTTCCTTGGAGAAGGATAGCTACTACTATCTTTCCGCAAAAGTGCTCATCACCTCCGCTATCTCGGCTGATAACGAGGAGCTGAGCGGCGCCTTCGTCGCGGTGGATTCCGACTACGCTCTCGTCAGCGACGTCAAGTCCGCTAAGACCACGGGGTGGGAGACCATCGGCGTATACTTCAACAGCGGCAATCGCACTTCGGCGGACATTCGTTTCGGCGTAGGTACCGAGACCTATAACGCCGACGGCACCGCGAACTTCGACTCCGTCACCCTCGTCAAGGTGGAGGAGGGCGTCCCCGCTCTCGTCACCACGCTGTCGGATGGCGGCTCGAGCGCGGACTATGACGCCGACTATCGTAGCAACGAGCAGGGCAAGCTCTTTATGATATTGACCGCCGTGCTCGGCGCGCTCGTCCTGTACGCGGCGTATGCAGCGTTCCGCACCATGATGGGCAGGAAGGGCGCTTTGCTCACTCCCGAAACGGCGAATGCCCCCGTCTCCTTCTTCAAGAGTTCGGCATTCATCCTCATCATCTGCGAGCTCGTCGCCTTTGCCGTCAGGCTCATCCTCATCAACTTTGTGTATGGCGGCGTGACCCTCGGCGGCTACGTTTCGGACGCGACGGCGCTCGCCGACCTCGGCGCGGCGAAGTACTACTTTGACGAGAAGGTGCTGACCCCCATCGGCTCTTTGTATCTCCTGTGGGCGATGGGCGCGCTTGCCGGTCCTTTGAACCTCGTGGTCGGCGGCATGGGCTTCTCCATCTTCCTCAAGATACCCGCCGTCCTTGCGGACCTCGTCATCGTCTTCCTCATCTATTATCTTGCCAACCGCAAGTATAATCAGTACATCTCCGCTGTCTTTGCGGGTGTGTACGCCATTTTCCCCGTATTCTTCTTCCTCTCCGCGGGCTGGGGCGCTTACGCCTCTCTCGGCGCGCTCTTTATCCTCTTGTCTTTGATCGCTATCTTGGATAAGAAGTACGTGGCGAGCATCGTCTACTACGCGGTAGCGCTCCTCTTCTCTACCGAAGCGCTGCTCCTGGCGCCCCTCCTCCTTGTATATCTCGGCTTCGTCTTCTTTAAGACGGACGATTACAAGATGGGCATCTCCATCGCGCTGACTTCCGCCATCATCGGCTTATATCTCATCGGCATCCCCTTCATCCTCACCCACTTCACCGAGGGTCACCCCTTCATCGTGGTGGAGAGGTACTGCCAGGCATTCCTTGCGCACGCGGGTTTCACCGAGAATGCCTTCACTATCTACGGACTCTTCGGCCTCGGCGCTTCGGCGGCGAATACCGCGTCCTACGTCTTCAACGGCATCTTTGTCGCCGCGATGGTCATCTTGACCATCGTCGCCTTCTTCAAGTCGAGGAGCAGGCTGGACCTTATCCTCCTTTCTGCCTTCACCTTCATCTTCACCTTCGTGATGACCTCGGCAGTGGATACTCTCCTCATCTATCCCGCCCTCCTTCTCCTCTTGGTGTACGGCTTGATCTCGGGCGATAGAAGGATACTCAAGGTCTTCGGCGGCTTCTCGCTGACCACCCTCCTCAACACCGCTTATGCGATGCTTATCGGCGGCTACTTCGGCGCAGGGGAGAATAGCGCGCTCGTCTATATGGGCGCTGCGGATCCCGTGCTCATCATCTTCTCTGCCGCCAACGTGCTCTTGCTCGGCTATCTCGCCTTCGTGACCTATCGTATCACGGTGGCGGAGGACGTCAAGACCGTTAAGGTCATTAACGGCAATTACTTCGTCTACGCTTGGGAAAAGATAAAGGCGTGCGCGCTTGCGGTCGCCGCTTTCTGCACCAAGACGATTCCCGCTCTTTTCAAGAAGAAGGAGAGCGCAGAGGATACGAATGTTAGCAAAGGTCAATAGTTTTTCATTAGACGGGCTCGTCGGATATAAGGTCGATATCGAGATAGATATCAACGCCGGGCTCCCAAAGGTGGAGATAATCGGTCTCCCCGACGCCGCGATCAAGGAATCTGCGGAGAGGGTGACGTCCTCTGTCAAAAACAGCGGATATCACTTTCCCGTTAAGCGCGTGATCGTCAATCTCGCGCCTGCGGATACCAAGAAGGAAGGCTCCTTATTCGACCTTCCCATCGCAGTAGGGGTGCTTGCCGCTTCGGGGCAGGTACAGACCACCGCCTATAAAGACTACGTCATCCTCGGCGAACTTTCGCTCGACGGCGAGCTCCGTCCCATCAACGGCTTGATGGCGATAATGATATCGGCGCTTCAGGAAGGATACAAGAAGTTCCTGATACCCGCGGAGAATGCCGCCGAGGCGAGCTACATAAAAGGTGTGGAGAGTTACTGCGTCCGTTCTCTCCACGAAGCGGTGGAGTTCCTCTCTAACGAGGCGACAGTCGACCCCGTCCCTTATCGTGACTTCTCCGCCGCAGAGGACGCGGCTCGCTACGACGTTGACTTTTCGGACGTAAAAGGGCAACGCACCGCTAAACGCGCGATGGAGATAGCCGTCGCGGGCGGGCACAATATCCTCCTCATCGGACCTCCCGGCGCAGGCAAAAGTATGCTTGCCAAGTGCGTGGTCAGCATCATGCCCGACCTCACTTTCGAGGAGGCTATCGAGGTCACCAAGGTATACAGCGTGGCAGGGCTCCTCGACGAGAAGACGGGCATCGTCACGACGCGCCCCTTCCGTACGCCGCATCATACGGCGACCATCCCCGCCTTGGTGGGGGGTGGCAATCGGGCAAAGCCGGGCGAAGCGTCGCTTGCCAATCACGGCGTCCTCTTCCTTGACGAAGTGCCCGAATACAAGCGTGCCGCGCTCGAAACCTTGCGTCAGCCCCTTGAAGACGGCGAGATCACCGTCACTCGCGTGCAACAGAGCGTCAAGTATCCCGCAAACTTCATGTTGATAGGCAGCATGAACCCCTGTCCCTGCGGCAACTTCGGCTCCAAAAAGCAGATATGCACCTGCACGCCGCAAGCCATTCGTCGCTACCTGAACCGTCTGTCGGGGCCCCTCCTGGATAGGATAGATATCCAAGTGGAGGTGGATTCGGTGGAGTTTGCCGACCTTCGCTCCGAGGCGAGTGAGGAAACGAGCGCCACCGTGAAGGAGCGCGTGATGAAAGCGCGCGAAGTGCAAAGGAAGCGCTTCGCCAAGGGAAAGGTCTTTACCAATTCCGATATGAACAATCGCTTGATAAAGCAGTATTGCAAGATACCTGCCGAAGCAGAAGCGATGATGGAGACCGCCTTCCGCAAGTTATCGCTTTCGGCAAGGGCGAGTTTCCGCATCCTGAAGGTCGCGCGCACCATTGCCGACCTCGAAGGCAAAGAGAATATCGAAACGGCGCACGTTGCCGAAGCGATACAATACCGTTCTCTCGATAGGAAGTATTTCAGCTGATGAAGGAGTATTCGCGAGAGCAACTTGCCATCCTGAAACTCGCTTCCGTCGAGGGGATAGGCTATCAACATAAAAAGACGATCGCCGCTCTCAGCGAGAGTTTGGCGGACTTACTGGAGCGTCCCGAGCGCTATCGCAGTGAACTTATGACGGTAGGAACGGACGTCCTTGACAAACTCTTGGATATCAACGAGAGCTTTGACGAAAGCACCTTCCTCCGTTATTTGGAGAAGTACGATATCGTCGCTCTCTTTGAAGGAGAGGACGATTATCCCAAGGAGCTGGAGATCTTGGAGGACGCACCCACCGTGCTCTTCTGCCGAGGCAACCTCTCGCTTCTCACCGGGGAGCGCTTCGCCGTGGTCGGCACCCGTGCCCCCACGCGCTACGGCAGGGACGTGACGGACTTATTCGCTCGTGATTTATCTAAGGCGGGCTACACCATCGTCAGCGGCCTCGCCCGCGGCGTGGACGCCATCGCGCATGCTGCCGCCCTCGAAGGGGACGCCTCCACGATAGCGGTGCTCGGTTGCGGTGTGGATAGGGTCTATCCCGCCGAAAACAGGGATCTATACAGCAGAATAGCGGAGCAGGGGCTGCTCCTATCGGAGTATTTCCCCGGCGCGGAGCCTTTGTCCTATCACTTCCCGCACAGGAACCGCATCATCAGCGCCCTCTCGACGGGTGTTCTGGTGACCGAAGCGGGCAAGAAGAGCGGCACCTTGATAACGGTGAACGAGGCGCTGTCACAGGGGAAGGACGTCTTTATCGTCCCGGGCAATATCTTCAGCGCGCAGAGCATGGGGGCGAACGAGATGCTGCATAACCCGCAGTGCATGATCGCCACCGATCCCGAGGATATCCTCTCCTACTATGGTAAGAAGGGTCAGCGTGTAGAGCCCGACGCGCATCAACTGACGACGGAAGAGGTCATCATCTATTCCGCTCTGACCGACGAAGACAAACATTTCGAGGAGCTCCTATCCCTGACGGGGCTCTCGATGGGGGAACTTATGGCTACCTTGACCAAGCTCGAAGTACTGGGCGTTATCAAGAAGCACCCCGGCAATTATTACGGCATATATTAAGCGACAACGCTATACTGGAGTGACAATGAAGTTAGTAATCGTAGAATCACCATCTAAGGCAAAGACCATCGGCAAATATCTCGGGCAGGGCTATCGCGTCCTTGCTTCGGGCGGCCACGTGTGCGACCTCCCCGAAAAGCGTCTCGGTATCGACGTGGACAATCACTTCAAGCCCGAATACGTTATCTCGGATGACAAGCAGCGCGTCATAGCCAATTTGAAGTCCACTCTTAAAAACAGCGAGACCGTCTATCTTGCAACCGACCCGGACCGCGAAGGGGAGGCGATAAGCTGGCACTTGCAGAACGTCTTGGGGCTTCCCGACGATGATATCCGCATCGAGTTCAATGAGATATCCAAGAAGGCGGTGCAGAACGCCTTGACCAAGCCGCGCAAGATCAATAAGAACCTCGTGGACGCCCAACAGGCGCGCCGCGTGCTCGACCGCATCGTGGGCTACAAGATATCTCCCGTCATTTCGAGGAAGATAAAGAAGGGGCTTTCCGCAGGTCGCGTGCAGTCCGCCGCGCTCAGGATGGTGGTGGATAGGGAGCGCGAGATCCGCGCCTTCGTGCCCGAGGAATATTGGACGCTCCACGCCTTCTTTAAGGGGAAGAATCCCTTCAAAGCCCTCTTTACCGACGTGGACGGCAAGAAGTTCAAGATACCGAATAAAGCCGCGCTCGACAAGCTCCTTAGCCAGATAGAGGGCAGGGACTATATCGTGGACGACGTCAAGAGGAGCGTGCAGAAGGTCATGCCCATGCCGCCTTTCACCACCAGTACCCTGCAACAGGACGCCACCACCAAGTTCTCGATGAGCGCGCCGCAGGTCATGCAGATAGCGCAACAACTCTACGAAGGCTTTGAGATAGAAGGGGAAGGGCACGTCGCCCTCGTCACCTATATCCGTACCGACTCGGTGCGCGTTTCGGACGACGCCGTCTGGATGGCGAAGAGGCATATCGTCGATAAGTTCGGCGCGGAGTATTATCCCAAGTTCCCCAATAAATTCGCCGTGAAAGAGCAGGCGCAGGACGCGCACGAAGCCATCCGCCCCATCTCGCTCGACAAGGACCCCGAGTCGTTGAAGGGCAAGCTTTCACGCAATCATTATCAGATCTACAAACTCATCTATGACCGCTTCGTCGCCAGCCAAATGGCGCCCGCGCAGTACGACACCTTGAAGGTGCATCTCAACGCGGAGGGCGAGAGCCATAAATTCGGCTTCAAGGTGCAGGGTAGGACGATGAAGTTCGCGGGCTTTACCGCCGCGTATGCCGATTTCCGCAATCATAGCGGCGAGGAGGACGGCGAAGAAGCCGCCTTGCTCCCCTCTTTGAACGTTGGCGATAAGCTCGATTTCAAGGAGCTGAAGTACGAGCAAAAGTTCACCAAGCCCCCTCAGCGCTACACCGAGAGCACTCTCATCAAGGCGATGGAGGAGAACGGCATCGGCAGACCGAGCACCTACGCTTCCATCATCAGCGTCATCGCCAAGCGCGCCTATACCGAGAAGGAAGGCAAGAATCTCAAAGCCACCGAGCTCGGTGAGACGGTGTGCGACGCCATCGTCAAGTATTTCCCCGACATTATGGACCTCAAATTCACTGCAAAGATGGAAAAAGAACTCGACGAAGTCGAGGAAGGGCGCAAGTGGCAGGACCTCATCGGTGAGTTCTATCCCAAGTTTATTGACGAAGTCAAGCACGCCTTCCACGACGGCGCCTCTTCGCCCAAGAAGGACGAGGTGGTATCCGACGTCAAGTGCGATAAGTGCGGCGCCATGATGGTCATCAAGGAAGGTCGCTTCGGCAAGTTCCTCGCTTGTCCCAATTATCCCTCCTGCAAGAATATCCTTTCGGTCGGGATGGAGAAGGTGGGCACCTGTCCCATCTGCGGCAAGGACGTATATACCAAGCACAGCAAGGCGGGCAAGGTCTTTTACGGCTGTAGCGGCTATCCTACCTGCAAATTCGCCAGTTGGGATATCCCGGCGCCTCACCTCTGCCCCGAGTGCAAGAGCACTATGATCGTCAAGAAGAGCAAGGGCAAGACTACCTACGTCTGCACCTCTTGCAAACATACAGAGGACGCATGAAGGTAAGGGTCATCGGCGGCGGGCTCGCGGGAGCGGAGGCGGCATACGCCCTCCTTACGCGCGGGTTTGAGGTCGAGATGTACGAGATGCGTCCCGACAAGATGTCGCCGGCGCATAAGACGGGAAGCTTAGCGGAGCTCGTGTGCTCCAATAGCCTCAAGAGTGAGATCCTTTCCACCGCGAGCGGTACATTGAAGGAGGAGATGAAGCTCTTCGGCTCCGTCATCCTGATGGCGGCGGACAAGGCGCGCGTCCCTTGCGGCGGTGCACTCGGCGTTCAGCGCGAGGTCTTCTCGGCGGAAGTAGAGCGCATCCTATCTTCCTTTGAGGGCTTCACCCTTCACAGGGGGGAGGTCACTTCTATTGAGCCCGATATCCCCCAGGTCATCGCGACGGGTCCCTTGACCAGCGAGGCGATGGCGGCGGCTATCAAGGGAGTCACCGGGGAGGATTATCTCAATTTCTTCGACGCGGCTGCGCCCATCGTCGCCGCGGATAGCATCGACTACGACAAGGCGTTCTTCGCCTCCCGATATCAAAAGGGGGACGTCGACTACCTCAATGCGCCGATGAATAAGGAGGAGTATCTCGCCTTTTACGACGCACTCACGCACGCTGAGCGCGCGCGGCAAGAGGTGGCGGGCAACTATTTCGAGGGGTGTATGCCCATCGAGGTGATGGCGGAAGGTGGGGTGGATACCCTGCGCTTCGGTCCCCTGCGTCCCGTGGGGCTTCGTCATCCCGAAACGGGGGAGAAGTATTACGCCGTCCTGCAGCTCCGCAAGGAGAACGTCGCGGGCGACCTATATAACCTCGTAGGCTTCCAGACGGGTCTGACCTTTCCGGAGCAGCGCCGTGTGTTCGGCTTGATCCCCGCACTTCGGGACGCGGAGTTCGTGCGCTACGGCGTCATGCACCGCAATACCTTCGTCAACGCCCCCAAGGTGCTCGACGGGGAGTTTCGCGTCAAAGGGCGTGAAAACCTGTATATCGCAGGACAACTGTCGGGGGTCGAGGGATATATGGAGAGCGCCATGAGCGGTATGATAGCGGGCTTGTCCCTTGCGGCAAGGCTACGCGGCAAGGAGTTTCCTCTCCTCCCCGCGACCACCATCATGGGTTCGTTGACTAGGTATATCTCCACGGAGAATGCCTCTTTCCAGCCCATGAACGCCAATTTCGGGGTGCTGCCGCCCCTCGAGAAGAGGATACGCGATAAACTCGCGCGCAAAAGCGCCTATGCACAGCGCGCGATAGATGATATGACGTCTTACGCCGCCGATTACGAGCGTGCGTTAAAGGAGTAGAGTATGGAATTTAAGGGTACTACCATCTGCGCCGTCAAGAAGGACGGCGTCACCGTGGTCGCCGGCGACGGTCAGGTCACGATGGGCGAAAGCGTTGTCTTTAAAGCCAACGCGGTAAAGGTCAAGAGGATCTACGGCGGCAAGGTCGTCGTGGGCTTCGCGGGCAGCGTTTCGGACGCCTTTTCTCTCAGCGAGAAGTTTGAAAAGATGCTTCAGAAGTTCAGCGGCAACCTGATGCGCAGCGCGGTGGAGCTCGCCGAACTATGGCGCAACGACAAGATGCCGCGCCAACTGCAGGCGATGCTCATCGCGGCGGATAAGGATAACCTCCTCGTCCTTTCGGGCACGGGGGAGGTCATCGACCCCGATTCGGGCGTGTGCGCCATCGGTAGCGGAGGCAATTACGCCCTCGCGGCGGCGCGCGCTCTCTATGATATCGAGGGTATCGGCGCTGAGGAGATCGCGAGAAGGGCGATGAAGATAGCCTCCGAACTGTGCGTCTTCACCAACGACAATCTGACTGTGGAGGTGCTGTAATGGAACTTTTTACCCCACGTGAGATAGTGGAAGAATTGGACAAATACATTATCGGGCAGGCGGAAGCGAAGAGAAGCGTCGCCGTCGCCCTCCGCAATCGCTATCGTCGCTCTCGTTTGGACGATAAGTCGAGGGAGGAGATAACGCCCAAGAATATCATTATGAAAGGACCAACGGGCGTGGGTAAGACCGAGATAGCCCGCCGCTTGGCAAAGCTGGTCAAAGCCCCTCTCGTCAAGGTGGAGGCAACCAAGTTTACCGAGGTGGGTTACGTGGGGCGCGACGTGGAGTCCATGGTGCGCGACCTGGTGGAAGCCGCCATCCGTCTAGTCAAAGAGGAGCGCTATGAGGAATTAAAGCCCCGCGCCACCAAGGCGGCGGTGGACAAGCTGGTCAAGGTCATCCTCCCCATCCGTAAGGAGCTTTCGCCCGACGTCCCCGAAGCACAGCTCGTCGAGTCCATCTCGGAGGAACTCATGGACGGCAAACTGGACGAAATGCAGGTGGAGGTGGAGGTCTCAGAGCCCCCAAAGACCTTGCAGATGAACGCCGTCGGGCAGGGAGAGATCAACCTCGGCGACATCTTCAAGCAGATGAGCGGCGCCCAACATAAAAAGAAGCGCAAGCTCTACGTCAAGGACGCCATGCGTATGCTCGTGATGGAGGAGTCGGATAAACTCATCGACAACGACAGCGTGAATGCCGAAGCGCTTCGCCGCGCCGAGCAGGAAGGCATCATCTTTATCGACGAGATCGACAAGATCGCAGGGGCGGGCGTAGGCTCGTCACACGGCGGTCCCGACGTCTCGCGAGAAGGGGTACAGCGCGATATCCTTCCCATCGTGGAAGGCAGTACCGTCACCACCAAGTACGGCAGCATCCGCACCGACTTTATCCTCTTTATCGCCGCGGGCGCCTTCCACGTTTCGGACGTCAAGGATCTGATCCCCGAACTGCAGGGCAGGTTCCCCGTCGTGGTCACCTTGGACAGCTTGACCAAGGAGGACTTCGTGCGCATCTTGACCGAGCCGTCCAACGCTCTTCTCAAGATGTACAGCGCCCTCCTCAAGGTGGACGGCGTTGACTTGAAATTCACTAAGGACGCCATCGAGCGCATCGCCGAGCTTGCCTCCTTCGAGAATACCAACAGCGAGAATATCGGCGCCCGTCGACTGCATTCTCTTATCGAAAAGCTCCTCACCGAGGTGTCCTTCGAGGCGCACGGCGAGCCTATCGAACTCTTGGTGGACAGGGCGTACGTGGACAGCCACCTCGCCAAGGAATACCAAGACCTCGACCTCAAAAGATATATCATTTAAGGAAGGAAAACGATGATAAACATAATGAAAGGCACCAAAGATTTGCTCCCGCAGGAAAGCTACAAGTGGGACTTTATCGAGCGCGAGATCAAGGAAGTCGCAAGGCTCTTTAACCTCCACAAGATATCCACACCCACCTTCGAGCATACCGAACTCTTCCTCCGCGGCGTGGGCGACACGACGGATATCGTCAATAAGGAGATGTACACCTTTGAGGATAAGGGTGGCAGAAGCGTCACCTTGAAGCCCGAAGGCACGGCGGGCGTGGTCAGGAGTTACATTGAGAACGGACTTTCTCAGCTCCCCCAACCCCTCAAAATGTACTACGAGACCCCCGTCTTCCGTTACGAAAGACCGCAGGCGGGCAGATTGCGCGAGCATCACCAGTTCGGCGTGGAGATATACGGGGCGGATACCCCGCAGCAGGACGTTGAGGTCATGATGATAGCGAGGACGCTCTTCCATCGCCTCGGCGTGCCCGCGCCCGAACTGCATATCAACTCTATCGGCTGTCCCACCTGCCGCAAGGCGTATAACGAAGCCTTGAAGGCATATTTCGCCGCCAAGCAGGAGGAGCTGTGTCCCACCTGCCGCGAGAGGCTGGAGAAAAACGCCCTCCGCATCCTCGACTGCAAGGAGGAGAAGTGCGCCGCCATCGCAGCGGGTGCTCCCTCTGTGCTCGACTATCTGTGCGAGGACTGCTCCAAACATCACGAAGGGGTCAAGGACCTCCTGGAGAAGGCAGGCATTCCCTACAAAGTGGACGACAAGATCGTGCGCGGCTTGGACTATTATACCAAGACGGTCTTTGAGTTCGTCGTGGAGAATATCGGCGCCAAGTCCACGGTGTGCGGCGGCGGCAGATACAATAACCTCGTGGAGCAGATGGGGGGCAAGCCTTGTCCCGCCGTCGGCTTCGGTATGGGCATCGAAAGACTGGTTTTGACGATGCAGAGCGTGGGCGCCTCCTTTGGAGAGGTGCCGTCCCCCGATCTCTTTATCGCGAATATCGGGGCGGCGGACGCGGCGTTCCTTCTCACGATGCAGCTGCGCGAGCACGGCGTGAACGCCGAGTGCGATACGATGGCGCGCAGTTTGAAGGCGCAGATGAAACTATCGGACAAACTGGGGGCGAAATACACCGTCGTCTTGGGGGAGACCGAGATAAAGGACGGCAGCGTAAAAGTGAAAAAAATGGCGGACGGCACCGAAGAAACGGTGAAGATCAACGACCTAGCCAAGTATTTTATTGAAAAGAAGGACTGATTATGGATTATCTAAGCAAAAGGACGAAAATGTGCGCGGAATTTTCCGCAAAGAATATCGGCGAGCGCTATACCGTGCTCGGCTTTATCGGCAAGTACCGTAACCTCGGCAACTTGATATTCGTCGATTTACGCGACCGCACCGGACTACTTCAGATCTCCTTTGAAGAAGCGTCGTGTGGTGAAAGCGTCTTCCGCACGGCGGAAAAACTCAGGAACGAGTTCGTCGTAGCGGTCACGGGCGTTATCCGTTCGCGCGGCGAGAAGAATATCAACCGCAACCTCCCGTCGGGCGAGGTGGAGCTTTCCGCCGAGACTCTGGACATCCTGTCGGAGGCGGAGGTGCCTCCCTTCGTGATCTCCGAGCTTGCGGAGGTGGGCGAGGTCACGAGGCTGAAGTATCGCTATCTCGACCTTCGTCGCGGCAGTTTGCAGGCGAATATCCAGATGCGCTCCAAGCTGTGCCACCTCGTGCACTCGTATATGGACGGGAAGGGCTTCCTCGATATCGACACCCCCTGCCTCGGTAGGTCCACCCCCGAGGGCGCACGCGATTACTTGGTGCCCAGCAGGGTACACCACGGCGAATTCTACGCGCTGCCGCAGTCGCCGCAGATCTACAAGCAGCTATTGATGATCGCAGGTTTCGACCGCTATTATCAGATCGCCAAGTGCTTCCGCGACGAGGACCTTCGCGCCAATCGTCAGCCAGAGTTCACGCAGATCGATATGGAGATGAGCTACGCCGACTGCGAGGACGTGATGGGGGTCGCCGAAGGCTTGATCCGCGAGGTCTTTGATAAACTCATCGGGGTCAAATTGCCCGAGAAACTCCGCCGTATGCCATACGCAGAGGCAATGGAGCGTTTCGGTTCGGATAAGCCCGACACCCGTTTCGGAATGGAACTCACCGACGTATCCGACGTCGTCAAGTCCTGCGGTTTCTCGGTCTTTGAGAGCACCGTTGCCGCAGGGAACAAGGTCAAGTGCATCACCGCCAAGGGACTTGCCGCCGCTTACAGCCGCAAGGAGATCGATAAACTCACCGAGTTCGTCAAGGACTACGGCGCCAAGGGTCTTGCCTGGATTTCCTTGAAGGAGGAGGGCGCTACCTCTTCCTTCGCCAAGTTCCTGACAGAAGGCTCTTTGGACGCCATCCTCGCCGCCGCAGGCGCTACGACGGGTGATATCGTCTTCTTCGTAGCGGATAAGTACGCTGTGGTCTCCGCCGCGCTCGGCGCTTTGCGCTTAAAGATCGCGCGCGATCATGCGCTTATCCCCGCAGGTTCCTTCGACTTCCTGTGGGTCACCGAGTTCCCCCTCCTCGAGTACAGCGAGGAAGAGAATAGATACGTCGCCATCCATCACCCCTTTACCGCGGCGATGGACGAAGACCTGCCTCTCCTGGACACCGACCCCTTGAAGGTGCGCTCTAAGGCGTACGACCTCGTCATCAACGGCGAGGAGGCGGGCGGCGGGTCCATCAGGATACATACCCCCGAGATGCAGAGCAAGATATTCAATCTGCTCGGCTTCTCCGACCAAGATATCGTGGATCGCTTCGGCTTCTTCGTGGAGGCGTTCCGCTACGGCGCACCCCCGCACGGCGGCTTGGCGTTCGGCTTAGATCGCTTGGTCATGCTCCTCACGGGCGCAGAGAGTATCAAGGACGTCATCGCCTTCCCCAAGATGCAGAATGCCTGCTGCTTGATGAGCGACGCTCCCTCTCCCGTTGAGCCCAAGCAACTCACCGACCTTGCCATCGCCGTCACAAAAGAGGACAAGTGATGCAGGAGATAGGCGTCGTAGAGAGCCTCAACGAGAAGCGCGGCACCGCCAAGGTGGTCTTCGAGAGGAAGTCCGCCTGCGATAAGTGCGGTATGTGCCTGACAGCGAAAGGGGAGAGAATGAAGGTGTACGTCGAGGTGAAAAACACTCTCGGCGCCAAGGTGGGCGACAAGGTCGGGGTCACGATGAGCGACCGCTTCGTCCTGCGCGCCGCATTCATCGTCTATCTCATCCCCGTCCTGCTCATCGGCGCAGGGCTTGCCATCTTTCGTAACTTCAGCGATATGATACTCCTGGCGGTCATCGCGGCAGGGCTCGTCCTCGGCGTGGCGGTAGGGATATTCGCCGATCGCATGATACGCAAGAAGTCCGCCTTCGCTCCGCAGATGAGCGGCATCTATCCTCCCGACGAGGAAAAGGACTCTTCGGAGGTAGTTAGAATCGACCATGGTGCGGACAGCACGAATGATAAGGGCGCCGAGAGTTCCGAGAGCGCGGAGCAAGACGCGTCTAAACAAGATAAATAGTCAAAAATACAGTATAATACGATAATCAGGAGGTTAATATGATCACAGTCAATTCCGATAATCTCACCGAAATCAAAAGCGCAGACTACGCCGTCCTCGACTTTTGGGCTACTTGGTGCGGCCCTTGCAGGATGCTTTCTCCCACGGTGGAGGCGCTCGCGGAGAAGTATGCAGGCAAGGTCACCTTCGGCTCTGTCAACGTGGACGACGAAGAGAAGATCGCCATCGACTACCACATCAGCGTGATCCCGACCCTCTATTTCCTCAAGAAGGGCGTCGTCTTCAATAAGACGGTAGGGGTGAGACCCGCCTCCGAACTCGAAGCCATCATCGAGGATATGATGAAATAAATTGCGAGCGCATGCTCGAAAGGATAGGAGAAAATATGATAGATTTAAGCACGATAAGAAAACAGGACGAAGAAGTTTTCGGCGCGATGGAGCGAGAGCTCGCTCGTCAAAGGGGCAACCTCGAACTCATCGCCAGCGAGAATATCGTTACTCCCGCCGTTATGGCGGCGATGGGCAGCCACCTCACCAATAAATACGCCGAGGGCTACCCCGGCAAGCGCTATTACGGCGGCTGCGCCTTCGTGGACGAGGTGGAGACCCTTGCCATCGAGCGCGTCAAGAAGATATTCGGAGCAGGCTACGCCAACGTGCAACCGCACAGCGGCGCCAACGCCAACCTCGCCGTCTATTTCGCCCTCCTCGAAGTGGGCGATACCATTCTCGGCATGAACCTTGCGCACGGCGGTCACTTAACGCACGGCAGCCCCGTCAATATGTCGGGCAAGAACTACAATATCGTCCCCTACGGCGTCAAGAAGGAGACGGGCAGGATAGACTACGAAGAGGTCGAACGCCTCGCCAAGGAGCACCGTCCCAAGCTGATCGTGGCGGGTGCTTCCGCCTATCCGCGCGCCATTGACTTCAAGGAGTTCCGCCGCATCGCGGACGAGGTAGGCGCGTATCTCATGGTAGATATGGCGCACATCGCGGGTCTCGTTGCGGCAGGGGAGCACGCCAACCCCATGCTCTACGCCCATGTCGTTACCACCACCACGCACAAGACCCTTCGCGGACCGCGCGGCGGCGTTATCTTGACCAACGACGAGGAGATCGCGAAGAAGATAAACAAGGCGATATTCCCCGGCACGCAGGGCGGTCCCTTGATGCACGTCATCGCGGCGAAAGCCGTCGCCTTCGGCGAAGCCTTGACCCCCGAGTTTAAAGCCTATCAACATCAGATCGTTTTGAATGCCAAGGCGATGAGCGAGAGGTTCCTCGCCAATGGCGTCAACCTCGTTTCGGGTGGCACCGATAACCACCTGATGCTCCTCGACCTCACGAGCAACCACATCACGGGCAAGGAGCTCGAAGCGCTCCTCGACGAAGCGCATATCACGGTCAATAAGAACGCCATCCCCTTCGACACCGAGAAGCCCTTCGTGACGAGCGGCGTCAGGATCGGCACTCCCTCCGTCACCCAGCGTGGCATGAAGGAGGAGGACTGCGTATACATAGCCGACCTCATCACCGATATCATCAAGAACCGCGAGGCGGCGGTGGAGCGCGTCAAAGCGGCTGTCATCGCCCTTTGCGAGAAATACCCGATATACGAGGGCGATATCCTGTAAGAATGAAAGGGGAGAGGATATATCTCGATCATGCGGCTACCACGCCGACGGATGAAATCGTCGTTAGGGAGATGCTCCCTTACTTTTGCTCCGTTTTCGGCAATGCGAGCAGCACGCACAAGGCGGGGCGGGAAGCCGTCGCCGCCGTTGACCGTGCTCGTGAGAGGGTAGCGCGACAGATCAACGCCTCTCCTTCCGAAATATACTTCACCGCCGGGGGCACCGAAGCGGATAATTGGGCTGTCCGCGGCATTGCGGAAGCCTATAAAGACAAGGGCAAACATATCGTCGCTTCCGCCGTTGAGCACCCCGCCGTCCTCGGCGCTCTCAACAAACTGTGCGAGGCAGGCTTTGACGTCACCTATCTTCCCGTAGACTCAGAGGGGCGGGTCAGCCCCCAAAGCGTGCGCGAAGCTCTCCGCGACGATACCGTGCTCCTTACCGTTATGACGGTCAATAACGAGGTCGGCACGGTGATGCCCATTCGCGAGATCGCCGCTATCGCTAGGGAGAAAAAGGTGCTATTTCACACCGACGCGGTGCAGGCGGCAGGGATCGTTCCCCTTGACGTCAAAGCCCTCGGCGTGGACGCCTTGAGCCTCTCGGCGCATAAATTCTACGGACCCAAAGGGGTCGGCGCCCTCTATTTGCGCAAAGGGGTAAAGATCAAGAGCATCCTCCCCGGAGGGGAGCAGGAGCGCTCGCTGCGCGGCGGCACGTACAATACTCCCGCCATAGTGGGCATGGGGGCAGCTCTCGCCGCTTCGGTCTCGGAGCTGGACGAGCGGCGCGCGCATTTACTTTCCCTTCGCGAGAGGTTCCTATCCCTCCTCGGCGACTACGTCTCTTTGAACGGCGGGGGAGAAAGCCATCCCGGCATCGTCAATCTCCTGTTTTACGGCGTAAAGAACGAAGATTTATTATCCGCCCTCGACCAAGCGGGCGTCGAGGCTTCTGCGGGAAGCGCCTGCTCCTCGGGGAGTACCGAGCCCTCGCACGTCCTCGCCGCAATGGGCAGGACGGAAAGCGAGATAAGGTCTTCCGTCCGCTTCTCCTTCGGCAAGGAGAATACTTTGGAGGAGATAGGCAGGGCGGTGGACGTAATACGCGAGATCTCTCAGCGGCTCAGGAGGGATGTCGATCTCTTTAAACAGGGCGCTTCGCCCAAGAAAAACGTGTGAGGACCGCATAGCGGTTTTTATAAAAATGGATCTCAGTAAACTCAATCCGGAACAATTACAGGCAGTAGAGGCCACCGAGGGAGCGGTGCTCGTCCTCGCGGGCGCAGGGAGTGGCAAGACCCGCGTCCTGACCTATCGAGTTGCCTATTTGATAGACGACAAGAAGGTCGAGCCTTATTCCATCCTCGCCATCACCTTTACGAATAAAGCGACGAACGAGATGAAAGAGAGGCTGGATTCTCTCCTCGGCGAAAACGCGGGCGTGTGGGTGTCTACCTTCCATTCGCTCTGCGCGCGCATTTTGCGCTACAATGCCGAAAAGCTCGGATATGACAAGAATTTTACGATATACAGCGACGCCGATAAGGAGCGCGTTATCAAGCGCATCATCGCCAATAAGCATATCGAGAAAAACGGCTTTGAAACCAAAGTCGCCTTCCATATCGGCAATGCCAAGACCTATATGATATCGCCCGACGAATACCGCACCGAGTGCGGCGACCGCGACGCGATGGAGATATGCGACGTCTACGAAGCCTACGAGGAGGAGCTCAGAGCAGCCAACGCGATGGACTACGACGACCTGCTTATCAAGACATATCTTCTATTCTCCGAATTCCCCGACGTGCTCGCGCGTTATGCCGAGCGCTTCCGCTATATACATATCGACGAATATCAAGATACCAGCCGTTTGCAGTTCAAGATAGCCGAAATGCTCGCCAGTCGTCACGGCAACATCTTCGCCGTCGGCGACGAGGACCAAAGTATCTACGGTTGGCGCGGCGCGGATATCCAGAATATCCTCGACTTCCAAAAGGATTTCCCCGAAGCGCGCATCATTAAGCTCGAGCGCAACTATCGCAGCACCACCAATATTCTAAACGCCGCGAACTCGGTCATCGCCAATAACCGCGGCCGCTTTGACAAAAAGTTGTGGACCGACCAAGCGGGCGGCGTGCGTGTGGAGAGCTATACGGGGGAGGATGACCGCGATGAAGCGGACTACGTCGTCAGGCAGATAGCGAGCCTCGTCAGGGGGCAGGGCTATTCTCCGAGCGCCTTTGCCATCTTGGTGCGTATCAACGCCTTGACCAAGAAGTTTGAGGAAAAACTGCGCTTCTATCGCTTGCCGTATAAAGTGTACGGCGGCTTCAAGTTCTATGAAAGAAAGGAGGTCAAGAGCCTTCTCGCCTACTTCCGCGCCATCGTCAATCCGCGCGATAACGACGCCTTCCTTCGCATCATCAACACCCCGAAGAGGGGTATCGGCGACAGCGTGATAGAGGAGATAGCCACACTCTCTGCCGAGCGGGGCATCAGTATCTCCGACGTATTGTTCGGAGAAGCGGAAGAGTTCTTATCCCCACGTTCGGCAAAGAAACTCGCCGCGTTCAAATCGCTCTTCGATAAGCTCCTCGCGCAAAGCCGCAATATGGGTCTCGGTGACTTTGCCGAGTACGTCGCGGAGGAAGCGGGCTTCTTCCTCGCCTTTGCGGGGGATAAAGAGGAGGATATCTCGCGCAAGGAGAATATCAACCAGCTCATCGGCGAAATAAAGGACTTCGAGAAGGAGAATTCGGGCGCTTCCATCGAGGAGTATCTGCAGTCGGTCTCCCTGGTGTCCGATACCGACGAGATACAGAGCGAGGAGTGCGTCGTGCTCTCCACCGTGCATTCGGTCAAGGGGTTGGAGTTCGACGTCGTCTTCGTGACGGGGCTCGAGGAGAACGTCTTCCCCTCGCAGTCCTACAACAAGACCACCGCCGAGATAGAGGAGGAGCGCCGCGTGATGTACGTGGCGATGACCCGCGCGAAAAAGAGGCTGTATCTGACCTGCGCGCGCTCGCGCTTTATGTACGGCTCCACGCAGTATAACCCCAAGAGCCGCTTCTTGAAAGAGGCGAACGTGACGCGCCCCGCAACCATTCCTTCTTCTACTTCCGTCGGGACTTCGCGCCCCTTCGCCGGTGGTCAACAAAGCGCGGTCGAGGCGCCCAAGCGCTCTCGCGACGAGATAGTTCGCTCTGTCAACGGCGCGGCGGCGGATCTGTCCAAGCTCCCCTCGGGCTCTATCGACTATAAGCTCGGCGAAAAGGTCGTGCACCCGCGCTACGGTGTGGGCAGGATAATCCAAATCACGGGGGACAACGCCAGCGTTGCCTTCGACGGTCTCGGTATCAAACAGTTCAATATGAAGGTCGCACCCTTCAAAAAAGCCTAAAGAGGTAGCTTATGGGTAGGATGGAAGAGCTCGTCGCACTTCTCAATAAGTACGCGAAAGAGTATTACGAAAACGATGACCCCACCGTCTCCGACGCGGAGTACGACGCGCTGTACGACGAACTCGTGATGCTCGAGCAGTTCGGCGGTTTGGTTCTGCCCGATTCTCCCACGCGTAGGGTAGGGGGACGCCCGAACGAGGGTTTCCGCCAAGTCAAGCACAAAGAGCGCCTTTACAGCCTGGATAAGACCAAGACGGTGGAGGGCGTCGGTGAATGGATGAATAAGCTCGGGAAGGGCGAAACGGTGGATTTGACCTTGGAGTACAAGTACGACGGGCTTACCCTCAATTTGACCTACGAAGGGGGAAGGCTCATTCGTGCCTGCACTCGCGGTGACGGCGAGGTGGGCGAAGAGGTCACCGAACAGGTCAAGACCATCAAGAACGTCCCCTTGACCATTCCCTTCCAAGGGGAGATAGACGTTTCGGGCGAGGGGGTGATGCCCCTTTCCTCCCTTGAAAAGTACAACATGGACGCAAAAGTTCCCTTGAAGAACGCGCGCAACGGCGTGGCGGGGGCGATCCGCAATCTTGACGTTGCCGAGACGGCGCGGAGAGGCTTGTCCTTCTATGCCTACAACGTGGGTTATCACAAGGGGATAGAGTTTCATTATCAACACGAGGTGCACCGCTTTTTGATAGAGCAGGGCTTCAACGTAGGGGATTATTTCAAGGTCGTCAGCGATTTCGACGAGGTCAAAAGGTTGCTTGCGGAAGCGGAAGAAAAGCGCCCGCATTTGGACTTCTTGATAGACGGCATGGTCTTTAAGGCGGATTCCTTTGCTTTGCGTGAAATGCTCGGATTTACTGAGAAATTCCCACGTTGGGCGCTTGCCTATAAGTTCAAGGCGGAAGAGCTCACCACCGTCGTGCGCGACGTGCTGTGGCAGGTGTCGCGTACGGGCAAACTCAACCCCCTTGCCGTCCTCGACCCCGTGGATATCGGCGGGGCTACGGTGTCGCGCGCCACGCTGTCCAATATCAGCGAGATCCGCCGCAAAGGCATCCGCATCGGCGACCGCGTTTTCGTTCGCCGTTCGGGCGACGTCATTCCCGAAATTACAGGGGTCGCCGAGGAGGTCGAGGGTGCGCGCGAGGTGGAAAAACCCGCGGTGTGTCCCGTCTGCGGTTCTCCCGTCGTGGAGAAGGGTGTCTTTCTCTATTGCTCCAATGAGGAGAATTGCGCCCCAAAGCTCATCTCGGCGATAGAGCACTTTTGCTCCAAGGATGCCCTGGATATCGACGGCTTGTCCGAAAAGACCATCGAGCAATTCTATAACGAACTCGGGCTGAAATACGCCTATGAACTCTTTGACCTCACCAAGGAGCAGCTTCTTTCCTTGGACGGCTTCAAGGATAAAAAGGCGGAAAAGCTCGTCGCGGGCATCCAAAAAGCAAAGAGCACTACCTTGGCGCGCTTCCTCTATGCAATCGGTATTCCCAACGTAGGCAAGAAAGCGGCGTACGTCCTTGCCGAGACCTACGAAACGTTGGACAGGATAAGAGCGGCGTCGGTGGACGACATCGCCTCTATCGAGGACTTCGGACTCATCACGGCAAGCGGCATCGTGGACTACTTCGCGGATAGCGATAACGCCGCCTATATCGACGCGCTTCTCGAAAAGGGCGTCACTTTCCTCAAGGAGGAAAAGACTGAGGGAGTATTCTCGGGGAAGACCGTCGTCATCACGGGCACCCTATCCTCCTACAAGCGCTCCGCGGCGCAGGAGGAGATACGCAAGAGAGGGGGAAAAGTCGCCGAGAGCGTCAGCAAGATGGTGGACCTCGTCGTAGTCGGCGAGGATGCGGGCAGTAAGCTCGATAAGGCGAAAAAACTCGGCATCGAGGTCATCGACGAAGCGGCGTTCCTCGAGCTTTTGAAGCAGTAAACCCCTTTTTATCCGAAAAAACAATTTTTTTGAAGTGGCTTTTCATCTAAGAAACGCTTGTATTTTCCGCACGAACTATGCTATGATATAGAATAATCTTAAATATGGGCATACGCATATATGCTCGCGGAGGCGCACAATGTACAGCATGACGGGATACGGCAGAGGTGAGGCGGAGAAAAACGGTCGCACCCTCGTCGTGGAACTAAAGAGCGTTAATCACAGATTCCTCGATCTATCCATCAAGCTCCCCCGTGCTTTGCTTTTTGCCGAAGACGCGATGAAAAAAGCGATCTCCGCCCGCGTCAGCAGAGGTCATATCGACGTATTCACCACCTATACCGCCCCCAAGGATCAAGGGGTCCTCACCCTTAATAAAGCCGTTGTCGAGAATTATATCGAGATGGGCAGGGAACTATCCGCCGCATTCGGCGTCAAGAACGACCTGACCGCCTCCTCCCTCCTTCGCGTGCAGGGTGTGACGGAGGAGACTATCGTCGCCGCGCCCGAAGAGGAGATACTTTCTCTCGTCCGCGAAGCAACGAACGCCGCCTTGGATTCTCTCCTCAAAATGCGCGATACCGAGGGCAAAGCCATCACGCAGGACATCCTTTCCAAGATAGACGAGATAGAGCGCTTAACGGGTGTTATCGAGACACGCGCGCCCCATGTCGCCGAGGAATATAAGTCCCGTTTGGAAGAGACCGTCCGCGAGGCGCTTTCCGGCGCGGAGGTGGACGAGACCCGCCTCCTGACCGAGGTAGCCCTCTTTGCGGATAAGTGCGCCATCGACGAGGAGCTCGCCAGGCTCCACGCCCATATCGCCCATTATCGCGCTATCCTCTCCACAGAACCCACGGCAGGGCGGAAACTTGACTTTTTGACGCAGGAACTCAACCGTGAGGCGAATACCATCGGCAGCAAAGCGAACGATTCCTTCATTGCCGAGAACGTCGTTCTCTTGAAGTGCGAGATAGAGAAGGTCCGCGAGCAGATACAGAATTTGGAGTGATCGGAGGAAGCTATGAAAAGAGGCAAAGTTATCGTCATATCCGGTCCGTCGGGAGTAGGCAAGGGCACGGTCTGCCGTGAGCTGATGAAGAGATACCCCGACCTCGCCGCCACCACCGTTTCCGTCACGACGCGCGCGCCGCGCCCCGGTGAGGTGGAGGGAGTGCATTACTATTACCGCACCAACGAAGAGTTCGATAAGCTTCTTGCGGAAGGCAAGTTCCTCGAGACGGTGGATAAATTCACCCATCGTTACGGCACCCTTCTGTCCGAAGTGGAAAGGGTCTTGTCGCAAGGCAAAAACGTCATCCTCGAGATCGAGATGATCGGCGGGGCAAACGTCAAAAAAGCCATACCAGACGCCGTCCTCATCTATCTCCTGCCCCCGAGCTTGGAAACCTTGCTCGAGCGTCTCAACGGCAGAGGGAGCGAGACCGAGGAGCAGATCAAGCTGCGCAATTCGCAGGTGGAGAAGGAATTTGACCAAGCGGAACCCTACGAGTATTTCGTAGTGAACGACGACTTATCCGTCGCCGTGGAGAACGTTAAAAAAATCATCGATGCCGAGTCGCTGAAAGACGACTTCCGCAACGTGAAAAAAAACTATTTTGGGAGGAACTAATACCATGATGATCGATCCGCCTATTGATAAACTCATCAAAAAGACCGAATGCCGCTATATGCTGGTTTGCGGCGTTGCCAAGCGCGCGCGTGAACTTCTGCAACAGGAAGGCGATATGCTCGCCGCCACCAAGCAGAAGCCCATCTCCGTCGCGGCAAAAGAGATCTACGAAGGCAAGGTAAAGATCTCCAAAGACTGAGAATGAAAAGAAAGGTCCTCGTGGGAGTTACGGGCGGGATCGCCGCCTATAAATCCTGTTACCT